>NZ_CP147012.1:3740000-4056250 GCF_037126285.1 Bernardetia sp. MNP-M8
TTATAATTAAACTCCTGACAAAACACATTTATGCTAGATATATTATCTTTTGGATCTATCAAATAAGATGCATCACCATAACATTCATCTGTTTGTGAAATTATAGATGACAAAGAATAGCTCACAAGACTGTCCAATGGTACAAAAAAATCAACCACCTCATAATCTATTGGAATAGAATGAGATTTTCCTAGTTTTGCCAATCGCTTGTTTTCTCTTATAAACTGTATTTCTTTCAAATTAAATTTCTCAACCAAAATACCTTTTACATGAGTTTTTGTATCATAAAACTGATTTTTCGTATAACTCTTGTATGTAATTGCGAACATTATTATAAATAAAAATATAGTGTGTTTTGTTTTTGACATATTAGAATAATATTTTATTTCAGTATATAAAGCCCCTGCTGTTGCTCGCAAAACCACAAATGCCGTCGCTTGGCTTTGCCGAGTGAGTTATATTTATATGTATTCGGCTTGTAGCCGTGTATTTGCATTTCTATAACTAGCCCAAATCTAAGATTTAAAAGTCAAAATCAAAAAAAATGTACAACTTAAAATAGCAAATACAAAAACTATGATTGTAAGCCGAATGTAATTCACTTATTTGAAAAGGAGCAAGAATCATTGTATGACTAGCGCAGCTATACTCCATTTATAAAAAAGAATTTATTTTTTCAGTCAGAATTTCGATAAGTTCTTCATCCATAAATTCGTATTCATCTGGAATATTCAAAACTTCAATTGTCGGAATTTCTAAGTGAGAATAGATTTTCTTGATTTTTTGTTTGTGGTCATTTTCCATTACCAAAATCAAATCTGCCCAAATTATATCATTTTCGGTAATTTTTCGATTACTTTTCGGACTTACACCCACAGAACGAATATCAAAACGCTCATCATTTTTAAAAATAAATTCGGCTGTTCGGCTGCGTTTTTTGTTTTTACCACAGACAACTAAAAATTTTGGTCTTTCTTGCATTGAGTATTTTTTCTTATTTTAGAATTGTTTTTTTGAAATTCAGTTTTTATCAAATCTATTTTATGAAAAATCCATTAAAAATGAATTGTCCTTATTGTAAGGAAAGTGTTTCGCCTAGCTTATCTAATATTTCATATAATTATCCTTCTCATGGAGGAGATTATGAATGGATAGAAACAGGAGGGAATGCAACTTGCCCAAACTGTAACAAAATATCAGAAGTTAGAGTTCAAATTGATTTAGAAACAGGTAAAATTTGGGAAATAGTAAAAGTTTATCCCCCAAAAAAAGCCTAATTTTTACTTTTTTGATGATTAGCCACCAAAGTAGAACCAAAGCATTTTAAATAAATAACTTCTATTTACTTTCATTCATAGAAGCAAACTCTGTTTTTGTCTAAAAAGTGACGGTTAAGCAAAATTGTAGTTCAATACGGTTGTATTATTGCAAAGAATGATGTAAAATTGTAAAGGTGTTTATAAAATTGTATATTTAGGATTGTTTTTACAGATTCCATTTTTTAAAGAGTTTGTTTATTGAAAATAGAAAGTTTATATTTAGTATATAAATACGTTTAAAGCAAAAAGACAAATTTCAACTTAATCAACTAAAAAAAGACGCATGTCTGAGCAACTATCTCGCATTCAGGTACTTATTGTAGATGATGTTCCGAGTAATTTATTTACTCTTCGTGCATTATTGGAAGAACATTTTGAAGAAATTGAAATTGTAGAGGCAAATTCGGGTATTGAAGCCTTAGAGGTTTTGATGCGTGAGTCGATTGACCTTATCATTTTGGATATTCAAATGCCTGAAATGGATGGTTTTCAAACGGCAAAACTGATTCGTAGCCGTAAAAAGACCAGAAATATTCCTATTGTTTTTCTTACAGCAGCCTACAAATCTGAAGAGTTCAAAGAAAAAGGTTTTTCATTAGGAGCAACTGATTATCTTACCAAACCAATTGATGACTATCAGCTTACTAGCCGTATAAATGCTTATTTGAGTATCATTAAGCTAGAAAAAAATCATAAATCAGAATTAGAACGCCGAGTAGAAGAAAGAACTTCTGAACTCAAAAAAGCTCTTTCTCAGATAAAAGAAACTAATTTTAAATTAGAAACAACACTTAGCAAACTCAAAAATGCTCAAAAGCAAGTCATTGCACAAGAAAAATTAGCCTCTCTAGGAGAGTTGACAGCAGGAATTGCACATGAAATAAAAAATCCATTGAATTTTATCATTAATTTTTCAGAGCTTTCAAAGGAAATGATTGTCGAACTCAATGATACTTTTGCTAACGTTGGAAAAGATATTGTTGAGGGAAGTTTGAAAGATATTACGCCAGATGATGTAGACAATATTAAAGATATTTTGCAGAATCTGAATGAAAACTCAGAAAAAATCCATGAACATGGAAAACGTGCTGATAGCATCATTAATAATATGTTGATGCACTCACAAGACCGAAAAGGAGTTTATCAAGATACACACATCAATACGATGTTGCAGGAATATATTAGCTTGGCTTACCATAGCACAATTAATAATTACAAAGGTTTTGCTGCCAAAATAGAAACAAACCTTGATGCAAACGTAGAAAATGTAAAGATTATTCCACAAGATTTGGGGCGTGTGTTTTTGAATGTTGTTAGTAATTCGTTGTATGCTCTCTATAATAAAAAGCGAAAATTAGGAGAAAATTTTGAGCCTATGCTTACTGTCCGAACTATTAATCATGACGATAATGTTGAGATTATCTTTAGAGATAACGGAACAGGAATTCCACAAGAAATGATGGACAAAATTTTTAATCCATTCTTTACAACCAAACCTGCAGGAGAAGGAACAGGTTTAGGGCTTTCTATCTGTTATGATATTGTCAGAAATATTCATAAAGGAGAAATTCAAGTAGATTCGAAAGAAGGAGAATACACAGATTTTAGCATTTTCTTACCAAAACATGTTGATACAGAAGAAAATGAAAACGGAGAAAATGAAAAAGTGGCTAATGATAAATGGTAAGTAAATGAACTGCCAACGAAAAATCCTTTACTTTTCTAAATAAAGTAAAGGATTTTTTATTTTGCACTAAGAAGTATTAAAAGTATTTCTACATATCACGAGTAGTTGTATCTGTACTTATTGGTTCATCATTCTTTTGATCATCTGTATTCTCATTTTGATTTGAAGAATTATCTCTACTATCTTCTTTTTCGTTTCTTAATTCATTGTTTTTCTGTCTAACTACTTCTGTAATGAAGTATTTTGTGTCTCCACGCCAAGCAAAAGTACGGTATCTTTCTACATACGAAATTCTGATACGTTCACCTGTAAGGGCTGCATCTTTTAGGTCTTCAATAACTTTAGTTTCATCTTCTTCAACTGAAAATTCAAATTTTTCTATTGTATTTCCTTGGTCATTTAGATTCATTTCACCTTCCCATGTTTTGAAAATGTATCCTCTTTGACTTATTTTTATTACTACACCTGCTCTGTCGCCTGTACTAAACGAACCGAAATAATAAAAACTGCCTACTCCAAAGAAAAGAAGCAAAACAACTGCTATTGATGATAAAGATATAAGTTTGACTCTACTAATTGCCATAGTGATATAAAATTAAAATTGGATTTGGTGCTTTACTTATTTTTTAGACAAACGTTTTTGATAGGAATAAGTTTTTTATCTGTATAAAAAATCTCATTATCAACGGCTGATTACAGACAGCTCAGAAATATAACAAGAAAACAAGAAAGAGTTTTACCATTTAAAATTTCTACGGTTTACTTTTGAATCTCCATACACTCCAATAATTTCACTTCGCATAAACTGACCAATAGAATCAGCCTCTAAAAGTTCTTCAAAAACTTCTTTTTCTACTTCATAATACGCATAAATATTTCCTGTATTCGAAAATTCAGCATACAAAATTTGTTCTTCTTCATCGTAAGCTACTGCATTGAGCATAGAAGAATCTACGGCAATACGTTCTATTTTATTTGACATTGTTTTTTTTGTTTTGAATTAGTTTTAAAAAGGTAAATCTTCATTTGTATCGTTAAAGGAAAAATTTTATCAATCTAGCATTAATTTCTTATAGCGAAGAAGTGCTAAAAGTTGAATGTAAAGGGTTGTACGAGTACTTGCAAAATTACTCTTTTCACTATCTGCATCTACTCTCAAAGCTCCAAAATAGAAACAAACTTTATTTTTTGCATTTTTAATATATTCCTCTATTATAGCTTTATCGCTTGAGAAGGAATTATTTTCATTATTTATTAATAATGTATCATATGTATCTGCTTCTGTTTTTCTTTCTTTATATTCCTCTTCTGTTAATATAAGAATATTGTTTTTGTTAAAATCATATTTATCAAAAAAATCACTTATAAAACCTGCATCTTTTCCTACTTTTACAAGTGCAACTATTTTTGCTCTATTGATAAGTTGAAATTCTTCTCTTTGGTTTTCGATAATAGCTTTCATTTCTTCCTTACTAGTATTCGCAACTTTAGCAAGTGTTTCTATAATTTCGTTCTCTATTTGAGAAGCTAATTCTTCACTATCCTCTTTTGCTTTTTTGTGAGTATCTGTTATAATTTTGTTTATTTCCATTTTTACTTTTTCTATCTCACTTGCTAATATTTTACTAACCTTTGTTTTATAAGTTGTGAAGAAAATAATAATTGCACCTCCTGTAACTCCTGCTAATAACATAAGTAAAATAAGTACATAAGTATTATCTCTTTTTACTTCTGCTTGAAAATCTTTAGCTTCTGATGCCCAAAATTTATTTTCTGATTCTATTCGTTTTTCAAAACCACCTCCTTCAAACATATATTTCCAAGCTCTATCTCTATGAATTAATGAGTCAATCAAACTATTTTTAGTTTTAATTTGATTTTTTAGGGTAGATATTTCTTTCTTTATCTCATCATAATCCTTCTTTATTTCCTTATTACTTTGTCCATAAGCAACCGAAAAAAAAAAGCTAAAAAACAAAACAAAAATTCCAAAAATATATTTTTTCATAAGAAAAGAGTTTTTTACCTCAACGACGGCAAAGCCTCGTTGACGGTTAATTTATTTTTTATTTCTTCAAAAATTTTATCATTCCAAAACCTCTACTAGAACCTTTACCAAGTCCGATGTAGTTGGGTAAAAAAAGATTGGTTTGAAAGGTCAGACTAAAAGCTGTTAGTTTTGTAGTCTTGTAGGACATGGTATAATGTGGCTGCAACTCTTGGATTTCTAACTCAAAACGGTTTTCCAAATTCCATTCTATTCCTTTGGCAAAACTAAGCAAATGACTAGATAAAATACGTTCTAAAAGTTCAATTCTTTTTTTGAGGGAAGAGGTATTTTGATACACTTCATAGTTTTCGTGATTGAGAGCCAACCAGTTTTGAATAGAATAGGTATAATTTTGTTTTTCGCCTTGATAGACTTCCAAATTATATTCCTTCAAATCAAGACGAGCTATTTTTAATGGAAAAGTAGAATTTCCCATTTCTACTTCCCAATCTGTATCCTCAAAAAGCTTGTGAATTTCATTTACAGCATCTCCCAAACAAATAATTGCAGCCTTGCCATACAAACGCTTGTATTGAATAAGTGGATAACGGTATAAATACCTGTTTTTTGTATCGTCGGTGGAGACACCGACAACGGCTGGAGTAAGGACACCGACAAGGGCAGGTTGATTAGGCAAATGATGATGAAAAAGTACATTTTCAATACCTACCTTACGAGCAACAGCACCACGAAAAGCACCTATTTTTTCAAAGGAAATAGGCAAAGCAAAATCCATACGGAGATAACGGAGTGATTTCAAGATAGAATAAAAGAGTAATTAAAAAATCAGAAAGCTAAATCTAATAATTTTTTATCAAACAAACACTTGTTTTTTTATTTTTTATTACACATCTTGTAAGTACATTAGACACACTAGCAAAAGTAAGAAAACTAATTGCGTGCTATCTAATGCGTTCTTTGACATTAAAAACAAATTATATTCTATTTTTAGTTAGGACTGCGACTTTCTTGAAGACTCATCCATTCTTCGCTTTCTTGTTGTAGGATACCCTTCTATTTTTAGTTAGGACTGCGACTTTCAAACTCTATATTTTGCGAGTGTTTGCTCATTTGTAGGACACCATTCTATTTTTAGTTAGGACTGCGATGTTGATTGAGTTGTACCTTCAGGCAATTCACGTTTGTAAGACACCATTCCAATTTTAGTAAGGACTGCGACTAAAAGCGTACAAAACGTATGTTCCCCCGTCTTGAGGTAAGACACCATTCTATTTTTAGTTAGGACTGCGACGTTTTGGTTTAATAACTGTTGGGTGTACTCATACATGTAGGACACCATTCTATTTTTAGTTAGGACTGCGACTGTTAAAGGATATATTTCTGTCATAACTAATGGTTGTAGGACACCATTCTATTTTTAGTTAGGACTGCGACTTTATACCACACACAATTATGTACCTAGTTCCTAATTTGTAGGACACCATTCTATTTTTAGTTAGGACTGCGACTAAAAAGACATTAATAGTTAAAATCATTCTCGTTTAGTAGGACACCCTTCTATTTTTAGTTAGGACTGCGACTTTCATGTAATGAAAGTAAAACGTTTTACCTTGAACGTAGGACATCATTCTATTTTTAGTTAGGACTGCGACAACTCAGGGATATGATTAATGTCGATAATTTTCATATGATATGACACCCTTCTATTTTTAGTAAGGACTGCGACTCTTCTTCTGTTTCAGCTTGATAGACTGTATTTGTAAGACACCATTCCAATTTTAGTGAGGATTTAAAGCCTAAGAAATTTGTTTTCTTAGGCTTTTTTTATGCGTTTTTCTGAATTATAAGGTTTGTTTGGGGAATAGGTAAAAACCCTAATTTTTAAATTTTAGGGTTTTTCTTTTATAGAAAAAATTGCACCTTTAATTTTTAAATTCTATATTGTTTTTTTTTAACACAATCATTTTTATATTACATTTAATTGCATGTCTTTATTCATAGAAAATAAAGTAAAATTAACTGCCTACTTGAAGGAAAAAGTCCAAAATATTCCTTCTAATTTTGATGGCTTTATTCTGAAAGGAGATGTGTCTGGTATTCAAGATTTTATTTTTACTATCAAATCAAGAGGAGCAGCCAAAACGCTAAAATCAAGGTCGTTTTTTGTGCAAGTAATGACTTGGATTTGCTTAGAGAAAATCAAAAAAGAACTTCATCTAACTGATGAAAAAGACATCGTAGAAATGGATGGAGGAGGAACATTTTTTCTTTTTATTCCAAAAGATAAATTTGATGAAAAGAAATGGGAGGAGGAAATTGTAAAAAAAGTCCAAGATGAACTCAAATATGAAGAAATTTATTTGGTTTTGGCGTATGAAAGAGTAGAGAAAAAAGAGGATATAGTTAATGCAATAGAAGGAATTAATAGTAAAAAACTCAATCTTTCTCGTTATCGTAAAAATGATTTGTTAGAAACCATTTTTGAGCCGTATTCACAAGACAAAATTTTGCATTTTCAACAGGAAACTATCAAAGATTTTACTAAAAAATTATCTGATGCAAAAAGCTATAAGTTTATAAAAGAGAAACCTAATACCGTAAAGTGTTTTGAGGAAAAACAAATTACACTCTTTGAATATACGTATGAATTGAATGCTGCTAACGGAGAAAAAAGTTTTGAAGGACGAGCTATCAACAAACTTCCTCAATGGGATAACAGATTAAAGTTAGCTTTTTCTGATTTGATTGATAAAGTTTTGCAAGAAAGGCAAGAAGATGAAAAAGATGAGTTACAAGAAGATATTAAGGAAGGTAATATTATTGATTTTGATTTTATTGCTAAAATGGCTGCTGACCGAAGAGGAACAGAAAAACTAGCTATCTTAAAATTAGATATTGATAATCTAGGAATTGCATTTAAAGGAAAAGATTTAAAAGAAATAAAAGAACTTTCTAGCTGCTTAAACTGGTTTTTTGATAACTTTTTATTGACTTTACTAGAACAACCCTTTTGCACACAAAAAAATATAGAACTAACTTATAAAGATGTTATCTACAATATTTATGCAGGTGGCGATGATTGTTTTTTGGTGGGAGCGTGGGACGCAATTTTTGAATTTACGCAGCTTTTACAAAAAGAATTTACAGATTTTGCTTGTTTTTTAAGCAAACAAGAACATTTAAAACTAGAAAACAAACTCACTATTTCGGCAGGAATTGTAGTTGTACACGCTAAATTTCCAGTTATTCGTTTTGCCGAGCTTGCCGAAGAAGCACTGAGCGAAGCCAAAAAACAGACAGACCAAAATGGAAAAATTACTAAAAATGCTATTTCTGTTTTTGGAGAAGTGATTAGTTGGAAAGAGTTTGAAGAAGCAAAGAAAGTAAAAGAAATTCTCATTAAACTTTCTGAAATTCTAAAAGAATCTAATAGCATTCGTAGCCTTTTAGAACGCATCAAAAACAGTATTATAGGATATGAAAGTTTGCAAGAGAAAATCAAAAATGGCAAAGTTTCTATTCAATCCGTTTGGCGATTTAATTATTACTTGCGTTATATCCGTTCAAATAATTTGAAAGGAGAAGACAAACAAAAGGTAACAGAACTTACAGATAAATTAGTTGAATGTTACCAAAAAAATCTTATCAATGCTATTTCTGGAAAGGAATATGCAAAAGCAGCTATTTTTCCGATAGCTGCACGTTGGACAGAATTTCTCACACGTAAAAACTAAAAGATTATGGGTAAAACTAGAAACGACGAAAAAAAAAGTATACAAGATTGTGTTAATGAAGCTAAAGAATTATTCACAAAAAAAGAAAAAACTTCTTGTTCTGATTTATTAAAAATGTCTCAAGTAGATGATTTGGACAATTTATTTGAATCTATTAAGAGTTTAGTAAGAAAGTTCGGTAGTAGTATAAAAACAGCACAGATTAGAAACATTTACTCAAAGGTACAGGCTGCTAAAACAGTTACAGCTTTAAAATTACTTCGTCCAAAATTAGCGTATATAGCAGCAAGACAAACGAATACGGAAGCTAAAGCATTGGTTTTGTTCTGTGAGGAATTAATTGCCCAAATCGCTAAAGATAATAACGAACAACTAGAAAGTTTCAAAATGTTTTTTGAGTCTTTAGTTGCTTATCATAAATTTTACGAAACTCTTAAAGAAGAAAAATAATGAATGAAGAAAATGAAAATCGTATTTCTTTAGTAGGCAAACTCATAATTAGAGGTGAAATAGTAGCCAAAACAGGTTTGCATATTGGAGGTTCAAAATCTAGTCTTGATATTGGAGGAATTGATATGAACGTTATCAAAACACCAAAAGGAGTTCCTTATATTCCAGGAAGTTCACTTAAAGGAAAAATGCGCTCTCTTCTAGGAAAAGTTGAAGGTAGCACAGAAGTAAAATATGATTCTAAATCATTACAACAAATTTTTGGTATAGGTGGAGAGAATACAAATACTTCTGAAACAACTTATACTCGCTTATTAATAAGAGACTGTTATTTGCATGAAAAAAAGTTTCATGAAGACTTTACTGAACAAGGTGCTGTCATGGAAATGGAATATAGTGATGCAAAGTGGGAAAATGTTATTGTTCGTACTAAAGGTTCAGCAGAACATCCTCGTCAGTTAGAGCGAGTTCCAGCAGGAGCAAGGTTTAGTTTTGAAATGGTTTATAGTATTCTTTCTGACAAAAATAATATTTATGTCAATGAAGAAGACGCAAATAGTGAAGAAAATAAATCAACAAATAAAGAAGATAAAAAGATATTAGAAGTTCATCTAAGTAAAATTATTTTAGCTTTAAAGCTTTTGAAAGATGACTATATTGGTGGAAGTGGCTCTCGTGGATATGGGCAAATTATTTTCGATGATTTGAAAGTTGAGCAAAAAATGATAGACGAACATAAAATGAATTATGAAAGTATTTCATTTGAGAAAGACCCAACTGTAAAAATGTTTTCTGATAATCTTAAAGCACTTAATGAAGTGAAAGAAAACAAACAGAATAATCAAGCAAAGTAAAATGAGAATTTTTATTAAATCTTAGTTTTATAAATTAAAAATTCAATGCAAACCATAATCTTAAAATGCAAGCCAAATGCACAGTTTCATTTTGGTAGAATTACTTTAGGCGAAGATGCTACTAATTTAGATGATACTTCGGATTATCTTCATTCAGATACGCTTTTTTCGGCTCTTATCAATACGGCTGCTATGTTGTATGATAAAAAAGAAGTTAATGAGTTTGTTGAAGAATTTAAAAATGGAAATCTGATTATTTCATCGGCTTTTTATTGTTTGGAAATAGGCGAAAAATGGATTTACTTTTTACCAAAACCTGTAACATGTAGCATTTTAGAACTTCCAGAGTCAGAACACCAATTCCACAAAAAATATAAAAAAGTAGCCTTTATTTCTCAAACCGTTTGGCAAAAAGGAATTGAACCCAAAGACTGGAATAAAGAATGTGTTTTTATACAAGACCATTTTTTGATTCATAAAGACGAACTACAAGAATACAAGACAGAAGAGATAGAAAAACTACATATTTTTTCAAAAATCTCATTACCAAAAGTAAAAGTAAGCACTCAAGACCCAAAAAACAGACTTTATAATCAAACCAATATTAGCATAGCTGATAACAAGCCTTTCAAAGTTGGTAAAGAAAAAGTGTTTCCAAACATTCATTTTTACTTTTTGGTAAAATCGAAAGATGAAGAAGCCAATTACTATAAAAGACTTAAACTGATTTTAGAAATTTTAGCAGATACAGGAATTGGTGGAGAGCGTTCGGTAGGTTGTGGAAAACTAGAGGGAATTGAAATCAGAGAGAATAATTTTACTGTTGAAGAAGTAGATAAGAATGGTTTTGGTGCGATTTCATTAGTCATTCCTAAAGAAAAAGAGTTTGAAACGGTTCAGTATTACGACCTTATCACACGAGGAGGACGAGTTATTGGCAAACTTCCAAATGAAGAACTAGAACGTCTAAAAAGAATAAAAATGCTCAAAGAAGGTGCTGTTTTGCAAACTGAAATACTGGGAGCAGCTTCATGTATTTCTCCTAACGATGATATTTATTTACGAAACGGACTTTGTTTCTCTCTACCACTTCACAAAAATTATTTTATCTAAATTATGAATCTGAAAACAAATAACATTTATACTATCAAACTGACCACCATTACACCTGTTTCGATTGGAGATGGTGGAGTTTTGTCGCCACTTTCAGATTATATTTATGATAATGGCGAAATTTGTTTGATAAATCATAAGAAGTTTGAAGAAAAAATAGAAGAAATTTATAATGCAGGAAATGAAGAAATAATTACGGAATATGTAAATGTTATAAAGCAAGATACAGATAAGGATAAAACAAAAACATTGAGGTCTTTTATTGTTGATAATTTAGGAGTAGAGAACTGGAAAGAAGAACTATGTTTTTCTAACACTATGAAAAGTAATAATCGTTCCAATCCTAGAGATATTAAAACCTGTTTAAGAAATAATCAAGAGCCATATATATCAGGAAGTACTTTGAAAGGAGCTATAAAGGGAGCTTTATTATGTGAATGGTTAGAAAGTGATATTGAAGGCAAGGAAGAAATGAAAGTTTTTGCAGATTCATTAGATATTGTTTACCATAAAAAAAGTATAGAGAGAAAATATACTCAACTTGAATTAAATCTATATGAAAATATTGAGAATACAGATACTTATATGGATTTCTCTCTATTCAAAGTAACTGACACCATACCTTTTTCTAAATTTGTATTATCTGTTTATAATACTCATAGAGTGTCAATCAAAAAGGATAAAAAAAGTGGAATTCCGATTACTTTTCAAACAATTAATAAGAATCAATCAAGTAGATTTGATATATGTATAGATAAACTGACAGATATTAAAAATGAACATTTAACTTTTTTACAAAAAGATGATGCAATAAAAATATTATTTCAGAAAATTAATTTCTTTTCTTACAGATTGATGTATGAAGATGCAGGATTTATAAGAGAACATAACAGTAGTAGATTTAGAGAACATATTTTCTTTTTAGAAAGTCATTTAGAAGAGTTAGAAACTCTTTCTAAAAAACCATCTTCCACATGTTATATAAGAATTGGTAGTGGAAAAGGCTATTTAAATAATTCTATTGGTATACCTCTACTAATAAATCACTTTGATGAGTTTGAAAAGATAGTAAGAGCATACTATAAAGACGCTGACCCACAAAAATTTCCAAGTACATTTACTGTTACTAATGATGAATCTCAACTCCCACTAGGTTGGGTAAAACTAGAATTAATAGACTAGAAAAAACCTATCCATTATTAGTTTCTTTCTACACTTGTTTTTTCTCAAGCTACACCCTAAAACCAATCACCAGTATATCATCAATTTGTTTTTCATGTCCATTAAATTGCCATTCTCTAAGTTCTTTTTTCAATTCTCTTTTTTGTTGTTTTGCAGGCAAAGTAGAAATATCTTTGAGGAAGTTTTGAAATCGTTTAGACATATATTTTGTTCCTTGTGGACCTCCAAATTGGTCTTGGAAACCATCAGAATACATATAAAAAATACTATCTTCTTTTATTTCAATAATGTGTTCTTTGAAAGGCTCTTGTTTTATATTGAATCCTCCAATGGGGTAACGATCACCTCTGATTCGAACTATTTGATTATCGTAGATATGTAAAAGTGGATTTTTTGCTCCTGCAAAAGTTAATGTTTTAGTGTTTTTGTCTATCGAACAAATAGACATGTCCATTCCATCTCTATTTCTATTTTTGTTTTGATTGAGATAGCGACGTACACTTTCATTGAGAGTATCTAATATTTTGGCAGGCGATGTAATGCCTTGAATTTTGACAGTTTCATAGAGTAAATTATTTCCAATTACTGACATAAATGCTCCTGGAACTCCGTGTCCTGTACAATCTACAGCAGCAATTATGACTTTATTTTCTTTTTCTGTTACCCAATAAAAATCTCCAGAAACAATATCACGAGGTTTGTAGAAGACAAAACAATCTGAAAAATACTTACAAACATCTTCTTCAGAAGGCATCATTGCATCTTGAATACGCTTTGCATACGTAATACTTGCTGTAATATTATTATTTTTTTCTTGAATGTTAGTATAAGCTTCTTCTAATTTTTGTTGTTGTGTTTCTAGTTCATTATTTTTTTCTAAAATCTCATCTTTTTGTTTAACTACTTCAATAGTTCTTTTATTTACTATATTTTCCAATTCTGTTTTACTTCTTTTTAAGGAAGCTGTATAAAAACGAACTGTCCAAAAACTCAGTCCAAAAATAAGGAAAACAACCCCTATTTTTACCCCTAATGTTTGCCACCAATGAGGATGAATCTGAAAAGCAAAACTAGAAATTTCTCCCCATTGTTCATCTTTTCCTACTCTTGAACGTACTTCAAAAATATATTTACCAGCAGATAGATTTGAATAATTAGCCTCTGTTTTTTGTGTTGGAGCAAGCCATTCTTTATCACTACCTACTAATTGCCATTGATATTCAATATCTTGAGGACTAGACAAATTTGCTGTGTAAAAACTAAAATTGATTTTGTTTTGCTCTGCCTCTAATTCTAAATTTTGAGGTAAATTATTCCACGCAGAAAGTGATTTATACTGTTTTATGTAGGTAGAGTCTTTCCAATTAGTTTGTTCTAAAAACAAATTGAGTTCACTTATAAAAGTATGAGGAGCAATATATTTTTTTTCATCGCTAAAGTTACAACGACTAATTCCCTTTATATGTCCAAGCCAAATATTCCCTTTTAGGTCTTCATGAATAGCCTTTCCATTAGTTTCTTCAGCAAAGAGTCCATCTTCTTTTGTATATTTTTCTATATTTATAATTTCTCCGTTTGGCTTCAAATAAAGTTTATTTAGTCCTCGCTGTGTTCCAATCCAAAACTCATTGAGTTTGTCTTTTACAGGCAAAATAGAATAAACTAAATTGGAAGAAAGCCCTTGAGCAGTCTGATAGATTTGAAATTTTTCGCCATCAAAACGATTTAAGCCACCTGTATAGGCCACTATCCAAACCACATCTCTTGAGTCTACATGAAGCTGTAAAAGAAGATTATCTCCTAGTCCTTCCTTTTTTGAATAACGTTTGAAATGTGTTTCTGAAGTTCCCTTTCCGTCCCATTTTATGAGTCCGTTGAAAGTGGCAAGCCAATAATTTCCTTTTGAATCTTTGGCAATATCCATAACTGAATTGGCATCTGTTATTTCTTTTGTAAAGCGATATTTCACTTTTTTAGTAACCAAATCATAACCTACCAAACCAGTTGTCTGCATACAAATCCAAAGAATATTATCAATCTTGACAAGATTTCTGATATAAGTCTCTTCATCTAAGCCAAAACGTCTATTTACATTTTGAACTGCAAATGTTTTTGTATATTTATTTTCTGTAATTTTTAAAATTCCTACTGCACTAGCAGCATACATAGTATCTTGGTAATTCCAAAATGCAGATATTCTACCGTATTTACTATTTGCTTCCAAGACTGTCGAAACTTTATCTATTTTGTCTTCTTCTATAAGTGTAATCCCAGAGCGATAACTTCCTACCCAAACTCTATTTTGTTTGTCACTCAGAACAGAAAAAATAACATTTCCTTCTAATCCTTCTTGAGGTGTGAAATTAGTAAATCTATCTTTGGGAAGCCGAATAAGTCCTTCTCCATGTGCAGCTACCCAAACTGTTCCGTAAAAGTCTTCAAATAAAACACCACTTTCTGCCAAAATTCCTTCTAAGCCATTGTCTTTACTATATGATTTGAGAAATTTTATTTTATTGAGATTATTTTTTTCAAAAACAAATACTTTATTTATTAAATGAGCAGAAATATATAGTTTATTATCAGTTGCTAGTAAAACTTGCCATTCAGAAACAGGTGAAAAACCATCAGGAATTAGATGTTTAGGAAACCTTACTTCTTGGGCATTTTTTGTTTTATTATTGTAGAAAAATAATTTGCTTTCTTCATTAGATTTGTCAGAAGACCAAATCCAATGATTATCCTGATAATCTTGATGAGCTAAAATAAGTATTCTTGTATTTAAACTATCAGAAATAGATTTTGGGTATTCTTTTTTTTCAAATTCTTGCCCATTAAAAACAAAAATATCTTTTCCATAAGTAATATAAGTCTGAAATTTCTTACTATTTTTTAGAGAAATGAGGGATAAATCTGTTCGTTGAAACCCTATTTGATTATACTTTCTAAATGTTTTTTGGTTGTTGGGTTTCCAATAAAGTATATTTTTAATGTCTTCTCCTCCTCCAAAAGCTAATACCCAAACATTATTCCATTCATCTATCGCAACCCTTCCACCTACAGAGAGTTTGTCTTCTAATTCAGGATAGGAAGTAAAGGCTTTTCCATCATAATTTGAAATGCTTCTATTTTGAGAAAGAATCCATATACTAGAATCAGGAGCAGCAGCAATGGCACTAATCAAATTACTATTTAATCCATCTTTTTCATCAAAAACTCTGTATTTATCTTGTTCTAAAAGCCCAATTCCTCCTCCGTTTGTTCCTACCCAAATTCTACCTTTCAAATCTTCTACAACTGCCTGAGAAGTAGGTATTTCAGATTGAGGTAAACCATGTTTTATCCCATAATTTCTGAAAAAATACTGTTGTGCATAGACAGAAGAGCAGCATAGCAATACACTATGTACTAGCACAACAAAAAGTAGAGAATGAAAATATTTCATAAAAGTTAAGGGGAGCTATAAATAACAAATTATAGCAAAACTAGATTTTATATAAATTGGATGTAAGAAAATAAATTTCCAATAAATGAGTTTCTCAAGATGTTTATAATAGAATGATTTATCTAGCATATTGTTTGAGATATAGTTAAACAAAATTAACCATTTTTAATCGCTTGCGAAATTTCATTCCATTATTTATATTTTCTATATTTTAAATCCAATAACTAGAACGTCATCTATCTGATGCTCATTTCCAGAGTCTTTCCATTCCTTAAACTCTGTGGCAATTGCTATGTTTTGTTTTTTGATAGGTAATGAGGAAATACTTTTGAGATACTCTTGAAAACGCCTAGACATGTATTTTCGCTTTTCCAAGCCTCCAAACTGGTCTTGAAAGCCATCTGAATAGATATAAAAAACACTATCTTCTCGTGGAATAATTGTATGTTCTTTAAAAGGTTTTTGTCCGTGCTTATCAAAACCACCAACTGGAAAACGGTCTCCTTTTATGATTTCAGCCTGATTATCATGAACATGAAGAAGTGGATTTTTTGCGCCTGCAAAAGTCAGGATATTCGTTTCTTTATCTATGACACAAATTGACATATCCATTCCATCACGATTGTTGGTTTTAGCTTGATTGAGATGGCGACGAACATTTTCATTGAGTGCATCCAAAATTTTGGCAGGAGAAAGAATACGTTTACTCTCAACAATTTCATACAAAAGATTACTTCCAATGACCGACATAAATGCCCCAGGAACGCCATGTCCTGTGCAATCTACAGCAGCAATAACAATCTTATTTTCTACTTCTGCGAGCCAATAAAAATCTCCAGAAACAATATCACGAGGTTGATAAAAGACAAAAGAGTCTTCTAAAATTGTTTTTACACGCTCATCGGATGGTAGCATAGCATCTTGAATTCGCTTTGCATAATTGATACTTGCTGTAATATTTTTGTTTTTTTCTTGAATATTGTCATACGCATCAGCTAGTTTGAGCTGTTGTGCTTCTAACTCTTGATTTTTATCTAAAATCTCATTGTTTCTGTTGACTACTTCTACCGTTCTTTCTTCTACTAAACGAGAAAGACGTTTTCTGCTTGCTTCCAAACTGCTTGTACGCCAATTTATTAAGCCAAATACAATTCCTACTACCAGCAATAAGCCTAAAATTCGTGCTGTCCAAGTTTGATACCAGTAGGGTTCTATTTTAAATTCAAAAGTAGCTTCTTCTCCCCATTCTCCGTCCTCTCCAAGTCTAGAACGAACATGAAAAATATATTTTTTGGCAGGAAGATTCGAATAAGTAGCTTCTGTTTTATCAGTTGGAATGAGCCAATCTTTATTCAGTCCTTCTAACCACCATTGATATTGAATAGCTTTAGGATTAGAAAAATCAGTAGAATAAAAATCAAAATTGAGTGTGTTTTGTTCTGCGCTCAATGTTAAGTTTTGAGGTAGATTATTCCATGCTGAGATTGAATCAAAATAGTCTATGTAAGCAGAGTCACTCCAAGAAGTTTGATTTAAAGATAAATTGACTTCACTAATAAATGTTTTTGGAAGAACTACTTTTTTGTCTTGTGAAAAATCACATTTTGTAACTCCGTTGAGATGTCCAACCCAAATATTTCCTTTACTGTCTTCAAAAATGGCTTTCGAATTGGATTCATCTCCAAAAAAACCTTCTTCTTTTCCATACTTTTCTACTCGCATTAGCTTTCCATCACTTCTGAAATAGGCTTTATTTAGTCCTAATTGTGTTCCTATCCAAAACTGATCTAATTTGTTTTTTATAGGAAGAATGGAATAAATAATATCTGATGAAAGTCCTTGAGGAGTTTGATAGATTTGAAATGTTTTTCCATCAAAGCGATTTAGTCCACCTGAATAAGCAATAATCCAAATAATATCTTTTTTATCGATGTAGAGTTGTAGAAGTAAATTATCTCCTAATCCATCTTGTGTTGTAAAACGTTGAAAGTTTGATTTTTGTGTCCCTTTTCCATCCCATTTTACTAATCCTGCAAAGGTAGCAAACCAATAATTTCCTTTTGAATCTTGCTTAGTATCCATTACACTAGTTCCTCCTAGCTCATTTTGACCAAATGTATATTTTAGACTGTCGTCTTTCAAATCATATCCGACCACTCCAGAACCTTGCGTTCCGACCCAAATAATACTGTCTATTTCCACAATACTTCTAGCAAAAGTACCTGCTGGAAAGCCAAATTTCTGATTAATAAGATTAGCTATAAACGTATTTTTTTTAGTATCTTCTTTAATTTCCAAAACACCTGCACCAGTAGCAGCATAAGTAGTAGAATCCATTTGTAAAAAACCAGACATTCTAGCAAAACCACTCAAAACAGGAATAATGGTTTTTAAATTGTTATTTTCATATAGTGTAACTCCTCCTGCCGAACTTCCCAACCAAATTCTATTTTTAGTATCTTCATGCACTGAAAAAATAATTTCTCCTTGTAATCCATCTTTTGCTGTATAGTTGGTAAATTTTTCTCTAGGCAATTGTACAATTCCTTTTCCACGAGTCCCAACCCAAACAACTCCATATTTGTCTTCGAAAATAGTACCACTACCACCCATAATTCCTGTAAAACCATTGACTGCCCCATAGCTATTGAGAAAATTATGATTTTTATCAAAAACAAAAATTGTATTAATAGGGTGTGCCACTACATAAACCTTATCATCAGAAGCCACAAAAACTTGCCACGCTATATTGGGAGCTAGACCTGCTTGGATTCTGTTTTGAGGAAATTTTATTTTATCATATTCTCTTTTTTTTGTATCAAAAAATAATAAATCATTTAGTCCAGTTGTAATATCAGTTGTCCAAATCCAATGATTTTTATTATGGTCTTTGTGTGTTAAAAATAAATTTTTATTTCGAAAAAGTGAATCACTAGCTACTGTTTTGGGATATATTACTTCTTCAAATTTTTTTCCATTAAAGACATAACATTTTCCTTTGTGAGTCAAGTAGGTTTCAAAATCAGATGTATGAGTTAGAAATAAAGCAGGTGCTGGAAGATTTCCCAAATTAGGTTGTTTGTATTCTCTAAATATTTTTTCATCTTTTGGTTTCCAATAAAGAGTATTATTTATTCCTACACCTCCTCCATTAGCCATTACCCATACATTTTGCCATTTATCTATAGATAAAGTTCCACCTAAAGACATTGTCCCATTTAGTTCTGGAAAGGATGTAAAATTTATGCCATCATATTTTGAGATATTTTTATTTTGAGACAGAATCCAGATATTTCCTTTAGTATCTTCTACTATACTACTAATTAAGTTGCTATTTAAACCATCTTTTATTCCAAAAACTCTATACTTGTTTTGTTCTAAGAGTGCAAGCCCTCCTCCATTTGTGCCTATCCAAATTCTATCTCTTGAATCTGTTATTCCTGCTTGAGGAGTTGGAAGTTCGGATTGTGGAAGACCGTGTTCTAAGCCATAAGTCCTAAATAAATATTGTTGAGCGAACAAATTAGAAGAGAGCCAAAAGCAACAACTAATTAGAAGAAGAAATATATACAAATTTTTCATAGAATCATTTTTTAGCATCAAGACTGTTTTCCTATATTTTATGATGTTGCTTTTCTTTAGGATTATTTTTAAGAATATAAATGAAGTCATAAGCAAATTACTATTTTCAAGGCAGATATACAATATAAATGATTAGGATTTGCTTTTTTTTAAGATTGATAGATTTTTCTTGATATATCTCCAAATTTATCTTAAAAATTCAATCAGTAATTTTACATTTGTTGCTGCAATAAAACAATTTCTTACGTAGGGTAAAAGTAAGTTTGTAAATAGGAGATAAATTATACCAAAATGTCTCAATTTTTCTCTTTTACAGTATGATTAACCTTAATACATAAGCTAAAAGCTCATTTGGTTGCTTCTAATCCATTTTAGAAATTATTTTCAATTCAATTTTATGTCATCAAAATCAATCTTGAAAGAATTTTTCCTTTCATTGTGCCTTTCTTTTCAAACAGTAAAAAAAACGTCTTTTCTAATTCTTTTACTAGTAGCTTGCTTTTTTAGTATTCCTGTTTTTTCTCAAACTCCAACTACCAATTCTACCACAAAAAAGCATACAATTAGTGGTTTTGTTAGAGAAGTTGAAAGCTCTGAAACACTTATCGGAGTAAGTATTTATAACCCAAAAACAAAACAAGGAACAGTTACAAATAGCTATGGTTTTTATTCACTTACATTACAAGAAGATACTGTTTCTTTGATTTATTCCTACATTGGTTATGAAGCACAAGCGCATCAAATTATTTTAGATAAAGATATTAATCTTGATATTTCTTTAGATTTTGACGAAGCTCTTGAAGCTGTTGTTATTGTTGCTGATAAAGATTCTGAACCAATTAGCGAGCAAGTACAGATGAGCCAAGTTAGTATTCCTGTCGAACAAATCAAAGATATTCCTGCACTTTTAGGAGAAAAAGATGTCATCAAAGCTCTCCAACTTTTACCTGGAGTTCAAGGTGGTACAGAAGGTAGTTCAGGACTTTATGTGCGAGGAGGAAATAATGACCAAAATTTAATTCTTTTAGATGAAGCTCCTGTTTATAACGCTTCACATTTATTTGGATTCTTTTCTGTTTTTAATGGGGATGCAATTAAGCAAGTCGAACTCACAAAAGGTGGTTTTCCTGCTCGTTATGGTGGGCGTTTGTCGTCTGTTTTGGATATGCGTTTGAAGGAAGGAAACAAAAATAAAGTTTCTGGAGAAGGTGGAATTGGTCTTATTTCTTCAAGGTTACTTTTGGAAGTTCCTGTAGTAAAAGACAAATCTTCTTTTATTATTTCTGGAAGAAGAACTTATATTGATATTTTGACACGCCCACTTATGCCCAAAGACTTTACAGTAGGTTATTACTTTTATGATTTGAATGCTAAATTTAATTACGATTTTAGTAGAAAAGACAAGCTATTTGTTTCAGGCTATTTTGGTAGAGATAAATTCTATGCAAGAGATAATTATAGTTCCAATAATCAAAATGAGAGCTTTGAGTCAGGTATAAATTGGGGAAATGCAACGACAACAGTTCGTTGGAATCACTTATACAACAACAAATTATTTAGTAATATTTCTTTGATTTTCAGTGATTATAAGTTTCAAATTTTTAGTGAAGACAATTACGACAATGAGAATTATTATTTAAAATATACTTCAAATATTCGTGATTATAGCCTAAAATACGATTGGACATATTATCCTTCTCCAAGTCATACAGTTCGTTTTGGAATGCAAAGTACGCTACATCGTTTTACACCAAGTGCATTTGTGATTAAAGAACCTGATTTCGAATATGATCCTTCTAGAAATACGAAATATGATGTTATCGAATCGGCTATTTATGTAGAAGATGATTGGCAAATAACTGATAAGTTTAGAGTAAACGCTGGTTTAAGATTGAGTAATTTGTTAGATGTCAGTACCAAAAATAAAGACGAAGAAAACAAAAGTTATCATGGAATTGAACCACGAATAGCAGCAGCTTATCGACTTACATCTACACTTGCTTTGAAGGGTTCTTATGCACTAATGAATCAGTATATTCATCAACTTTCAAATACAGGAATCGGACTTCCAACAGATTTATGGGTGCCTTCAACAGCAAGAGTACAGCCTCAACAATCTCAACAAGTTGCAGCAGGAATAGCTAAAGATTTTAAAGAAACAGGGCTTACTCTTTCGGTAGAATCGTATTATAAAATTTCCAAAGATGTAATTGGCTACAAAGAAGGCGCAAATTTTCTTCTTATAGACGATCCTTATAGTTCTGAATCTTTTGATTGGCAAGATGCTATCACTCGTGGAAAAGGGCGTGCTTATGGATTAGAAATCTTGTTACAAAAAAAGAAAGGTAAATTTACAGGTTGGGTAGGATATACACTTGCCAAAACAGAACAGCAATTTGATGATTTGAATAATTCTAAGTGGTTTTCTCCTCGTTTTGATATTCGTCATGATTTTTCTATTACAGGAAGTTATAAAATCAATGATAAAATTAATCTTTCTGCTAACTGGGTTTTTCGTACTGGTGCGCCTGTTACGATGCCTAAAAATTCGTTTAATCCTTTTACTCACTCTCCTAATGTTGAAGGTGTAAATAATTATAATTTTATTAGTTCAGTAGCTAATTATGGAGAAAAGAATAGTTTCAGAATGCAAAATTATAATCGTTTGGATATAGCTGCACAATTCAAAAAAGAAAAAAAATGGGGTGTCAGAACGTGGGAAGTCGGTGTTTATAATGCGTATAGTCGTATGAATCCATTTTTCTATATACTCAATAGTCAAAATGAGGCTGGAGAAAATGTAGAAACTGTGCAAAAAGTTGCTCTCTTTCCTATTATTCCTTCTATTACTTATAATTTTAAATTCTAAAAATCTTAATTCTAAATTTATTGTGAAAAATATCATAAAATCAATTTTATTTATCTTAATCAGCCTTTTTTTACTTCCAAGTTGTGGTGATTTTTTGGAAGATGTCGATGTGAAAGGTGATAATGAAATTGCCGTCGTAGGATTTATTTCTCCAGATGATTCGCTTGTTCAGGTTGCCCTTTATAGAGCTATTGGAATTGGACAAGAAAGAAATGAAGAGGAAGGAGAAGACTATATTCAAAATGCTGTAGTTCGTATTTCAGATGGTCAAAATAGCTATGTAATGAATTATGGGAAAAATCCTTATGGCTTTGAGGATTTGGGAAATGGTTATTTTAACTATTCTTTTGAGAAACCTCAATTTACTTATCAAATCGAAAATTCTATATTGAATGTAAGTGAAGGAAAAACATACACTTTAGAAATAGAAACTGATAAAGGCGAAAAATTGAGTGCAAAGTGTACTGTTCCTGTTGGAAAAGTAACTCCTATTGTGAATCTAACAAAATTCAATGAGCAAGAATATAATTATGAAGCTCAATGGGAAGATAATTTCAATACAACAAATTATTACAGACTGGAAGCCTATCAACCTTCTGGTGGAACTGGACAAACTAGAACTTTGTATTTTGAGAACAATTATTTTAAAAGCCAAGAAGGACGCAACACTATAACCTATAAACCAGAAGATAAAATTTATTTTTATGACTATCCTTATGTTACAACTTACTTGATGAAAACAGATGAAAATTATTATCGTTATCACAAATCAGTAGAAGATGCTTATAATAATGAAGGAAACCCATTTGGTGAACCAATTATTATTCATTCAAATATCAAAAATGGAATTGGTTGTTTTGGAGCTTATATTATTGCTAAAGTAATTACAAGAAACTAATAATTTCTTTTTTCATCTTATAAAAACCGTTTAAAAATCTTTGAATGAAGAGTTTTGAACGGTTTTTTTATGATTTACTCAATAGAAACAATTCTAAAATGTAAAATAAATTTTACAAAAAGACAACTAAAATTTACTTTTTGACGTTATAACTTTACAATTCAGATTTTAATTATTTCTAAACTCAAACTACCTTAATTATGAACATCACTCAAATTTGTGAAAACGAACAAAAATCAGCGAACAATTTTAAACTTTTGCCTCATTCTTTCAAAAATATTGGCTTTGCTGGTCTTATTCTTTCTGTTTTAGCCGTATTGTTTTTTCGTTTTGTAATGATTGATGCTACTACTTTACTTTCTGTTTCATCAAAATTAGTTCTTGTCTCTATGTTACTAATTTCTATTTCTAAAGAAAAAATAGAAGATGAAATGATAAGTGAATTGAGAGTAAAATCGTATTCTTTTGCTTTTGTGATGGGCGTGGGTTATGCTTTAGCTATGCCTCTAATAGATTTTTTAGTGGATTCTGTTATTCAAATGAAACAAAGTGATTATACAGATATGAGTTCTGGAATCGTGCTTTGGTTCATGTTATTTGTTCAAATAGCTTACTTTCAATTGCTCAAAAAACTTCAATCTTAAATTACTTATTCTAAATTTCTAAGAAAATGGAATTACAAATAGATGCAGCCATGAAAAACACACTAAAAGTAGAACGGGCAATTTTGAATATTACACAGGAAGAACTCGCTCAAAAAATAGGAGTTTCTAGACAAACAATAAGTTCGATAGAAAAAAATAAATATGTTCCTTCTACTGTTTTAGCTTTAAAATTGTCTCAATTATTCGAAAAATCAGTCAATGAAATCTTTGTATTAGATGAAGATGATTAAACTAAAAAAATCCGTCAAAAACAAACTTTCAAAACTTTCAATTTTATTTGAAAGTTTGTTTTTTTTGTGTATATTTGTTTCAATTAGATTATAAAATCAGCAAATAATTGAATCAACTTTTATGAAAACTAAAAATATATTTTGGCTACTAGCAGGAATTCTGAATTTATTTACAGCATTACTTCACACATTTGGAGGGCAAGTAGGATTAATAAATCCTTTACTCTCAAGTAATTTGGATAATCAAGTTCAGACTGAATTTCTTGGTGTTTGGCATATGATAACTTTGTTTTTATTTTTTACTTCTGCTGTTTTTATAAAGAATTATTTTGCACCCAAAGAAGAATGTAGAGTAATAATTCAGTTTATTAGTTATGTCTATTTTTTGTTTTCTATTTCTTTTATTGCAGTAAGTTTTATGAATCAACTACTTGCTCCTCAATGGACTTTATTATTACCTATCGGGATTTTGGGATTAATTGGAGTCAAAAAATATAAGTTAGCTCACTAAAAATCAATTTAAAAAAAATGGGAAACGAATCATTATATAAAAAAATAGTTTTGGCAGGAGGGACTGGTTTTGTAGGTAAATATTTACAAAAGAAGTTTTCAGAATTAGGCTATGAAGTGATAATTATTGCAAGAAATACATCTGTAAATTGGAAAAATCCAGATGAAATAACAGAAGCATTAGAACATGCTGAAATGCTAGTAAATCTAGCAGGAAAATCTGTCGATTGTCGCTACAATGAAAAAAATAAAAATGAGATTCTGCTTTCAAGAACAGAAACGACCAAAATTTTAGGAGAAGCTATCAAGAATTGTAAATTTCCACCTAAAATATGGTTTAATTCTAGCACAGCTACTATTTACAGGCACGCAGAAGATAGAGCCATGACAGAAAAAGAAGGAGAAATAGGAACAGGTTTTTCGGTCGGAATTGCAACAGCTTGGGAAAAAGAATTTTTTTCTTTTGGATTAGAAAGAACAAGAAAAATTGCGCTCCGAATGGCAATTATCTTGGGTAAAGATGGAGGTGTAATTCCTGCTTATAAAAATATAGTCCGTTTTGGTTTGGGAGGAAAACAAGGAAATGGAAATCAGATGTTTAGTTGGCTACATATTCACGATTTATATAGAATAATTTTATTTTTACAAGAAAATGAAAATTTAGAAGGTGTTTTTAATTGCTCTTCTCCGAATCCTGTAAAAAATACAGAGTTAATGAGAATTTTTAGAGAAAAAATGAAAATACCTTTCGGAATGCCGACACCAAAACTTTTGTTAGAAATTGGAGCTTTTTTCATTCGAACAGAAACCGAATTACTTTTGAAAAGCCGTTGGGTAATTCCTCAAAGATTACAAGATGAAGGTTTTAAGTTTGATTATCCAAATTTAGGAAAGGCTATTGAGCAAACTGTTTGATGATTTGTACCATTATTTTTTTAATAAAAAGAACATAAATAAAATGTTTTCAGTATAATGAATGACTAATCATGACTTCCAATAAAATCAACTTTCATTATGCTTACTTCAGAAATAAAAAACTATATAGACAAAAGTGTTCTTTGTTGGCTTGCAACGGCTGATAAAGATAACATGCCTAATGTTTCTCCCAAAGAGATATTTACTTTCTATAAAGACAATTATATCATCATTGCAAATATTGCCTCTCCTCAGAGTGTCGTTAATATTGTGCAAAATCCAAATGTATGTGTTAGTTTTATTGATGTTTTCGTTCAGAAAGGATTTCAAATAAAAGGAAAGGCAAGTATTATCAAAAAATCAGATGTAGAATTTGAAGAATTAGAAAGACCTTTAATTGAAATGACAAAAGGAAAGTATCCTTTTTCTACAGTTATAAAAATCAAACTAGAGAAGATAAAGAAAATAATTGCTCCTAGTTATATAGTTTTTCCTGAAACTACCGAAAAAGAACAGATAGAAAATGCAAAGAAACTCTACAATTCAAAATAAAAGTATGCAAAAACTCAAAAAAATATTCCTCTGGTTAGTCGGAATCTTGGCTAGTTTGTATCTACTGCTTTGCATTTCAGTTTATTTTTTTCAAGAAAAGCTATTGTTTTTCCCTAGCAAATTAGAAAAAAACTATGTCTTTGATTTTAAAAATAAACATGAAGAGATAACAATTCCCACAAACGATAATATTCATCTTCATGGAGTTTTATTTCATTCCAAAAATGTGGAAAATTCTATATCTGAAACGAAAAAACTTGTTTTTTATCTTCATGGAAATGTAGGTGCTGTTAGTTCTTGGAAAAGTGTTGCTGATGTTTATACAGGCTTAGGCTATGATTTATTTATCTTAGATTATAGAGGATATGGAAAAAGTGAAGGCGAGATACACAGTCAAGAACAGTTTTTTAGTGATGTACAGACAGCTTACAACTTTGTCAGAAAAGAAAAAAAGTATGATGAAAAAAATATAGTTGTTGTTGGTTATTCTGTCGGAACGGCTTCGGCTGCCCTGCTTGCTAGTCAGAATAATCCAAAAGCTCTTATTCTACAAGCTCCTTATTTTAGTATAACTGATATGACACAACGAACTTATCCTTTTTTGCCGACTTTTTTATTAAAATATGAATTCAGAACGGCTGAGTTTCTCTCAAAAACGAATGTTCCTACCACTATTTTTCATGGCACAAACGACAGAGTAATTCCGTATGAGTCTTTAGAAATGATAAAAGAATATTTAGTTAAAAATAATAAATTAGATAATTTCAATTTTATTACTTTACAGAATCAAGGACATGGAGCAATTCATCGTAATCCTGTTTTTTTAAGAAAAATAAAGGAAATTTTATAAAAATATGAATTTATTAGACCTAAAACAATCTTGATTATTTATGCTTTATAGCTTATCAAATAAAGATTATCACGGTTATTTTGTATAACAGTCTTCTAAACTTTGAATAGATAAAATGCTGCTTTTTGTGTTGAGATTTACAACTATAATGTCCTCACCAACGATTTACCACCCATGTCTAGTACTGTATAACTGATGTTACGCAAAAGGCTGCTCTGTGTGCCACAGAGCAGGGTTGAAAAAAACTAAATCCGTGTTCTGTGGCACACAGAACACTAAACTGCGTAACATCAGTACATAAAATATATATTTTTAAATAAAATAATTCTGATACTATTTTGCCAAAACTCTTATTTTTTTATGTTCCTTGTAAAGATGAAAACGAAACTTTACATTTATCCAAACTACTTTTAGATAACAAATTAGTAGCCTGTACGAATTCAATGCCTATAAAAAGTTGTTATTTTTGGCAGGGAAATATGAAAAATGACAACGAACAAGTTTTGATTGCTAAAACATTGCCTGAAAAAATAAAACAGGTGAGTAATTTTTTAGAGCAACATCATTCTTATGACGTGGCATGTATTGCTTGTTGGGAAATAGAAGTAAATGAGAATTATTTTGAATGGGCAAAGAATCAACTTTAAAATTGATTTTTAAAATTATATATTTTTAGGGTATGTTTTTTTATAAAAACGAGTAAATTTGTAAAGATTATAAATTTGCAATTAAAAATAATCTCTTATTCAAGCATTCTGCTTGGAAACTCTTTTTGCATGCAAAATGCACACAAAAAGATAAAGCCTGAGATAAAATCTTGTGCTAGAATTCTTCTTTTTATCAAGCCATTCCCTAAGAAATGTATAAATTCTTTTCTAATAAATCATTATTTCTAAATTCTTTCCTCGTTTTATTCTTTCTTCTATTTATTCAGAACTTGGCTTTTGCACAAATTGGAGGAAAAACATCTTTAGAATTTATTAATCTTCCTACACATGCACGAGTAATTGGCTTGGGAGGAGCAAATATCACATCTCAAGATACTGGAGACCAACAAGATATAAATATGCACATCGAAAATCCTGCACTCCTTACTGAGCAAACACATGACCGATTGTCATTGGCTTATTATGGATATTCAGCAGGAATTAGTAATGTAAATCTAGCTTATGGACATGATTTTAAAAAATTAGGACGTTTTTCAAATCTTGCTTTTTCATTTCAATATCTTGATTATGGAAACATTGAAAGCTATGATGCTTTGGGAAACTCTTTGGGAGAAATAAATGCTAGTGAATATAGTTTTGGAGTGAGTCATTCTCAAAAATTTGATGCCTTTCGGGTTGGTGGAACTTTGAAAATTGCAGGTTCGCAGCTTGCTGGATTCAATGCAACAGGCGTTTATGTGGATTTGGGAGGAACACTAACACACCCAGACAAAGATTTGCGTTTTGGATTAGTTATGAATAACTTAGGTTTTCTGATTAGTAATTATTCACCTACTTCAGAATATGAAATGCCTATGAATATTCTTTTGGGAGCTTCTTTAAAACCTGAAAAAATGCCTGTTCGTTTCTCATTGACATTACAACAGCTTTTTAGAAAAAATATTGTTTATAATGACCCTGCAAGAAGTACAACTTTAGATGCAAATGGACAAGTAGTGGTAGAAGAAACGAGTGTTATTGATAAAACACTTCGAAGAGTTGTTTTGGGAGCAGAAGTTATTTTTAGTAAGAATTTTAATGTTCGTGCAGGATATAATTTTTTGCGTCGTCGTGAGTTAGTCGTAACAGCTAGACCTGCTTTTGTAGGTTTTTCATTTGGTGGAGTTTTGCGTGTTCGTTCATTTGAATTTGCATATTCCCGTTCTTTGGCACATATTGCAGGAGGAACAAATAACTTTACACTTACATTGGATACGAAAAAGTTATTTCGAAAAAATTAGAATTTATTTGAAATTAAAATCATATTTTATTTACTCCTTTAGGAGTTTCATATTGGTAGAAAAAGAAAGTGTACAAAATGCATTTTACTCCGTAGGAGTTTAATATCGGTAGCGTTTGTATTTTTATCAATTCAAAAAAATAATATGTTAAAAGATATAATTAGTAAACTTCGCAAATACGAGGTTTTGATTCGCAAAGCAGTCAATACAAGTATGCAGGGTGAAAGTCATTCTGTTTTTAAAGGTTCAGGATTAGAATTTGATGATGTTCGTCAGTACAATTATGGCGACGATGTTCGTACTATCAATTGGAATATCTCGGCAAAAGGACATGGCGCATATATCAATACTTACAAAGAGGAAAAAGAACAAAACGTTTTTTTTGTGCTTGATGTTAGTGCTTCTCAGCGTGTAGGAGCGCAAGGACTGCAAAAACTGGATATTGGAAAAGAAATTTGTGGCGTTTTAACCATTTCTGCTTTGCGTGAACAAAGTTCGGTAGGACTTCTTTGTTTTAGTGATAAAAGAGAGCGTTATGTACGTCCAGATAAAGGAAACCGACAAGCAGCCCAGATTTTGAAGGTGATTTTTGATTTGAATCCTACTTCTGACCAAACCAACCTCACTAAAGCCATTACGATGGCAATGAATATCATTAAACGAAAAAGTGTAATGATTTTGGTTTCAGATTTTATTGATGAAAATTATGAAGCTGCGCTAAAAGGAGTTGCCAAACAGCACGATTTGATTTGTATTCATTTGGGCGACCCAAGAGAACAAGATTTGCCACAACTCGGTATCGTTCAGATTTATGATAAAGAATCTGGAAAATCAGTTTGGGTAAATACTTCATCAAAAGAATATCGTCAGCATTTTGAGAAACAGTTTACACAAAAAAGAGAAGAGTTAGAAAACCTTTGTAAACGCTATGGAGCAGATTATTTGTATTTGAGTACACACGATGATTATGTTCCTAAGTTGATAAAGCTTTTCAAACTGAGAAAGACGAGAAGAAAATAAATTAATTAGAGTCTATTAAATCAGTTTTTTTATCACTATAAATTTTTTTTGAATAAAAAAAGCAAGGTAAATTTCTGAAAATCAATAAATTATTAAGTTATATTAAAAAAAGATGAAATTTTTTGTGAATTTTATTTGCAGAATTAAAAAAGTAGTCTTACCTTTGCATTGCATTAAGGGAAACAAAGCAACAAAATAATCAAAAAAAGATAAAAATTGTTGCAAAAGAGTTTTAAAAAATAATATTTAACAATAAAATAAATTCTAATTTTATTTGTAAATTAAAAAATAAAAAACTACCTTTGTGTTACCAAAAACAAAAGCCTTCTTAGCTCAGCTGGTAGAGCAATTGATTTGTAATCAATAGGTCAACGGTTCGATCCCGTTAGAAGGCTCAATATAGTATTTCAAATGAAAGTTAGAAATATTGAAGTGCTAAAAAAGTGTAAGAGTGATAAATTGCACAAAATATTAAATCCCAATTCAGACTAAATTTATTTAGATTGAATTGGGATTTTTTTTGCCTTTTAACATTTTAGCTAAACTATTCTAGTTCTTATATTTTGTACCTTTATCGCTCAACAGAAACAATCCAAATAAGCTATTAAAGAAAGAATGAATCATAAAGTAAAATCATTTCCAAAAAAAAATATTCTCTATTTTATATTTTTTAGTGTTTTATCTATTTCTCTTTTTTCATGTGAGCCAAAAGATGAAATGATTAGTACAGATAAGAGCAATAGAATCAGTTTTTCGCCTGATACTGTATTTTTTGATACACTTTATACAGGTTTCGAATCGCCTGTACAGCGTGCTAGTATCAAAAATTTTAATAAAGAAGCTCTGAATATTTCACGTCTGTATCTTCAAACTGGAGAAAACTCACCTTTTCGTTTGACTATAAATGGAATTAAGAGACAAGAAGCAACAGATATTTTTCTGAGAGGAAATGATAGTTTACGTATCTTTTTAGATATTATTCCTCCTACATTGAATACTGATGGAATTACCAAATTAGAAGATTTTTTGGTGGTGGAAAGTAATGGAAATATTGAAAAACTGCCTTTGATTGTGTGGTTACAAGATGGGATTTTATTAGAAGATTCTGTTTTGGATTGTCAGACTGTTTGGAGTGGAAAAAAGCCATATATTGTTAAAGGCAATGTGTTGGTAGACGAGAATTGTAAACTAACCATAGAAGCAGGTGTAAAAGTGGTTTTTCTGACAGATGCTGCTCTTTTGGTAGCTGGTTCTTTGGAAATAAATGGAAATTCAACTGAAAATGTAAAGCTAGGAAGTTTTAGAAATGATGGAGCATTTGAAAATGCGTTAGGACAATGGTTTGGAATCTTGTTTGGAGAAAATAGTAAAAATAATAGAATTTCTTATGCCATGATAGAAAATGCCAAAACAGGAATACGTTTTGGAACGCCTGATAATGATACAATTCCAGATTTGGTTATTGAAAATACGATTATCAGAAATATGGCTGACGCTGGTGTTTTTTGTTTGAATTCTGATGTATTGATTCAAAATACACTTATTCATAATTGTTTGAATCGAACTTTTTCAGCAGGAGCAGGAGGAAATTATTATTTTTATAATAATACGTTTGCCAATTTTGGATTTAATTTTTTTAGAGAAGAACCTTCTTTTGAGCTTTCAAATACCTTAGCATTTGTAGATACAACAGGAAATGAACAAATTATCAGAGAAGATTTAAAAGCCTATTTTATAAATAACATTATTTGGGGAAGTATAGACGAGGAATTGATTTTATTTGCTTCTCCTCAAGCAGGCTTTCAAACATTTTGGAATGCTAATCTTCTGAAAACTAAACTTGTAGATGCATCATTACCAAATATTTTAAATCAAGATCCAAAATTTGAAGATGCTTTTAATGGAAAGTATGGGTTAGATTCGCTCAGTCCTGCCATAAATGCTGGTCTTGATATTGGCTTAGAGATAGATTTGGAAGGCAAAGCCAGAGATTCTAATCCTGATATTGGGGCTTTTGAGAAAGAATAGTTTTAGAATTACGAATTTTATTTTTTAAAAGACTTTTTCATTATCGAACGGTTCGTTTTGAGCGAACCGTTCGGTAAAAAATTGCAAAGAAACTACTTTTTAGGCAATGTAACTCTATAATCAGCAGCTATTTTTCCTTTGCTAATTTTATCTAATTTTCCTTTCAAAAGTTGTTTTCGAAGTGGAGAAAGATAATCAGTAAACAACACACCTTCAATGTGGTCGTATTCGTGCTGAATAATTCGGGCAGCAATTCCATCAAAAGATTCCTCATGAAGCTCCCAATTTTCATCATAATAACGAATTTTGATATTTGGTTTACGAGAAACTTCACCTCTAATCTGTGGAATAGATAAACAACCTTCTTCAAAAGTCCATTCTTCACCTTCTTCTTCCAAAATTTCAGCATTGATAAATACTTTTTTGAAGCCGTCTAGTTCTTCATCCATTGCACCACCATCGACAACAAAAATACGTTTTCCAAGACCAATTTGAGGACCTGCCAAGCCTACACCACTTGCCGAATACATCGTTTCGAACATATCATTTGCGAGTTCTTTTACATCAATAGAACCATCTTGTTTTATATCAGTTGCTTTTTTACGAAGCACAGTATGACCATATACGTATATCGGACGAATCATAATTTCAGATTTTGTTTTTTGAGAATGAAAATAATGACAAAGGTACGGAAAATAAGATTTTTTTGTAAGAAATAATTAATGCAATTGACCATACGGATGCCATATTCCATAGAAATCTTTTATACCTTCTAATCCTGTTTTTATATTTACGTTTGAAACTTTAGCCTCAAACTCTTCTATAAAGTCTTTTTCATTAGTGTTTAAGTGAACTGAGACAATATTTGCTATTTTACTAAAAAACTCTACTACTTTCTCCCTATTTCTATTAAAATCATATTCGCTAATAGTAAAACTAGTAGAATAGTTTTTCCCTTTCAAACGAATTGTAGGAGGAGTGGAAATAGACGAAATATACTCTCCATTTTTCAACATTTGAGTATGTTCAAAACCATTGTGGTATATAAATTCAATTTGCTTTATATCAGAAATAGCAATCCTCTTTTTTCTACCAAATCCTTTTTTGATATAAATAGCTGTTTCTTTTACTTCAATTCCCTTTGTTTGAAAAGCATTAAAAATAAAAGGAATACTTATTAGCAAACCCACAACTCCCCACAGCAAAGGCATTTGTATAAAACTAAGTACTAAGGAAATAGAAATAATAAAACTAATAATTCCTGTCGGAACGGCTACAATTAAAGCTGTATTTCCTCCATAACTTTCAGCCGAAAAAATAACCTGTTCTAGTTTCTTTAATCTTTTGACAAACTTAAAATCCTGTTTAGCAGGAATTTGACTTAACGTTTCAGTTTGATTACAATGCTTTTCTCCTAAATACTTCCAACTTCCTTCTAAAAAAGCAGACTTACAACTTGCACAAATAACAACTTTATCGCCTTCTTTTATCAAATCCCCAGTAATTGGGTCTTGACGACTTTCTTGTAAAATAGGACTGTTTGAAAGAATTGTAATTGAATTTGTCATATTTTTATTAAAAAGTAATTTATGAAAGTTATATTTATGTGATTAACTCTATCAATATATTCAATGAAAATGTATTTAGAAGAATTATCGTTTTTTTTCGTTCAAAATTGGTAGCTATATCTTTTTCATTTCCAGTAAAATTTTCTTCAAGTGATTTCATAATTTTTATACAGTTAGTTCTATTGATTACAAAAGTAAATTTATAACCTTTCTTTCAAATTAACGAAAAACCTACCCTCACAAACCCAAATCTTGCTAAAATTCTAACCAAAAGGCTATAAATTTGTTACCTTTGTTTAGCGTAAAAAATAATATAGAAATTTACTTCCCTAGAATATAATTATGGCATCAGCTACTCCCAAAAAAAACAAAAGTAAGACGACAAAACAATCAAAAAGCAAAACAGAACAAACTAAAACAGTTGTAGATTCTATTCATTCGAATGGAAATCATCCTAACACAACCGATTTTATAGAGATTTTTGGAGCAAGAGAGCATAATTTGAAAGATATTGATATTTCTTTTCCTCGTCAGCAACTCATTGTCATTACTGGGATTAGTGGAAGTGGAAAATCGTCGCTTGCCTTTGATACCATTTATGCAGAGGGGCAGCGTCGTTATATGGAGAGTTTTTCGGCGTATGCACGTTCTTTTTTGGGAAACTTGGAGCGTCCAGATGTGGATAAAATTAATGGCTTGAGTCCAGTAATTAGCATCGAACAAAAAACGACTTCCAAAAATCCACGCTCAACGGTAGGAACGACAACAGAAATTTACGATTTTATGCGCTTGCTTTATGCTCGTGCAGGTATTGCCTATTCGTACAATACAGGTGAACGAATGATTCGCCAAACAGAAGAACAGATTTTAGAGATAATTTTTGAAGATTATAAAGATAAAAAATTGGTGCTTCTTGCGCCAGTTGTAAAAGGACGTAAAGGACATTATAGAGAGCTTTTTGTACAGCTTCGTAAAAGTGGTTATACAAAAGTTAGAATTGATGGAGAAATAATGGAACTTGTTCCCAAAATGCAAACTGACCGTTACAAAACGCACGATATTGAGGTAGTTGTGGACAGAATTATTGTTACCAAAGATGATGAAAAGCGAATCATGGCATCACTCAAAACGGCTATGAAAGTAGGTAATGGAATTGTGATGGTTCAAGAACATGAGAGTACGAAAGCTCGTTTTTTCTCTCGTTTTTTGATGTGTCCCACTACAGGAATTGCGTATGACGAACCAGCACCAAATATTTTTTCGTTCAATTCGCCTTATGGAATGTGTCAGACCTGTAATGGTTTGGGCAAAATCGAACAGCTTACTGAAGAGTCTATTATTCCAGATGAAACATTAAGTATTAGTAGAGGAGCGATTGCGCCTTTGGGAGAATACCGTGATACGTATTTTTTTAAGAAATTGGCTGCCTTTATGAAAAGTCAAAAGGTAAATATTACGACTATTTGGAAAGAAATTGATAAGAAAATCCAACAAAAAATACTTTATGGTTCGAAAGAAATTGTAAAAGTAAAAGCCAAGTCTTCTGACAGAACATGGAACAGTGAATTTGAAGGTGTCATCGATTATTTAGAAAAATATCAATTAGAAAGTGGAAGTTCGAAACAACAATCAAGTTTACAAGATTATTTGACCATTACAGTTTGTCCAGATTGTGATGGAGCAAGGCTCAAAAAAGAATCTTTATATTTCAAAATTGCAGACAAAAATATATCTGAATTAGCTCAAAAAGACATCAATCAGTTAGGAGAATTTTTTGAAAACATTGAAAGCCGTTTGGAAGCAAGACAAAATATTATTGCTGCCGAAATCTTGAAAGAAATTAGAAAACGAATCGGATTTTTGTTGGATGTGGGTTTGGATTATCTAACCCTTGATCGACCTGTAAGAACGCTTTCAGGTGGAGAAGCACAACGTATTCGTTTGGCAACTCAAATCGGAACTCAACTTGTCGGAGTTTTGTATATTTTGGATGAGCCAAGTATAGGACTTCATTCAAGAGATAATGTAAAACTGATAAAGGCGTTACAAGATTTGCGTGATTTGGGAAATACAGTAATTGTTGTCGAACATGATAAAGATATGATGTTGGCAGCCGATTATTTGATAGACATAGGACCAGGTGCAGGAAGACATGGAGGACGAGTGGTAGAAGCAGGAACGCCAACCGAATTTTTGAAGGGAAATAGCACAACAGCGCAATATCTAAATAATCAAAAACGCATAGAAGTTCCGACAGAACGCAGAAAAGGAAACGACAAAGAGCTGGTTTTGAAAGGTGCGATAGGAAATAATTTGAGAAATGTTACAGCACATTTTCCATTGGGCAAACTGATTTGTATTACAGGCGTTTCAGGTTCTGGAAAATCTACATTGATTCATGACACGCTTTATCCAATTCTGAACAAACATATTTACAGAGGAGTCAAAACGCCTTTAGAGTATAAAGAAATTGAAGGTTTAAAGAATATTGATAAGGTTATTGAAGTCGATCAGTCTCCTATTGGTCGTACTCCTCGCTCAAATCCTGCTACTTATACAGGTGTTTTTACAGATATTCGTGCTTTGTTTACACAGCTTCCAGAGGCAAAAGTTAGAGGTTACAAACCAGGGAGATTTTCGTTTAATGTAAAAGGTGGACGTTGTGAAGAGTGTGAAGGTGCAGGACGCAAACTTATAGAAATGGACTTTTTGCCAGATGTTCATGTAGAATGTCCGATGTGTAAAGGAAAACGCTACAACAGAGAAACTTTAGAAATTCGTTTTAAAGGAAAATCTATTGCCGATGTTTTAGATATGAGTGTAGAAGAAGCATCAGAGTTTTTTGCTAATCAGCCTAATATTTTACGCAGAATCAAAACGCTCAATGATGTTGGTTTGGGTTATATTACTTTAGGACAACATGCCACAACTCTTTCAGGTGGAGAAGCACAACGAGTAAAACTTTCAAGCGAACTTTCGAAAAAAGACACAGGAAAAACGTTTTATATTCTTGATGAACCTACAACAGGTTTGCACTTTAAAGATGTTCAGTTTTTACTAGATGTTTTGGATAAATTGGTAGGAAAAGGAAATACTGTTTTGGTCATCGAACACAACTTAGATGTAATTAAGGTAGCTGATTGGATTATAGATTTAGGTTTAGAAGGAGGCGCAGCAGGTGGACAGATTCTAGTAGAAGGAACTCCTGAAAAAGTAGCCAAAAATAAGAAAAGTTATACAGCTAAGTTTTTGAGAGAGGAATTGAAGTAGGTTTTTAAACTAAAAAAATATGATACGCATTGCTCTATTTTTATTGGTGTGCTTTATTGTGTCTTGTCAAACTGAAAATAATTCTTCTGTCATAGAAAACGATTCAAAAGACAGTGTTATAGTCAGTAACGAAAAATTGAAACCTAAAAAGAATAAATGGGAGGTTTCTGGTGTAATTTACAAGAGTGATGATTTTGAAATTGTAGGAGATACCACAATTGACAAGGATAAAATCTACTTTCATAAATTAAAATTCAATCCTTTCATTTGGTTTGAAGATTTTGAAGTTTCAAAAAAATACAAAGCAAATCAAGCAGCAATTAATTATAAAAGTAATCTGATTGCTAGGCAATATAAAACAATGCTAACCCAAGGTTATAAAAGTGAAGGGACTAATTTTGCAGGGCATTATTCACTAATTACTTGGGGGTGTGGTGCGCCTTGTGTTCATGGAGCGATAGTAGATGTTATTGATGGAAACGTATATGATTTACCACACAGTTCTATTGGTTATGACTTTAGAAAGAATAGTAGAATGTTAATTGTTAATCCTACAGATTCGTCTGGTTTTTATTCTCATTTTGAGCCAGCTATCTTTATATGGAATGAAAAAAAACACCAACTTGATGAACTAAAGCCGAGGGAAAAATGATTAAAATGACGAGAAAAATCAATTTACTATGAAATCGAATCTATTATTTTATATCTTTCTATTTTTTTCTTTTTTATATAGTTCTGCTCTAGTAGCAAACTCTATTTGTTTTGTTACTGCTGAAAATGGATTGATTATTAGAGAAAATCCCAGTATCTCCTCAAAAGTATTAGGAAAGTTTGAGTTTGGAACACGTATTCATTTATCAGACGAAACAGAGCAGTATGTTGATACACTTCTTATTGCAGGAAAACAAAGAATAGGATATTGGGTAAAAATTTCTACTCACACATTTTCATGTTATGCAACAGAAGACCAAAAAGAAGGATTTGTATTCAATATCTTTTTGGATGATGAACAAACTTTTGTAGCTAAAATACAAGAAGGCTTTTCAAAATTTACTCAACTCAAAGATTATCAATTAGATACAGAAAATGATATATTTTGCTTAAAAGGTGATTTTTTGGGTGATAAAATTACTGATACAGCCATTCTACTAAAAAGAAAAGAGCAAAATCAGGAAGGATATTACGACAAAAATATAGTTATTCTAAATTATAATGCAACTTCAAAAGAACCAAAAGTTACTTTTTTGAGTAAAGAAGATGGTTATGAATGGGTCGGAGTTTTTGTAAAAATAAATGCTGGAACTCCTCTTTGGTCTAATTATGATGAAGATTGGATAGATTTTGACAAAGTTCTAGAAAAAGATAAAGTACTCTTAACTTACGACTGTTTTTTGCTTCATGCAGCAGAGGCTTGTGGAGGAAATTTTACTTTTTGGAAAGACAATAAATTTAATTATTTGCAACAAGAGTAACTTTGAATTAACTAGCTAAATACTTCAAAAAACTCTCCTCTTGCTTACCAAACTCAAAAGCTGTATTTTTACACAAAAAATAATACGATAATTCAAAATAGAATCAATAAAAAATGAAAATAGGCGATAAAGTGCGTATGCTTTCGGGAACAGAAGAAGGTGTTATCACAAAAATATTACAACACGGACAAGTAGAAATTGAAATAGAAGAAGGTTTTCGTTTGCCTGTTATGGCTGCTGAAGTGGTTTTAATCCACAAACAAGAAGAAAAATATTTTGGTAAAAAATTGCCTGTTTCAGTCGTGGAAGAAGAGAAAAAGCCACTTTTCAAACCCACCAAAAAAGTGAAAAAGTCTACTGTCGGGGAAGGAATTTATCTTGCCTTTACTGATTTTAATGATAAATTATTAAATGTTTATTTGGTAAATAATATGGCTTATTCTATGCTCGTTACAGTAAGTGAGCAGCTGGAAAATGGTCATGAAAAACATCTTTTTTCAGAACAAATAGATAAAAAAGATGCGCCAAGAGTTCATAGACTAAGTAGAGAAGAATTTAATAATTGGAAACCTCTCATTATTAGAGCTATATTTTTCAAAGAAGGAAATTTTGAACCTAAACAAACCCTATTTTTTCAAATGGGTTTTAATAATTCTTTTTTCAGAATCAAACGAACAGCACCAGTTTTGGAAGCAGAATCCTATCTTTTTAGAGTAGAAGGACGAGAAATTCAGCCTGATTTGCCAGTTGAAAAACCACAAGTTATTGATGTAAATAGTCTTAGAGAACGAATTATAGAAAATAGCTCAAAAGTTTCTCCTTACAAAACAGAAGCTCCACCCTCTGAAATTGATTTGCATATCGAAGAATTATCGCCAGACCATTACGATGTAATGACAAATGAGGCAATTATTACGATGCAATTAGAGCATTTTGAAATTTATTTGGATAAAGCATTGGCAGCCAATATGGAATCAATTATTTTTATTCATGGAATAGGAGTTGGAAAATTAAGACAAGAAATTCATAGAAGACTTAGTCAGCATCCACACGTAAAATATTATCAAGATGCATATAAAGATAAGTTTGGCTACGGAGCTACAAAAGCAGTTTTTAGATAGTAGCTTACGCTTTAGCGTGAGTAAATTGTACCGAATGCTTTAGCTTTCGCAAATAAAAAACGAACTTTTCGATACGTTAATTAGTTACTTTTAAGTAAATCAATCAAAAAATTATAACGAAAAAATAGTAGTATGCACAACGAAACACAACGACAAAAACAAGTTTCAAAAATTATACAAAAAGATTTAGGCGAAATTTTTCAACTTCAAAATATAGGTAAAGATTCTTTAGTTACAATTACGGCTGTAAAATCTGCTCCTGATTTAGGGCTTTGCAGAATTTATGTCAGTGTTTTTCCTCCTGTAAAACAATATGCAGTAATGGAAGAAATTGAGAAAAAAAGTGGCTTAATTCGTAGCGAAATAGGAAAACGTGTTAGACATCAATTTAGACAAGTTCCTAATTTAGAATTTTTTGTTGATAAAACAGAAGAAGAGGCTGCTGAAATAGAACAACTTATCGATAGCTTGGATATTCCACCAGCTCCAGATGAAGATGACGAAAACTATGGTGACTACAAAGACGAAGGAAGACTAAGCGCAGACGATTTTTAAATGTAAAATTTTGTAGCTTACTCTTTAAAGTGAGTAAAATATAACGAATGCTTTAGCTTTCGAAGAAAATATCCATTTCAAAAAACTAAAATTTAGTTGAGGAATGGATATTTTTAGCTTTATACTACATTAACATTACTTTTGAGATTTTTTAGTCTTGATTTTAGACTATTCTAAATTGACTTTCTTATATTGTGGACACTATTAAAAACCACCAAATTATGCTTACTTATTTTGATTAAACTAAGGTAATTCTTTGAAATCAAAAATAACTTAACAACTATTCAACTATGGAAAATATAGAAAAATCAGAAAACATCAATTCTAACTTAGACGTAGATTTGCATAATGAAATAAAAGATTTAATTGGTAAAGAAGACTTTATCGAAGCTACAAAACTCAATAAATACCACATCGAACTGTTTGCAGGTTTGCTAATGCGTACCTTGAAATTACAGCAAGCAAATGACCTTTATAAAGCTATTGCCAACAACGAAGGACTAGATTTCTTGAAGTCCTTTTTTGAGTTTTTGAATATAAAAACGATTGTTAACGAACAAGAATTAGAGCGTTTTCCAAAAGAAGGTGCATTTATTACAGTTTCTAATCATCCTTTTGGAGTGATTGACGGACTTTTATTGATGCGTTATTTGGTAGAACAAAATAAAGATTTTAAGGTAATGGGAAATTTTCTATTAATGAAAATTGAACGTCTAGCTCCTTACGTAATTCCTGTAAACCCTTTAGAAAATCATCAAGATGCTTACTCTAGTATGGCTGGAATGAAGGCTGCCCTTACTCAACTTCGTGAAGGAAAACCTTTGGGTATTTTTCCTGCTGGTGAGGTTTCTAGTTATCAACCAGAATTAAAAACAATTTCTGACCGTCAGTGGCAAACTCCTGCTATCAAGCTCATCAAAAAAGCAAAAGTTCCTATTGTTCCCATTTATTTTCAAGGAAGTAATAGTCGTATTTTTCATTTGATAGGAAAACTACATCCACTTTTAAGAACAGCTTCTATTCCTCGTGAAATGTTTAATAAAAAAGGCGAAGAAGTAAGAATAAGAATTGGACATCCTATTTCTGTAAAAAGCCAAGAAGATTTTGATGATATAGAACGTTTTGGACGTTTTTTAAGAGCCAAAACTTATGCTTTGGGTTCGACAATGGAAGTGAAAAAATTCTATTATCCTTCCTTTACTTTTCCTTCCAAACCTCAAGAAATTGTAAAAGAAAATTCAAAAGATAAAATAATAAAGGAAGTAGAGAAGCTCAAGGAAGCTGACAAGTTACTTTTTGTGCAGCAAAACTATGAAGGTTATGTAGCCAATTCAAATCAAATTCCGACTATTTTGAGTGAAATTGGAAGACTTCGTGAAATTACTTTTAGAGAAGTAGGGGAAGGAACAAATAAAAAAACGGATTTAGATGAATTTGATTTGTACTATCATCATTTATTTATTTGGGATAAAGATGAGCAAAAAATTGTAGGTGCATATCGTGTAGGCAGAGGCGACAAAATTATGCGTCGTTTTGGTAAAAAGGGTTTTTATTTGGAAAGTCTTTTCAAAATGGATGATGAGTTTACGCCTTATTTAGAGAAATCGTTAGAACTTGGTCGCTCATTTATTACAAAAGAATATCAACAAAAACGATTGCCTTTATTCTTACTTTGGAAAGGAATTTTGTTTTTCTTGCTCCAAAATCCTCAATATCGTTATTTAGTAGGCCCTGTCAGTATTAGTAGCAATTATACAGAAGCATCAAGAACCCTAATTGTAGAGTTTATTCAGCGTTATTTTTATGATGAAAAATTATCAAAATTAGTAGCTCCACGAAAAGAATTCAAGCCAAAATTAGATTTATTAGATACAGATGCACTCTTTGAAGGTGCACATGATTTGGCTCAATTAGACAAACTCTTGTGGGATTTAGAACCAAATCGTCATTCTGTGCCTGTTTTACTCAAAAAATATATTCAACTTAATGCAAAGATTATTTCTTTCAATCTTGATCCAAAATTTAATAATGCGCTTGATGGTCTGATGGTTTTGGATATTAATGAAGTTCCAGAAGAAACGATTAAAAATTTGAATAAGGAAATGGAACTGCCTTCTTAATATTATAATTAGCAACTTAGTTCAAGTTTCAATGCTTGAACTAAGAGCATTTAAAAGATAATAGAAATAATATGAGTTTTATAGAGTGGGTTATTTAAAAAAAAATAGAACTTGATGAGTTCAGGAAAGCATTTTCTAATATATTAAAGCCACAAAAAATAGATTTTATTTCAAAAAATGAATTTTATGATTTGTTATACGAAAAAAATCCTAATCTATCATCTGATAATATAGAGTTAATAATTTTTGGTATAGAAGTTTTCCAAAATGATAATCAAACTCATATCAATCTTGATACAATGATTGATTATGAAAATAGTCAAATACTTAGGTATGCTATAAAATTAGCTAGATATATAAATTCAGATATAGTTATGGGAGACTATATATATGTGGGACATTCTTTGTTGATAAAACCTACTGGTGAAGTATTTGGTGTTATAGAAGACCAAAGCATTGAACAAGATAGGATAACATTTTATCCTAATTCTATACATAAAGCAGACTTAAATAAATATTTTTTCCATTAACTTAGTTCAAGTATCGACACTTGAACTAAGTTAGTAAAAAATTTATTACTTCAAAATCTCACCACTAATCATTTCCAAAACCTCATCAATTTTATTTGTCAGTTCTTGATTATCAATACCATGACGATTTGCTAAAAATGAACCTTTAAAATAACTTACCTGTGTTTTTCCATTTTCATCTTCCCATAAAAGAATTTTCATAGGTAAATCCAAACCCATAGTAGAATTCAATGCCATTAACTGACTTCCTACTTGTGGCTTCCCAAAGATAAACAAACGAGTAGAACGAAGCTGCAAACCTGCATTTGTGGCTGCTTTATCGTGTTCTATTTTTGCAATCAGTTTAAACTCTTTTTCTTTGAGTAATTTCTCTAGTTTTTGACTTGCTTTATCTACTGATAAAGTGCTTTCTTTTGTCTGTAAATCAGCTAAATTACTTTCTAATTTCAATTTGTGTAATTGTGGTTCTTCTATATCTGAGATAGTAATTTTATCTAAAATTGCATTCATTTTTTCTTCTAATTTTGGAAGCGTAATTTCATAGCGATTCATCAGAATTGAAGCATTATTATAAATTACTTTTGTTGTTCCCTTATCATCATAAACGAGTATTTTCATTGGTAAATCTATTGCAACAGCTTGACTTTGTTGCATTAGCTGTGTTCCTGCTTTTGGGTTACCAAAAATAATCAAACGATTTTCAGAAAGTTCCATTTCTACACCTTTTGCAGCTTCCGAATGGTTTACTTCTGCAATAATTTTGAGGTTTTCATTTGCTTCAATTGCTGACTTGATAGAATTATAAACTTCATCTACACTTTTAGAGTATTTCTTTTGAACAAAAGGCATTTGCATAGTAGCCGTTTCTGATTCATCAACTTCAATGTTAATTGATGTGGTATCAATGTTTTCAAGAGAATCTAAAGCCGAAATTTCAGAATCTGTTTTTTTACTTTGGTTATCATTACAGGACGAAAAAAGTAAAATAGAAGAAGCGCAAATAGGAATAAAATAACTGAAAATAGGTTTCATGATTTTTATTTTTTTAGTTGGAAGGTTTTGAAAATACAACTGAATATAGAATAGAACTACATGCAACCGTCAACGAGGCTTTGCCGTCGTTGAGGTATTTGAAATTAACTGGTAACTACATTACTGATTACTGGTAACTGTTTAAAGAATTCCTCCTCCATCTACATGCAAGACAGAACCATTAACAAAACTAGCTTCTTCTGAGGCTAAATACAAATACGCATTTGCGACATCTTCAGGCTTTCCTGCACGACGAACAGGAATAGAAGCAATAATTTTTTCTTGAAATTCTTGTGGAATAGAAGCTGTCATTTCAGTTTGAATATAACCTGGTGCAATGGCATTGACTGTAATTCCATCTTTTCCTACTTCTCTAGCAAGGCTTTTTGTAAAACCAATTACGCCAGCTTTTGCAGCCGAATAATTTGTTTGTCCAAAATTCCCATAGACACCAGCAATAGAAGAAGCATTGATTATTCTTCCCTGTTTTTGGGCTTTCATGTGTGGAACGACTGCTTTTGCACAGTTATAAACACCTGTAAGATTGACATTAATAACATCATCCCAAAGATTGTCTGTCATTTTCAAAAATGAAGAATCTCTAAGTATCCCTGCATTATTTACCAAAATATCTATTCTACCAAAATCAGAAATTACTTGCTGAGTTGCTTTTTCTAATCCTTCTCTATCAATCGTATTGACTTTATAGAATTTTCCGTTTAAAGAATCAGCCGTTTTTTGTCCTTCCTCGTCCAAATCCCAAATTACGATTTTTGCACCTGCTTTGTGGAACGTTTCGGCAACAGCTTTTCCAATTCCTTTTGCGCCGCCTGTGATGAGAGCGACTTTATCTTTTAATGAAAACATGTTTTTTATTTAGTTTGTGTGTAGATTATTATGAGTTATTTTTTGAAACCAAAATCCGTAAAAATTTTGATGTATTGGTGTGTCATGATTATCTATTTATTAAAATCAATGTCATCAAATATAAAAAGGAAGTAGGAAAATAGTATTAAAATCAAAAGTAGGATAATTGCTAAAACAATAGCCCACTTTTTCCAATTAGATGAAGATAGAAAAAATAAACTAATTGCCATCAAAGCATTGATTAAAATTAATAAAAGTCCTCCTATAAATACTACTATAAAAAATGCCTCATTGTCTAAGGTATAAATACAGAGACCAATGAAGATAAGAATAAAGTTTGTTATCAAAACAGGTATCCAACCATTTGATTTTTTGGTTTCTACTTCTTTATCTTCTCTATCTAAAATTTCCACCATGAATAAATACAAAATTATACAGCCACTCCCTTCACTTTCTCAACAGCTTTATGATACACTTCTTCGTACAAAGGCAAAATATTTGAAAGTTCAAATTCTTTTGCTCTTTTGAGTGCATTTTCTTTAAAAGTAGGTAAATTAGCGTCATCTAAGATAACTAAAGCATTTTTTGCCATATCTTCTACATCGCCCACATTACTCATAAAACCACTCACACCTTGTACATTCAGCTCTACAAGTCCACCTGCATTACTTGAAATGACAGGTACTTCACATGCCATTGCTTCTAAAGCTGCTAAACCAAAACTTTCTGTTTCTGAAGGCATCACAAATAAATCAGCTACCGACAAAACTTCTTCGATGGCTTCAATTTCTCCCAAAAAACGAACATCATCCGAGAGTCCTAACTGTTTTACAAGTTCTTCCATTGGACTTCTTTCAGGACCTTCTCCAACAAGTAGTAATTTTGCTTCAATCTGTTTTCTGATTTTAGCAAAAACTTTTATAACATCATCAATACGTTTTACTTTTCTAAAATTAGAAGTATGAACCACTAACTTTTCTCCATTCGGACAAATAGCTGTTTTGAAATGGTCTTTTTTCTGTCTTTTAAAACGTTCTAAATCAATAAAATTGGGAATAACATCAATATCTTTTGTAACCTTAAATGTATCATACGTTTGCTGACGAAGACTATCCGAAACTGCTGTAACGCCATCCGATTCATTGATGCTAAATGTCACAACAGGCGCATAACTAGGGTCTTTTCCAACAAGGGTAATATCTGTTCCATGCAAAGTTGTAACAACTGGAATTTGGATTCCTTCTGTTTTCAAAATTTGCTTTGCCATATAGGCAGACGAGGCATGAGGAATGGCATAATGCACATGCAAAAGGTCAAGTTTTTCACACTTAACTACATTTACCATCTTACTGGCAAGTGCAAGCTCATAGGGAGGATATTTGAAAAGTGGATATGTTCTGATATCGACTTTATGATAAAAAATGTTGCCACTCAAAAGGGCAAGGCGTGAAGGTTGGTCGTAAGTGATAAAATGAACTTGATGCCCTGCTTCTGCAAGTGCTTTTCCTAGTTCTGTAGCTACTACACCACTTCCACCATAAGTAGGATAACAGACGATTCCTATTTTCATGAATTTTAATGAGTTTGTAAAAAGTAAGAATGAGTTTGATTAAAATTTGTATTATCTTTTCCCTAAATTATTAAATATCTAAATCTGTGCTTTTCCCACCAAATCATCAAAATAAATAGCTGAATGAGAAGCATTGTAAGTACATTTTCCATTTTCTACTAATAGAACTTGAGGTGATTCGTGATTGATATTCAATTCTTCTGCAATCATATTTGAAATATTTCTATACTGAATTAAATCTAAATAATAAGGCTGTACATTTCCCATTTTTTCTTGATTCCATTGACGTTCGAAGCGAGAAAGAGCCATGGAACTAATAGAGCAGCGTGTACTGTGTTTGAAAATAAGAACAGGAGTTGTACTTGAATCTTTAATGATTTCTTGCAGTTTTTCAGGAGTTTCTAATTTATTCCAGTTCATGATAGGTTCGTTGAATAGTTTGGAAATGAATTTTGTGACTAAATTCATTGTTTTTTGATTAAAAGTGTAGTTAAAATTTGTATTCAAAACGTGTCTTTGCTTATAAAGTTTAGAGTTTTTTTTTGAAAAATCGTAATTCTAGTCATTCTTTGTGTTTTTTTAATATTCTATAGCTCAGAAATTATTTTTTGACATAAAAAAAGGCAAACCAGAATTTTGGTTTGCCTTTTTGCAGTTATTTACGTGTAAGTTACTCTTCAATTTTTTTGAAATCATGAATAGAAGTCAGTCCATCTGCTGTAACTTTAAATATTATTTCATTGAGTAATTGATCTTTTTCATCTTGATAAAAGAAATATCCTTGTCTTCCTCGTACATCTGAATCGTTTATGGCAATTCCTGCTACTTGTATCGAATTTACAGTTTGCTCAGGAATTCTTAGCGCAACACCTTCATAAGAATTTATATCTACTAATTGTAGTTTGAGGGTAATAGAACTATCAGGTGGAGAAAGTTTGTAAGTAAAGATTATCTCGTCAGCAACACTACCTGCTGAAACAGTTGCAGTATCTTTAAATACTAAATCACTACCAAAATCAATCTCTCCTGCATATTTTCCGATTATCAAAGATTTGTAATCTGGTTTTGGTGTTTCTGTTTCACTGTCTCCACAAGCACTAAAAATAAATAATGAAGTAGTGATGAATAAAATAAATTGATACTTGATACTATATTTTGATTGAGTATTCATATAATGACGTTATTGATGATTTTTGAGTTTGATTTTTATAAGATGCAAAATTAAGCATTAAATACTTTTAAACAAGACCCTTTTTTTTAAGAAAATGCTGCATTGACTGAAATTTATTTTATTTTTTTCCATAACTCTTCCAAAAAATAGCAAAATAATTAGTAATTTGTTTTTACCAAAATTTACCAAATTATCATTAATCAATTTTTACTTATGGCTACTCATTCAGAAAAAAATAGAAGAGAGAAAGAAGAACTAGAAAAACGAATATTAGAACAGCTCAAAAAACAAGTTTTTGATAAAGATGAACAACTCAAAAGCCATCAAGACGATACATCTGTCAGAGAAGCTACCAAAGAAGCCTTAGCAGAAATGACTTCTCTAGAAAAAGAAGATGTAGAAAAAATCTATCAAAAAATAAAAAGAGATGAGCTAGAAAAAATTGCAAGAGAACAACTTTCAAAGAAAACAAAAAGAAATACATTTTATCTAATCGCTTTTGCGCTTGGATTAATTAGTATTTCGGTAGCCTATTATTTATTTCGTCCTAAGCCTGTTGAGCCTGTTTTGTTTTCGTATACAGAAGACTTTGAAACAGAATCAAGTATTTTTGTAAATGAAGAAAGTTATAATTATAAAAAAAATATCGAAAATGGAGAGTTTATTTATGAAAGCAATATTGATGAATGGTGTTATTGGAATAGCAGTCCAGTCATAAAATTTCCAGAAAACTACACTATTACAACCAAGAGTAATTGGAAAAGTGGGTCGTATGCAATGTATGGAATTAACCTAATCAATAATAATGAAAACTACATGATTTTTTCTCTTAGTAAAGAAGGAAAAGCAAATGTATCAGTGCGCTATTATGATAAATTCACAGATAATGATTGGAATTACAAAGTCTTTACAGATAAATCAAATGCTCATATACAACGTATTGAAATAAAGGCAGGCAATTACGAATATTATATTGATGATAAATTTATCCGAAAAGGAAAATTAGCACCTTTTCAATTTAATTATATTGGATTTAGGCTTTGCGACCACCAAACTATTGGTTTTGAAGAAATTAGTATCAAAAATGATGATACAGGAGAATATATTTTAAATGAATCATTTGAAAATCCGACGACGACTACTTTTTCAGATTGGGATGTGGATAGCAAATTTAGTTATACCTTTGAAAATAAAGAAGGCAAATTTATTATGAATCATAATGAAGAGGAGTTTTGTCATCGTACAGAAGCCTTTTTACCAACTGTTAGGCAAGATAAAAAATGGGAACTAAGTACAGATGTAACTTGGAAAGAGGGGCAGCCAAAAGATTTTGGTGTTTTATTTATTTCTGGAGATGGAGAAATAGGCGAGTTTATGATAACAAATGCAGGAAAAGCTGTTTTTAAACTCGTCGCACAAGATAATAAAGTAACTTATGCGACAAAGTATGTTCCAACAGGATTTGTCAGTAAAGGAAAAGAAACTTATCGTTTATCTATAAAATCATTAGGAAATAAACAGTTAGAATTTTTTGTCAATGATAAAAAAGTATTGAAGGAAGAAATGCTTTTTTCTAAAATTGAAAAAATAGGACTGATAACTTGTGGAACTCAAATAGTTGAGTTTGATAATGTAAAATATGAAGAAAAATAAATAGTTTTTAATCAGAAAAATCAAAATAGCTAAACCTCATACGATTGAAGTTTAGCTATTTTATTGTTTCAACTTTTTTGATGTTGTGCTGGAAGTAAAGAGCTTTCAGAAACCCAAATTTTGACATTCGAAATTTCATTTTGTATTAATTCTTGATTAAAAAACTCAATAATTTCAGTATCTGAGTAACGCAAACTAAAGTGAATCAATACAAAAATTATATTTGAATTAGCTTTAATAATTGATTTTAAATTTTGCCAATGGCTATGTCCTCTTTCTGCTGCATACTCAAAATGCTCATCTGTAAGAAAAGTGCATTCTGTAAAAATGACAGGATAGTTCAATAAAAAAGAATTTTCCTCAAAGACTTTTTCAGTTGTATCTCCCAAAAAAGCAAATTTGGGTTCATACATCCATTCTTCTACTTCTTCTGTTTTTTTCTTTTCTGCTAAAAACTTTCCAAACTTTCGCATTTCATTTTTTGCTAAATATTCCCACTTTATTATTTCATATTCAGCTTTTAAGCGACGGTTTTTTTCAGAAAAAGCATAACCAACACAATCAATACGATGAAAACATTCTGCGATTTCTACTTTATAATTGTCATGTTTTCCAAAGAAAATAGTATCATTTTTTTCTATTCCTTTAATAGAACAGTTTCCTCTCAGTTCTGGATTATAGGGCGCAGAATGATTTAGTTCTCGTCTTACCAAAATATATTTTTCTAAATAAGAAACTGATGATTTTGGTAAATAAATTTCAACGTTTCTTTTGCTAGACAAATATTCAATATCTGCAATATGATCGTTGTGTGTATGCGTAACAAAAACGTGTTTTGATTGGTTTCCTTCTGCTAAAGCTGCATCTAAACAAATATCAAGTTGAGGAATATAAAAAAAAGTTTTGTCACCACTTCTTGAGTAGCCTTTTATTTTCCAATGTGTATTTGGAATTTGCCATTCTAGCCATTGCCGAAAAGGATGCTTATTTTTTAGTTTCTCAATTGTAAAATTAGTAGTTGTAGTATCCATTGTTTCCATTATTTATCTTGGTAAGTATTGTTCAATCTAACAGAATTTTATTTATTTTTAGTTCAGAGAAAATTAATTTATCAAAAAATATTCTTAAACAACTTCTTATAAAAAATACTATTATGAAAAATTCAACTAAAGTGATAATCGGTGTTATTGTGCTTTTTATGCTTATTTTCGGAATTATGGTTTCGAAGTTAAATAAAAGCAACACAGAAAGTATTCTAAATCAAGAAGGAAATGGAACAATAAAATTGATTAGAGAAGCAAGAGAAGGACGAAAAGTGAGCTATCAGATAATAGAACTAGAAAATGGAGATACTTTCAAGATAAATAGTTCTTTGATAGAGAAGATACACATTGGAGATTCTGTCTACAAAAAGAAAGGCGAACTATTTTATACTGTTGTTGATGCCAAAACAAAAAACACACTTAAAATAAATCTTTAGAAAATAGCAATTATTTAAATAATAGTTTGAAATTGATTTTGAAGTAAGAATGATATTTGCTATTTTAGATAGAGAACCAAATAATTATCTAATGAAATTGTCAAATTCTTCGAATAACAAAACCAACTATCTATCTCCAGATTGGATTACGCAAGGTCTTATCGATTTTGAATATAAGAAATATATGCTTTTAGCATACTTGCAATACACAAAAAAACAATTTGATGAAGTAAAATTATATCCTACTTTTTCAGAACTGCTTTTTCATTATAATAATCTACTTCAAATAAAAGAAAACAAACAGCTCTTATCAGACAAATTTCCTAAAAAACTTTCCAAAGCAGATTTTGAGAAATTAAAATTAACTTATACTTCTATTTTGAAAGATGATGACATGATGCAAGAAATAGAAAGCGTAGTTGAGTTTGCTTTACCAAAAATCAATGCTAGTGTAAATGAAGGAAAACAGATTTATGATTGGATAAATCAGCATTTAGAGATTGTTCCTGTCGGAATTACGCCTATTTATTTTAGAGAAGGATATTTATTTTTAGGAGTAAATGAAAATCAGAATAAAGAAAAACTAAATAATATAGTTCAGATTTATAAATATAAAATTACACTTTTCGAAAAAACAGACACCAAGGAAATTTTGAGAGGATTGAACTTGCAACATATAGATACACTTCTAAAAAGTAAGTTTGAAACTTATGAAAACCTGAAAATAAATCTTATTAGAAACAATAGAAACTTACCAAATCCCGCTACCTTTTTGATGCAGAGTTCTGTTGTTTGCTCATTTGAAAATTCTATCTTTCCAATTGCAAAGCGTCGTTTGGTGGAGTATTTGGCTGTTTTGGAGAAAAGATAATATTTTAATTTTATTAAATAACTCAAGTTGTGAATTATGAGTATTTCAGACTTCCTAGTCTGAATAAGTAGCATTTTCTTAAAAAGCTATTTTTACCTTTACACAGACTGGGAAGTCTGTGATACGCAAATTGAGTTAAATAAAAAATGGTTCAAATGTTTGTGTTTGAACCATTTTTCTTTTCTTACTTAACCACTTCCACCGTAGTACGACGGTTTAGTTGATGTTCTTCTTCATTTTTAGCATTTGGTATTTTCAAACGATTTTCGCCATACCCTACTGCTTTTATTTTATTTTTAGAAATTCCTTTTGCAATAATATAGTTTACAGCAGAATTTGCACGACGTTGAGAAAGATTCTGATTATATCTATTAGACCCCCTTGAATCGGTATGAGAACCCATTGTAAGTTTAGCATCTGGATACATAGCCAAGTATTCTTTCAAGAAAACTACAAAGTTATCTAGTTTTTCTTTTGCTTCTGGCGTAAGTCTATCTTTATCCAATTCATACAAAATCTCAATCTCTGGTGGCAACATATCTTTTCCTTCCCCTCCACCTGTTACGAAAAAGTCTTTTGTCAAGACAAAAGCAGTATCAAAATAAACAAGTGTGTACATTTGAGTTAGTTTAGTCTCATCCAAACCACGACCAACAGTAGAAAAAGCGTTATCATTTTTTGGTAAATATCCTGCTGCATTTACATCTATATCATATACTTTTCCAATAACAAGGGAAGTATCAAATAAGAATTTTCCTTTGTCATCTGTTGAAACTTTTACGATATTATTATTTCCTAAGTTTAAATCCATTTCTACACCTGAAAGAAATTCACGAGTATTTTCTACTTTATCAATTCCTTCTACTGTTCCACGAAGCACATAACGTACTTCACGAATATCCAAAGAATCTAAATGAAAGCGATAAATGTCATCATTCGTTTCTGTTATTGTGCTGTCCATTCCATTTTTATTATCACGTTTTGAGGTAAAATAACCTCCTTTGTCTTCTTTTTCTGTAAAAGTAAGTCCAAAATCATCGCCTGCACTATTTATTGGCGCACCTACATTACGAACTTTCTTAATCATAGAAGTAGTATCTGTATCTGAAGGATTTTTCATTTCTTCTTGCACAAAAATATCCAAACCACCTAAACCACCTTGCCCATCAGAAGCAAAAAAGAAACGCCCTGTTTCATCAATATAAGGGAACATTTCATTTCCTTCTGTATTAATATCGTCTCCCAAACGCTGAACATTTGACCATGTTTTGTCTCTGTCGTTATAACTTGCTGTATAAATATCTAAGCCTCCTTTGCTAGAAGCACGATTAGAAGAAAAATAAAGTGTCTGTCCATCTTTAGAAATATGTGGTGTTCCGTCCCAGTAGCTACTATTTACATAGGTCAATGCTTTTGGTTCTGACCAAACTCCATTGCTCAAAGAAGATGTATAAAGACTTACTTCTTTGTCAGATTCTCCTCTTTTATCACCATTTCCACTACGAGCAAAAATAACAGTATTTCCATCAGGCGAAAAAGTGGCTGATGCATCATGAGTTCCTGCTTTATTAAAAACATCTCCTCCCCAAATTTTTACTGTTCCCACACAAGCATTGGTTGTGTCAGAAATATCGTTTTCAGTTTCGAAACTGTACAAATCATAAAAACCTTGTCCTGTTCCTTCATAAGTAGCTTCTTTTCTTCTATCTGATGAAAAAACAAGTTTGTTCATCCATTTTGTAGGTGCAAAATCAGAGCTTTCTGTGTTTATTCCATCACAAGGAACAACTGTTACATATTTATTACCTTCTATAATCTGATTGATATTTTCTAGGTTTTCAATCTCTGTTTGAGCTAAAGTTTTGAGCTTTTGGTTGATGCCTAACTTTACATAATCTTCAAACTGTACTTTTGCAGCATCATACATTTTATTGACTTTAAATGCTTCGGCTGTGTAATAGCGAAGTGTATCACGGTCGCCTGCTGTTAGTTTGTCTGTTCCTGCTTCTTTGGTTTTGTTATAATAAGGAAGAGCCATTTGCAAACGGTTCGAACGGCGATAGGCTTCTGCAATCTTATAATTTACCTCGGCAGCTTTGGCTGGATTTTTAGATAAATAAGACTGATAAAGCGTAATTGCTTTATTGTATGCTGCTCTATCAAATTCGGATTCTGCTTTTTGATACACAGATGAGCAACCTGTAAAAAATGCAAAAAGTAAACCCAAAGCTAGAAATAGCTTGATAGAATTACCTTTTTGAGATTGGTTTTTGAGATTCATAGTAGAATAATTACGAATTACGAATTAAAAATTACGAATGTAATACGTTGAAATGGTATTAATTTAATTTTATATTCTTTATTTAATTTTTGTTTATTGTTATTATGATAGCTTGGAAGCTATCAGCTATAGATTTCCTTCAAAAACTGCTGTTGCAGCTCCTATCAGAAAAATATTTGTAAAATGATGTTCGGAATTTATAGTAGAATAATCAAAACGCACTTTCAGATTTCCTCCTAAAGTTTTGATATTGACTAAATTGGTATTCAAGTTTTTTTCATATAAAGAGTAGGCAATGGCACAAGCTGTTACACCTGTTCCACAAGAGAGCGTTTCGTCTTCTACGCCACGTTCATAAGTTCTTACAAAAATGCTATTTTTTTCTGAATTATTTGCATTCCTTGCAACAAAATTAACATTTGTACCTTCTTTTTTGAATCTTTCATTATACCGAACCTTTTTTCCTTCTTCTACAACAGCGTAATTTTCTAAGCCATTTTGTATTTTTTCGTTATCTATTTTTGGTAAAAAACTCACATAATGAGGCGAACCTGTATTTAAAAAGTAGGTATTTTCAGCAGAGTCAGCATTTATTTCTATTTGTGAAACATCGCTCATTTGGAGTTCTACTTGTGTAACAATTTCGTGTTCTTGATTTTCTACACTTGCTATTTTTGCAAAATGAAGTCCATCAAAAGCCATAAAAGTAGTTTCTTTTTCTTCAAAAACCCCCAAACGGTACGCAAAAGCAACAGCACAACGTCCACCATTTCCACACATAGAGCTTGTGTTTCCATCAGAATTGAAATAAACCATTATGAAATCGCCTTCAACGGATTTATCTTTTGGGTTTTCTATTAGGATAAGTCCGTCAGCACCAATTCCAAAACGACGATGACAGAGCTTTTCGATAAAATGATTGTCTTTTTTTTGCTCTTCAGAAAAAGAATTATCACGATTATCAATCATAATAAAATCGTTTCCTGTTCCTTGATATTTATAAAATTTCATTTTTTTTATATTTATGTCGTTGGTGGGGACACCAACAACGGCAGGTAGTGCATTCAGTTCCTCAGAACTGAATGTTTCGCTTCCTCAGAAGCGTGATTTATTTGTTTGAATCACGCTTCTGAGGAAGCGTTTCGTTCAACTCTAGGGAGTTGAACATACAAAAAACATTAAACTGGTCAGAACTTCAGTACAGACTTTTACTTAATCGAATTTAACCAATGCAAACTTCTGTCAAATCTACTAAATATTTCTGTGCTACTTTCTGGACATCTTCTATTGTTACCTTTCTTAGTTTGGTAACATAGTCATTATAATAATTTTCATCCAAATTATACAAATGAATGTCTTGCATTTTGTCCATCACTGCAAAAGCTGTTGAGAGCGAACCTAGAAAATTTCCACTCATATAATTTTTAACATTTTCTAGTTCTTCTTCTGTAACAGGTTCATTTTTCAATTTTTCAATTTCCTTATAGATTTCAGAAACTGCATCTTGATAAATTTCTTTTTTTACATCGGTTCCGATAACGAAATACGAACCATTTTTCATAGCTGCATTTCTTGATGAAATTCCATACGTATAACCTTTATCTTCTCTAATATTTTGCATCAATCTTGAGCCAAAATAACCTCCCAAAATCATATTCATAACTTTGAAAGCAGCATAATCTGGATGTTTTTGATTAAAAAGAAGTCTTCCTATTCGAATAGAAGTTTGTACACTTCCTTCTATTTCTTTATAGATTTTTGTAACCGAATTGGCTGGATTTTGTAATAATTCTTTCTCTTTTTTATGAGTATCAACGTTGAAACTTTCAATAAAATCAGTTATCAATTTTTCCGAATCTGTATCAATATCTCCTACTAAATAGGCTTCAAAAGGATTTGATTTTATATTGTTTTCATAAAAATCAATTATATCTTGTCTTTGAATAGCTCTGATACTTTCCTCACTTGAAGAAGCTGAATAGGGATGGTTTTCTTTAAAAAGAACCTCTTTAATTTTGACTGTTGCTAAGTAGGCTGTTCTTTCCTCTTGAATTTTGAGATTTTGAATCGAACGGTTTTTCAAGTTGTCTAATTCTGACTGAGGAAAATTAGGTTCTTGTAAAATTTCTTTTAATAAAGGTAAAAGCTGCTCTAAATGCTTTTCTAGTGTATAAAAAGAAACAATCGTAAAATCATTTCCTGAATCTATATTAATAGAAGCTCCATAAAATGAAATTTTGTCAGCAATTTGTTTTCCTGTATGGTGGTGTGTTCCTTCTAAAAGCATTTTTGCCATAAAAGAAGCAATGCCCACTTTATTTTCCTCACATCTTCCTGCCTCAAAAGCAATCTGAAAACCCAAAACAGGTTGGTTTTTGGTAATTAATTGATGAAATGAAACACCATTTTTTAATTTTTGAGTATTAATTTTTGGAAGTTTGTGAGCTTTAATAAGCTGAAAATCAGGAGCTATTTTACGGTCAAGCATAGATAGAGTTTAGTAAAATGATGTTGTTGGTGTCTCACCAACAACAGCGTGTAATTTCGTTCAAGAAAATTGTCTGAGACTTCTAAAAGAATCTAACAAACCATATTTATATTTTTAATCTTTGTATTTGAATAAGCGAAAATAGCCATTTTTTATTCAATCTTCTATAAGAATCTCAAAATCATTTTTTTGTTTGTCTTATATTGGTATATTTTTGGAATATATAGTAAATGAAAATCTGTTTTAAGAAAAAATAATGCTTTTGACAGAATTTTGACTGCAATAAGACTTCTAATCAAGCGTTTTGATTGTGACTGAGAGTTTTCAACTCCCATTTCTTTAAAAGCAGAATATTTTTATAAAAAAATGAAAAATAAAATAATGACGAATAAAACAATCTATTTTTTAGCCTTTTTGATTCTATACAATCTTCCTTTTTGTGTTTTTGGTCAGCTTTCAGCTTCTACTCAAACGGCTGAAAACGAACGCTTGAAATCTGCTAATCAGAGTGGACGAAGAGTAGCTCGCACATATTACGATATGGATAATACTATCTTAAAAGCAGAATATTATTTTATTGGAAGCGACAGCACAAATGTAGATGGAGAATACAAACTTTTTCATGTTACAGGAGAGTTAAAGTCTCTTGCAAATTTTAAAGCAGGCGAAATACAAGGAAGAGCTATCGAATATTATCCAAATGGAAAAGAAAAATTAGTTGGTTCATATAAAGAAGGAAAAAAAGAGGGTGTCTTTAAAGAATATTATTTTGAAGGTGGTTTGATGGCAGAATATGAATGTAAAGATGATAAGAGAAATGGAAATGCAAAGGTCTTTAATGAAAAACAAATTATTGTACAAGAAGCAAACTATAAAAATGACCACTTAAATGGAATTGTAAAAACATTTTACCCTGATGGTAAACTGAAAGCAGAAACGCCTTTTGAATTGGATAAAATAAATGGTTTTGTAGAGGAGTTTTATCCTGATGGACAAGTTAAAAGAACAATTACTTTCAAAGACAACAAACCCAACGGAGAAGAAAAAACATTTTATCAAAACGGAGTTTTACGTACAATTACAACCTATTTGGATGGAGAAATGAGTGGCGATTTTAAAAGCTATTACGACAATGGAATTTTGGAATTAGAAACCATAAATATTCATGGTAAAAAGAATGGCTATTTTAGAAGATATACAAGAGATAGCATTTTGGTACAGGATGCAATTTATAAAAATGGTCAGTTAAATGGTGATAACATTCTTTATTATGACAACGGAAAACTAAAACAAGAAGTAAAATATCGCTCTGGACAACAGCTTTCTTCCAAAATTTACAGAGAAAATGGAAATCTTGCAAAAGAAATTGATTTTGGAAAAACATTAAAGGATAGAAAAGAAACTCATTATTATGCCAATGGAAATAAAGAAAAACAACTTGAGTTTAATGATGATAAAAAGGCTGGAGAATGGAAATATTTTTATCCAAATGGTGATAAAAAAGTAGAAGAAAATTATAATAATGATAAACTACATGGCAAACGTGAAACTTACTTTTCAAATGGCAAAACACATCTCAAAGAAGAGTATGCTTTTGGACACAAAAACGGAATTACAAAAGAATATAACTCAAAAGGAGATTTAGTTTCTGAAACTGAATACAAATTAAGTAAAAAATGGGGTGTTGCTACTTATTACCACTCAAATGGAAAGGTTTCAGCAGAAGGGAATTTTTATAAAGACATTAAAAATGGAAAATGGTATTACTACGATGAAGACGAAAGATTGAATAGAAGAGAAATTCATAGAAAAGGAAAAGTTTCTTCTGCAAAGACTTATAAAAAAGGAAAACCTCGTAAAAAATCGCCTTTCAAAAGATAAAACAGTCTTCAAATTATGAAGTAAAAAAAGCATTTTGAAATCAATCAAAATGCTTTTTTGTTTTTATAGGAATTAGTATAAAAATTATTCTTTTTCAAAGTCTAACGAAATTGAATTAATACAATAACGCATTCCTGTTGGTTTAGGACCATCGTTAAAAACATGTCCGAGGTGTGAACCACAGTTGTTACAAACTACTTCTGTACGAACCATTCCATGAGAACGGTCTGCAATTTCTTTTACATTTCCTTGAATAGTAGTATAAAAACTTGGCCAGCCACTTCCTGATTCAAATTTGGTTTTCGAATCAAATAGTTTTTCGTGACAAGCTGCACAGGTATAAACTCCTTTTTCGTGATGGTCATAAAACTCTCCTGTAAATGCTCGTTCTGTTCCTTTTTGACGCAAAACTCGGTATTCATTGTCTGTTAGTTCTTCTTTCCATTCGTTTTCGCTTTTCTTTACTTTGTAATCTGACATAGAGGTATCTTTTTGGTTTAATTTATTTATGTTTAAATTTTCAAGATTTTCATTATTCTCTACTTTTTTATTAGCAGTATTGTTTTGGGAACTATCTGAAATACCCAAAAATGCGACTAATCCTAAGCCACAAACAACAGCTAATATTGGCAATATTATAGTTTTTGTATTCATAACCAGTAAACGAAATAGCTTAACACTTTGTTTATTAAGGAATTATAAAAAAATGACTGAATAAATAGAAATCTTGAATACTTTTTATGCAAAAACAGAGTTTTGGGCATCATGGAATAAAATTATTTAATCAACTTATTCCATTAAAATTTTTGTTTTATGACTAACTTAATCTTCAAGAAAATTGTATTGATTTTACTAGTATTCTCAAGTTTTATTTTATTTAGTTCTTGTCGTCCTGCTAAAAAATATGCTGCAATAACTCAAGACAAAGGAAATTATTCCAATTCTTCGGCTAGTTTAGAGAAAATTAATCTTGATAAAATTCAGAAAAATCCTAAAACACCAAAGGAAAAAAGAAAAATACTTTACTCAGCAAATTTGAATCTCATTTCTGCTCTTCCTGATAGCATAAATCCACAATTAGAACGCATTACGGAAAAATATGATGGTTATGTAGGGCGTTTGAGTACAACCGAAACAACTATCCGAATAAAGAGTGAATATTTTGAAACTGTTGTGAAAGAAATTGAAAAATTAGGAAAAGTTACACGTAAAAATATTTATGGTAATGATGTAACAGAACAGTACTGGGATGCTCAAATTCGTTTGGATAATGCTTTAGAAACTAGAAAACGCTATTTAGAACTCTTAAAAATGGCTCAAAATGTAGAAGAAGCTATTTTAGTAGAACGAGAACTGGCAAGAATTACCCAAGACATAGACCTTTTGAAAGGACAAATTAATAAATTAGATAATTTGGAAGAGTTTGCTACCATTACTATTTCTATTAAAGAAAAGAAAAAACTAGGTCTTTTGGGATATGTAGGCGTGGGTTTGTATAAAGGTGTAAAATGGTTTTTTGTTAGAAATTAAATGATGAAAACTAAATTAAAAGCCTTATTTAGTACAGCGTAACATAAGTTTTTTTGTGTTTTACTATCGTCGGTGGGGACGACAATGGCAGAATTATAAATTGAACAGGGTTTTAACCCTGTTTTACTAAATCATAAATAAGGTTTTATACATCACAATTTTATCTGCAAACCATCATGTGCCAATTCAATATTTGGAGGTAATTCTCCAGAAACTTCTTTATGAAGTCCCATTTTATGGCTAATGTGTGTCAAATATGCTTTTTCAGGATTTATTTTTTGGATAACTTCTACAGCTTCATCTAGGGTATAATGAGAAATGTGCTTTTCTTTTTGTAATGCTCCCAAGACTAAAATCTTTGTTCCTTTTACCTTCTCTAATTCTTTATCTGAAATAAAATTTACATCAGTGATGTAGGTAAAATCTTTAATTCTGAATCCAAAAACAGGCAGTTTGTAATGCAAAACTTCAATAGGAGTTATTTTTATTCCTTCTACTTCAAAAGGTTTATTTTCAATGATATGAGTTTCTACTTGTGGAATACCTGGATATTTGAAGTCTGCAAAAATATAAGCAAACTCTCTTTTTAACTGTTCTAAAACAGCTTCTCTTGCATAAATCGGCATATCTTTTTGTTGAGAAAAATTAAACGAACGCACCTCATCCATTCCTGCTGTGTGGTCTTTGTGTTGATGGGTATAAAGAACAGCATCTAGTTTTGTAATTCGCTCACGAAGACATTGCTGCCTAAAATCTGCCCCTGTATCCACAATAAAACTTTTTTCTTCGCCTTCATTATTCTCTACCTCAATATGAATAGAGACACGCAAACGCTTATCTCTATAATCTAAAGATTTACAAACCTTGCAATCACACGCAATAACAGGAACACCTTGCGATGTTCCTGTTCCTAAAAATGTTACTTTCATTTTATTTTATATTTTTTCTAATTAAATTTTTTATAGAAATCTTAGAAGATGACTTCTACTCTTTAGGCTGTCCTATTGTTCTATCAAAGAGTTGATAAATGCGTTTGTATTCGTCTGCCCAACTCGTTGGATATACAAAACCATGTCCTTCAATCGGATAAACAGCAAGTTCCCAATTTTCTTTTTTGAGTTCAATAAGTCGTTGTGCTAAACGGACTACATCTTGAAACTGAACATTTGTATCTATCATTCCATGACAAATCAATAAATCGCCTTCTAAGCCATCAGCAAAATAAATAGGCGAAGAACGAACATACGCCAAACTATCTTCTAAAGGAGTATTCAAAATATTTGCTGTATATCCATGATTATAGTGCGCCCAATCTGTAACCGAACGAAGTGCAGCACCCGAACGGAAAACTTTTGGTTCTTTAAACATTGCCATCATCGTCATAAAACCACCATACGAACCACCATAGATTCCAATTCTGTCTTTATCGATACCATGATTTTTGACTAAATAATCTGCGCCAGCTACATAATCTACCAGTTCTTTATCTCCCATGTGGCGATAAATTGCTGTTCTCCAATCTCTTCCATAGCCTTGACTTCCTCTGTAATCAATATCAATAACAGTGTAACCTTGTTCTCTCAAAAGATTATGAAACATATATTCTCTATAATACGAACTCCAACCATAATGAACGTTTTGCAAATAACCTGCGCCATGAACAAACATTACGGCAGCTTTATTTTTCACGTTTGATTCTGGTTCATAAATTCGTGCAGGAACTTCTGCGCCATCTAGTGTTTTGAAAGTGATAATTTTGGGTTCGTACCAAGACTGTTTTTTAAACTCCTCAGTTACAGAATTTGTAATTTGACGTTGCGTTGAATTAGTTTTATTCTCAAAAACGACTAATTCCCAAGGCTTATTTGAATAGGAATAACGAGCAATCCAATAATTTTCATCAGGTGATAAAACCAATTCTTCATACACTCCTTTTTGAGAAGTAATTTTTTCTAAATTATTCTTTTTACCTAGTTTGTATAGATGATATTCGTGGAAATTTTCTTTGTTTGCACGAATATAAAATGTTTTATTATCTCCTTTGCTTTTTTGTGAGAGCCAAACATCAGTTACTTCAAAGTTTCCATTTGTGAGCTGATTTTGTTCTTTTGTTTTGAAATTATAGGTATAAAGATGTGAAAAGCCTGTTTTTTCAGATTGAAAATAAACTGTTTCATCATCTTGCCAGCCTAGTGTTCCTGTTGCAGCATGCCAGTTACTAATTCCTTCTCCACCTATCCACGCATCATCATGTTGATGGTCAATGAGTTTTAATTTTTCGTTTTCACTTGTCAAATCCATTCCTACAACCCAACGGTCTTTTGAATCATCTGCACGAACTACAAAAACTCCTTTTTTTCCATTTGGCGACCATTTTGTTTCCAAAATCCATACTTTTCTTGCTGTATTTCTTTTTATATCTCTTCCATATTCTGTATAATAAGCAGGATTTTCCATTATTTTTGGCAACATAGATAAATCAATTTTATCATTTGCTATTGCATATCTATCATATACATGAAGTGAAAAATCAGCATCTTCATTTCCTACTTTTGAGCGAGCAGAAAGATTTTCAGTATAACCGAGTTCATTTATATAATTTGGAACTTCAGTAGCTTTTGAAGAATATTCTCCCAAGACGTAAATCACAAAACGTCCGTCATTACTAATCTGAACCGAAGAAACATATTTTCCATTGAGTGGAATGGCAGTCAAGCGATACGGTTTGGGTTGTGTTTTTTTGATAGAATCTTCTAAATTATTTATTCTTACAATTTCTAATAAATCTTTTTGCTGTTGATTGAGCCATTTATCGGCTTCTGAAAGCGATTTCTCAGCTTTTTTATCTGAATCTACAAAAGAAGTAAGTTGTTGTGTTTGTCCAATTTGCTGTCCTTGTAGCCAAAAATAGAACAAATCATTTCCTTTTTGATAAACAATAGCACTATCATTTCTTGTAAAAGTTGGATTGGTTTCATTTTCTAATGTGTTGGTAAGTCTTTTTGAGCTTCCATTCTGAACGTCTTGCAAATACAAATCGCCATCAACAGAAACTATTTTTGAAGTTCTGATTTTATTATAATTTCCAAAGTCATTATTTTGTCCAAAAACATAACTTTGAGGATTTAGATTAAAGTCATTTTCAGCAATTTTTAATGGTGTTCCAATTGGATTTCCATTCGAAATGCTTTGTTTGTACCACGTTGGCAAAGGTTCTAAAGATGATTTTTTAGAAAAATAAATTTCTTTTCCATCGTACGACCAACGACCATTTTGAGGCAAAACACCAACAAAGTTATCACCTTGCATAATTTGGTCGATTCTGTCTAAGGCTTGTTCTTGGCTTTTGACTTCTTGAGAAAAAGAAAGTGTAGTTATTGAAAATAATAAAATTGAGAATAGAAGTTTTAGTTTCATTTGATGCTGTATAATTTTGTATTTGATTCTGTTTGAAATGGGAAATTAGTGAAAATTTTATTTGTTCTAAGAAATAGATGTTGTAAATTGAAGACTTTATACAAAAAAAGAAATTAAATGGCAGATAGAGATTTAGATATAACAAAATTTTCTTACTTTTCTTATAGAAAATTAAAAAAAACTCTTGGAGAGTTTGATGCAGTAGTTGAATGCAATGAACTTGCTATTAGAGAATTTATTGAACAAGCTAGAAAAGAAGATTCAAAAGATTATATCAAACAGCTTTCTCTAAAACATTCTGTTGTAGTAGATAGAGTGGATTTAGATAAATTTAGCTCAAGAATAAGACAATATTATGTTACATCTGTTTTTCAACAATCAGAACAATTTTTACAAGATTTTAAAAAGGAGTGGAAACAATATTTTCCAAATCAACAATGGCAAACAGCTAATACAGGAGAAACCAAACTAGATAATGTTTTAATGAATCTCTCTTATATTGATATTTCTATCGAATTAATAGAAATATATGACTATTACAGACTCGTAAGAAATTACATGGCACATACAGACAGAGATTTACAAGAAGTAGTAAGTAAACACAGTAAAGTAAAAAATAATAATAATAAATTTTTAGAAGGTTTAAGTTTATTTCAAGAACCTAACAGTTTAGACAAAATTAATTACTCAGACTTTTTAATTCTTACAGGAATAGTAAAACATATTGCTTATTTAATTTCAACAGAATCTAAGCCTAATAACGAAGAAATAGCACTAATTTTGTTTCAAAAAATGAAAAATGAGGATAAAGGAAGGGCTTACAAGGGAATAAAAAAACTAAAGAATAATAGTGATAGGTTTGAGAAGGCTATCAAAAATTATATTAAAACAAATTTTGGAAGATTTAGTAGTAAAGATTTAGAACTTATATGTGAACAGTTAAAAAGTCTACTAGCATAAAGGTAGTGCGTCCCCTCCACGAATTTTTCTACTTATCAAAATTAGTGAAGGTGAAGTTGTTGGTTCGATTCCAACAGTAGATACTAAAATTCAAAGTTGCAGCGCAACACAATATTTGTAGAACATAAAACAGGTAGTTTATTAAAGTTGCAGAGCAACGTAATATTAATATTCTGTGTTCAAAATAATACAATTATATTACGTTGCTCTGCAACTTTTTAAATACAAAATCGATAACTTTTCTACAAATATTGCGTTGCTCTGCAACTATTTTTTCAAAATGTAAATGCTAAAAGTAATATGGCAAACGTATATTCTCAACTATACATTCAAATTGTATTTGCTGTGAAAGGTAGAAATAGTTTGATAAAAGAGAGTTTTAGAGATGAGTTACAAAAATATATGACAGGGGTTGTAAGAGAAAAAGGACATAAATTATTAGCTATTTATTGTATGCCTGACCACACTCATTTATTAATTGGATTGAAACCAGATTTATCAATTTCAGAATTAGTCCAACAAGTAAAAACGAGTTCGAACAAATTTATAAAAGAAAAGAAGTTTCTAAAAACAAAATTTGAATGGCAAAAAGGGTATGGTGCATTTTCTTACTCTAAATCTGCATTAGATACTGTTGTAAAATATGTATTAAATCAACCAAAACATCATAAAAAAAGAACTTTTAAGGAAGAGTATTTATTGCTGTTGAAAAAATTTGAAATTGAATACAATGAAAAATATCTGTTTGAATGGATAGAAGATGTTGATCAAAACAACCCCAGTTCTCATGCAACCTATTGAATTATACACTTGTCTTTAGATAAAATCATAAATTATTTAAAACTCTCGTAAAACAAAACTATGTATAAATCAATTCTTCTGTTAGTTATTTTTGCTTTTTTTCAAACTGCTTGTAAAAATACAGATTCAAAAAATAACGATACCACTATTCTAAAAAAAGAAGATATTTATCATTCTCAGATAGATTCATTAATGAAAGTATCTTATGAGCGTGGTATTTTTAATGGTAATATTTTGGTAGTTAAAAACAATGAAATTCTTTATCAGAATGAATTTGGATATATAGATGCTTCTAAAACAACCAAACTCAACCAAAACTCTGTATTTAATATTGGTTCTATTGCAAAGGAATTTAATGCTGTTGCTATAATGATGTTAAAGGAACAAGGAAAGCTAAGTTTGGATGATAAAGTCTCAAAATTTGACTTAGGCTTACCAAAATGGGCAGAAACGGTTACTATTCGTCATTTGCTACAATATACAAGTGGTCTACCAAGAATAAATTGGAAGACTATCAAAAATGACCAAGATATTCTTAATGATTTGAAAAACCTTGAAAAATTGAATTTTGAAGCAGGAACAGATTATTTTTATAACAATAATAATGTCTTTCTTCAAAGAAGAATTGTTGAAAAAGTATCAGGGATGAGTTTTAATGACTTTGTAAAGAAAAATATACTTGTTCCAACTGAGATGAATAATTCTATTATCGACCCTAACTCTCAAAATCCTCAATTTGTGAATGCTTTTAGTAATGAGCAGGTAGATGATGCACCTATGGACATTGAATTTACAGGCTGGGTTTGCCCTACAATAAATGACATGCAAAAATGGATAGTTAATTTACACTCAGAAAAATTAATTAGTAAAGAATCTCTAATTACATTGTCAGAAGCATATTCAGAAAATAGTCAGTCAGCTTTAGGAAATGCAATGGTTGAGAATAATGATGTAGTAATTCATAGACATCATGGCTCATCTTCCAACTATGAAGCATTTACTCATTACAACAAAAAAGAGAGTTTAATTGTCATTTTGATGACAAATAATAAGAATTCTAGATTACAAGAAATTACTCAAGCAGTCGAAAATATTTCAAAAGGAGAAAATTTTGAAATTCCTAAAAAATCAATTTATTTGGCTATACGTCAGAAAAGTTATGAAAATGTAGAAGAAGGAATTAAATTATACAATGATTTAAAAAAGAAAGATTTTGAAACCTATAATTTCTCTGATGAAAGTGAGCTGAATCAACTAGGCTATAAATTAATTGAGAAAGAACAAATAGAAGATGCTATAAAAATATTTCAACTACTTATTTCTGAATTTCCAAACTCATCGAATCCGTATGATAGTATGGGAGAAGCCTATTATCTCAATGGAAATACTGATTTGGCTCTTCTCAACTACAAAAAATCATTAGAATTAAATCCTAAGAATTCGAATGCAGAAAAAATGATTGAGAAGATTGAAGAGAAGTAGAAAAAAAATAAAACTTGATTTTTCATTAACTTGGATAACTTTAAAGTTTCCTCAGTTGTCGCTCTGTTAGAAATGAGCGACAACTAGGGAAGCGAATTATCATTTTATTTTACACTTACAATTTGCCCACACTTAATTTCATAGTTATTAACTTTATAAATTAGTTTTTCTTTTTGTAATTCAAATCCAGCTCTTACTGTACCCTTTACTCCTTTATTGGAAATTACAACCATATAAAAAAGATGTGAGGCATTTGGGGAAATATTTGTAACTAATTTGGTTGGTTTATCAATATTTTTGTCTAAAAAAGATTTTAAATCCAAACCATAGTTTGACAAGGATTCTTTTTCAAATGTCATTTCTTCCATTGGTAAATACAAATTGAATTTCACATCTGGTGAAGATGGAACAATGAATGAATCAGCTGAAAAGTTCATTTTGACTTCTAGGTTACTATCTGTATTATTGGTTATACAAGTCCAAAATATTACGAAAGTATATTTTTTCCCATTTGAAGCTGTATATTTTTGTCCACCTTTTGGATAACTATTCTGAATCGTAATACCTTTATTAATAGAATCATTATAATTAAATTCGGTATGAAATGTTTGCCCCATTATCTTAAAGGGCAATAAAAGGATTATAAAGGCGATTAGTATTTTCATTAGTCTATTTTTTTTAAGATAAAAGAGTGGCTCTAAAAAACTAAACCACCGAAACTCTAACCTTTTTCTTCTTCAATTTCACATTATTTACTTTTGGTAAAAGACTATTTAATGTAGATTTTTTCACAGAAACAAAAGCACAATCATTTTTGAGTTCAATGATTCCTAATTGGTCTTTTTCAATGTTTCCTTGTTTGAAAAATAATCCTGCTATGTCACCTTTCGAAATTTTATCTTTTCTTCCTCCAGAAATATATAAAGTAAGCCATTCAGAAGGATTTGGAAGTTGCTGTTCTGTTAGGCTTTGATTCGGCAAATTCAATTCTTCAATAAAATCAGGTACATCTTCATACTCGTAATGCAAAACATACGCTGTTCCTTTGCTGTTCATACGAGCCGTTCTTCCGTTTCGGTGCGTAAATTCTTCGTTTCTTTGAGGTAAATGATAATGAATAATAAAATTGAGTTCTGGAACATCGATTCCTCGTGCTGCCAAATCGGTGGCTAATAAAATTCTGTGTGTTCCGTTTCTAAATTTTATCAACGCTCGTTCTCTGTCCACTTGCTCCATTCCACCAAAGAAAGCACCGTGAGAGATATTATTTTCTGTCAAAAAATTACTTATTCTTTCAATAGAATCTTTATAATTACAAAAAATAATGCCGTTTTCATTTCCAATATGTGCCAAAAGCTCTAAAAGTGTTTCTAATTTATCTTTTGAGGGAGAAGTAACTAATTTAATTTTTAAGTCGCTACTCTTTCTATTTCCTCCTTTTCCATCTCTGAGGTAATCAATTGTAAGAGGATTTTTTAGTCCTACAAAACTTGGAATTTCTACGCCTTGAGTGGCAGAAGTGAGTATTTTTTTCTCAATTTTTGGCAAAATATTCAAAATTTCTTTCATTTCGCCTTCAAATCCAATTTCTAATGATTTATCAAACTCATCTAAAACTAATGTTTTGATAAATTTTGTTTCAAAGGCTTCTCTTCTCAAATGGTCGGCTACTCTCCCCATTGTTCCTATCAAAACGGCTGGGCGATGTTTTATTTCTAGTCTATCTTTCGACCCTGCACGTCCTCCATAAACAGCATTTACTTTAAAGCCTGTTCCCATTTCACGCATTACTTGTTCTATCTGAATGGCAAGTTCTCTTGATGGAACAACAATAAGAGCCTGTATTTCTTCTATTCTTTCATCTAATCCATTAATAATAGGCAATAAAAAAGCAATTGTTTTTCCTGTTCCTGTTGGAGAAAGTAAAATAATTTCGTCAGAAGAATGAATAGCAAGTTTTGCTTCTTCTTGCATTTCATTGAGTTTCTCTATTCCTAATTTTGATAAAATAGCTTTTTGATTTTTGATAGAATTTGACATAAAATTAGATAAAGATGAATACTATTTTTGAGATTTGTATTACTTTTATAAGTAACAATACAAAGTTACGAATAAGTATCTAATATATTTCTCTATGAAAAACTCTCCCACACCTATAGAACTATTTAAAAAATGGTTTAGTGAAAAAGAAAAACTCTCAAAATTAAGTGTGCCTACGGCAGTTTGTTTGTCTACAATCGGTTTAGATGGCTTTCCAAATTCACGATTTGTTTCTCTTAAAGAAGTAATAGAAGAGAGTTTTATTATAACCACTTCATTTGATTCTAGGAAAGGAGCAGAAATAGAAGTTAATAACAAAGTTGCTCTGACTTTTTGGTGGACAGAAACTCAAAGACAAGTCAGAATACAAGGAATTGCTACCAAAATAGATAAAGAATTAGCTCAAAAATATTTTTATGAAAGAGATTTAGATTCTCAAATTGTATCTTTAATTTGCCAACAGGGAAAAGAAACAGATGATATTAAGGCTCTTGAAAAAGAAATTATTCAAATGAGTTTAACAAATCCCAAAATTGAAATGCCAAAAAACTGGGGTGGTTATTCCATTAAACCAATCAGAATAGAATTTATGGAATTCAAAAAGACACGTTTTCATGATAGAAAACTTTACGAAATGAGAAATAATGAATGGACTTTAAAACAACTTCAACCTTAAAAAAAGAAAAAATGAAACTATTCGGATTTGAATTTGGCAATACATCAAAAAAAGAAAAATCTATCAAAGAAGAGAACCAAAAAATTCCTTTTGAGCAAAAAAGAGGCAAGTTTCCTGTCATTACAGAAGCAGATAAAGAATGGGTAGAAATGAGTTTCAAATCATTTATTGAGGCTTACGGACTTCCTAAAAAAGAAAATGCACAAGTTTTGTTTGATAAAAATTTCTTTCCAAAATCATTTAGTGCTGAAAAACTAACTGTTCCAAATCTTATAGAAGACTTATCAAGTTTATTAGAATTGGATGCTAATAAGATTGATTTTGTTTTGGAAAAAGATATTTCAGATGCTTATGGAATCCCTTATTCAGCAGAAAATATCAATAGTTCTGAAACGATGATTACAGAAGATGGCTATATTATTTGTATTCCGAATGAGCTTACTAAGCGACCAAATGGTCTTTTACTTAGCCTTATCAAAGAGTTTATCAGAATACGTTTGATAGAAGGTAATTCGGGAATTGAGCAAGAAGATGATTTATATTCAGAGTTATTTGTCTATTTAACAGGGATTTACTTTGGTTTTGGAGTTATTTTCTGTCAGAGTATTATTAGTGGAGGTTACTCAACAGATGGTATGTGGGAGACAAAATGGAGCTATGTTTCGCCGATGCCAAAGGAAGTAATGACCTACTCGTTGGCTCTTTATTGTGGTTTGGTAGAAGAAGAAAATTTTGAGTGGAAGGAAAGTCTGCACCCATCTATTAAGCTACAATTTGAGAAAGCAATAGAGTTTTTGGCAAAATATCCTTCTTCTTTGCTCAATCCAACAGAACTAAAAGCAATACGTTTGATTGAAAAATCTTATCAAGAGTACGAAAAAAACAAATTTGATTTTTCTATTTCTCTTTTACAAGAATCTCTAACACTAACTAATGATTCGATTACACAAATAGACATTTATAATAGTATTGGTTATTTTCAGATGAGAAATGGAGACTTTGAAAAAAGTATAATCAATTTTGAGAAAGCTATCGAATTAGAACCTAGATTTGGAAATGCAAACGATAATTTGGCGTATGTTTATGTTAAGTTGGGGCAGTTGGAAAAAGCAAAGCATTACCTTGAAGAAGCCATTGCAACTGAAAATAATGAATTGCCTTATCATTATAGAAATGTAGCTTTATATTATGCTGCAAAAGCAGAAACCAAGAAAGCAGAAGAATATTTTGATATGGCTTTTAGAGAAGCAGAATTACCAGTAGATTTATTAGAATTTGATTATGCTCTTTTTCTATTCAATCAAAATAAAGAAGAAGAAGCAATGAAATATTTGAAAATAGCTATTGAGAAAAATGAACCAGAAGCTATAAAAAAAATGAAAGACCTTAATAATCTTTCATAATCTTAAAATAGTTTGATTATATATTACTCACTTAGCCAATTTTTAGCTTCTTCAATGGTCTTAAAATGCTTAAGTTGTAGAGTAGGAACAATGTCTTCTTCATTGTGAGCCTTTTCCATTGTAACCTTTGCAAAAATATCTACAGGTACTACAAAAGCTACTCTTTGTAATCCTAAAGACTTCATTTTGGGAAACCAAGTAGTTTTGATATAATCCTCATTTCCTCTTGCATAGATTTTCATTTGACGTAAATCTATTAAAGCTTTTTTGAGTTGATAATGCTCTACCATTTCATATTCGTACTCCAATACATTTACAAATTCGGTATGCTGAACAAAATTAAAAAAAGTAGCATGGAAAGCTCCAAGTGCTTCATCATAAATTACAGTTGCTTGTTTACTAGCTAAATTCTTCATAAAAATAGAGTTGGTATTTAAAGGGAAAATAAGAAAAAAATGATACCTAATATACTATAATGCTATGAAAAAAGCAATTTTACCACCCAGTGTGAAACAAATTTGTAGCACCTTTTAGTCCACATTTATGAATTTTATGATACATAGCTCCTATTTTCGAACGAATTGTTTTTCCATCTTCTAACATTGCCCAAGAATCAATCACAGCTTCCATTCCGTACGCTTCTGGTGCGAGCAGATTTGTAGTGGTAAGAAGTGGATAAGCTCTAGCGACATTCAAATGTCTTTTGAAATAAGTGTGAGAAGTACAGGCAATCGAAACAGCATCACGCATTCGGTTATCTTCATTTATAAAAAGGGCTGCATACGAATCCATAAGTCCGTTATGTCCATTAAAAGCAATCAAATCAGCTTCACCAAAGGCTTTTATTTTTGTTGAATCGTTGTCGTCCAATTCTAAAATCTCTTTCTTTTTTCCTGCCAAAGAAGCAAAGTAATCCGTCAAACATTCGTGCATTTTGTCGCCACGATAGGCATCAGCAACTAAAAAAACAGTAGCTCCATTTGGATATTTTTTCTTAAAAATGACACGTTCTAAAACTATCGAATCTACATCTAATTGATTACTCAAAAGCGTCCATTCTTTCAATCGTTTGAAATGTGTTTTGATGCCATAACCTGCTCCCCAATATAGATTTGTCCTTAAATTTTGTCCATCTCCTAGCGATTTATTGACAGGAACAATTCCTTGATTTTCATTATCACAAAGAGGTACAAAAATATGTACAAATAAAGGCTCATTGTTCTTTACTTTTTGAGCAAGTACATTTTTGATGCTATCTCTGCTCAATTCTACATAAGGAGGAATTTTTCTTGTATCTACTTTTGGAAAATCATCAGAAGTTAAATCAGTAGAATCAATTTCACTTTGAACAATTTTTAAAGAATCATTTGAATCGTCTTTGCTCTCGCTATTTTGTGCATTGCAGGAAGTGAAGGTTAGTAAGAATGCTATGAGGTAGAGGGAAATGTTTTTTTGCATAATTTTATATGATTAGTTTATCTGTTAGGTTTTTCTAAGTTTACAGATATTTTCTTTCTATTGAAACTATTGTAATTTTCTACACTAGTATTTGTAAAGAAATCTTTTTCAGTATTTAATTTTGAAATTGATAGATGAGCAGTTTTTTTATCTATTGTTACTGTATGAAACTGCTCGTTTTGTATATAAATAGTATCTCTGATAATCCAGTTTTTTCCTTCTAGGAGATTATATGCTTTTGTATTAGCAATTTTAAATTTAGTAGAAGTTATTTTTTGAGGTTGGATTCTCCAAATATCTCCTCCATCTCCACTTAAATCCCAAAGAATAAAACTAGAAATAGGTTTACATCTTTTTTTAGAAAAATTGATGATATGTATTGCCTGTTTATAATCATAGACATCAGAAAAAGCAACTGAAAAAATCGCATCATTTTCGTAAAACTTTGCAATAGGTTTTATATAACGAATCTGCTCAAAATTACTTTTATCTTCAAAAAGAGTATAAAGCCAATTAAATTTTTCTCTATCTAAATAATAATGGTATGGAAAGTTACCTTCTAAGTATTTTTCTAAACTATCAGGTTTCAATGAAAATTCTTTTGAAGGTAAATTTTTCATTTCTTTAAAAAACGTACAAGAATCTGAATTATAAATAACTTTAACAGGAGTATTTTTTTCAGAATGAATATTATCTTCTTGAGAAAACCCATTAGCATCTAAAGGAAGAGGAGGGTCTTGTTCCATTTCTCCATAATAATTTCTAGAATCATCTTCATAACGAATCAAAGAATCATCAGTTGCATCATCACTAAATTCAACTAATTTTTTTTCTGATTTTTCAGAGCAAGATAATAATGCTATCAAAAATAATAAAATGTATTTATTCATTATTTTGTAATTTTTAAAAAACCAATTTAATCACATCTTCAAGAGTTTTGGCAATTTTTACTTCTATATCAAATTTCTTCAAATCTAATCCTTTGATATTGTATTTTGAAACTACAATCTGACGAAAACCTAACTTTGCAGCTTCCGAAATGCGTTGTTCGATGCGCTGGACGGCTCTAATTTCTCCTCCCAAACCTACCTCAGCAGCAAAACAAATATCCGAACTAACAGGCGAATTTTCCAACGAAGAAATAAGCGACGTACAGACAGCCAAATCAATAGAAGGATCTTCAATCTTAAAACCACCAGCAATATTCAAGAAAACATCTTGTGTTCCTAACCTAAAACCTCCACGTTTTTCCAAAACAGCCAAAAGCATATTCAAGCGTTTGGCATCAAAACCTGTACTGCTTCGTTGTGGCGTTCCATAAGCTGCAATACTGACGAGCGACTGCACCTCAATCAAAAGTGGGCGATTTCCTTCCATTGTCGTACCGATAGTAATTCCTCCAATTACTTCATCTCGCTGCGACATCAAAATCTCTGATGGATTGCTTACTTCACGAAGTCCTGTTGAGCGCATTTCATAAATCCCAAGCTCGGAAGTAGAACCAAAACGGTTTTTGATAGTACGCAAAATACGATAAGACATGTGTCTGTCGCCTTCAAATTGCAACACTGTATCAACCATGTGTTCCAAAACTTTAGGTCCTGCAAGTGAACCTTCTTTTGTAATATGTCCAATCAAAAATACGGGTGTGCCTGTTTCTTTAGCAAAACGCAACAGTTCGGCAGCACATTCACGCACTTGTGAAACACTACCTGCTGACGACTCAATATGTGCCGTATGAAGCGTTTGAATAGAATCGATAATCAAAACATCGGGTTTTGATTGTTCTATCTGAATAAAAATATTTTGTGTATTCGTTTCGTTCAATATCAAGCAGTTTTCTGAATAAGCATCCAAACGTTCAGCACGAAGTTTTATTTGCTGTTCGCTTTCCTCTCCCGAAACATATAAAACAGTATGGTCTTTCAAAGCCAAAGCAACTTGTAACATCAACGTAGATTTTCCAATCCCTGGTTCGCCACCAATCAAAACTAAAGAACCTTGTACTAATCCACTTCCCAAAACTCGGTTGAGTTCTCCGTCGTGGGTTGATATTCTAGCAAAATCTGTTTTTTCTATTTCAGAAAGTTTTTTTGGTTTGTTAGATGCTCGTCTTCCGTTATCGCTTTGCCATAGTTTTTTTACATCTGTTTTGTCTGCTCCTTTATCGATTACTTCTTCTACATAGGTATTCCATTCTTCACAGGCAGAACATTTCCCCATCCATTTGGCAGACTCGTGTCCACATTCTTGACAAAAATAAGCTGTTTTTACTTTTTTCTTAGCCATACAAGTATAGTTTTGATTAGCTGATTTGCTAATAAATTTAGAATTTAGTTTTTTAATAGTGTAAATTTAGCTAAAATAATTAGTTTTTGCTATACTTTTAATGAGAAATACTGGAACTGATGGGTTAAGGAATTATAGGATTAGCTTCGCTGAACTGTCGGTTGATAGGATTTTTAATACAGATAAAATACGAATACGGCAACTTCTCGCCATTGTCGGTGTCTCACCGATGATTCTTTAATAAACCATCATTCCCAAAATTCCGATGAGCATCATAATTTTACAAAAAAGACTAAGTTTTTTGTAGTTTTTAGTAGAGGAATTGAATTTCTTATTGTTCAGTAAAAAAATAAAATTTCCTACCAAGACAATCATTGTCAATTGATGCAAAAAGCGAAAAGAAGTATTAAGCGTAAAAAAAGGAACTACTAATAAGGAAAGAATCAGAAGAGAGGAAAGAAGGATAAGCAAAACTTTACTTTTTCTTTTGCCTAAATGAATCACAGAAGTAAGACTGTTTTGAGAAAAATCTCCTTCAAAATCTTCAAAATCTTTGATTACTTCTCTAAGCATAGAAAGCAAGAATGCCCAAATTGAAAAAAGCCAAATTGTGATAGGAATAGAATCAAAAGAATAAAGCAAACCTACCAAAACAATCGAAAAAGCTGTCAGAAATGAAACTAAAACAGGTTTCAAAACTCCTAGCTGTTTGCTGTACTTAGCATAAAAAATAAGTAAAAGACAACTAAAAAGAACTGAAAAACCAATTTGGAAGGAGATTATAAAACTTGAAAATAAGGCTACTCCAAAAAATAAACTGCTTAAAAAATAGAATAGATAAAGGTTTTTTTCTGTAAATGAACTTCGAAGAGGAGAGTTAACTAAATCTATTTTTCTATCAAATATATCATTCAAAATATAGCCTGCTGCTGCACTCAAAACGGTAGCCAAAACAAGCAAATAAAAATTAGAACAGAAAGTAAAATCTATTTTTTTTAATAAATTTGAAATACAAAGTGAAGTGTCTAATAAAAAAACACTTGTTAGTGTTTGGGTAAGAGCAAGAAGAAATAAATTGAGAGGACGTAAAGAGGAATAGAGTTGAAATACAAAACTGCAAAAAGATTTCATAAGTTATAAAGATTTGAAACTTGTGAGGGAAGCAAAACTTCCCCCTCAAGGCTTTCAACCAGCTATGAAAAAGCTTAGAAATTTTCTTATACCAAGTACAAGTGTATTTCTATTACCAAATGTATGATTTGATAGGCATAATTGCAAGCTATTTCTTAAAATTTGGTTAAAAAACTGAAATTATTTTTTATTTCGGTGTCTATTTCTTAAAAAAAAGACTTTTTATAGTGATTTTTTAAGAATTGATACTAAACCTTTTTTGAGTAAGTTCTATTCTAATTTACTTATCTTTTTAAGTTTAGACGGCTACGTTTTTTTCTTTTGTATCAGTCAAGTTGATTGCAACAACACTTTTTATTTCTTCCACATGACTCAAAATGGCTTGTTCGATGCCTGTTTTGAGAGTAATAGGAGAAATAGAACATGACCCACAAGCTCCAATCATTTCTACTTTAACTATTCCGTCTTCTGTAATTTCTACTACTTTTACATCTCCTCCATCTGCTTTTAAATAAGGACGAATGGTATCTAAGGCTATTTCTACTCTTTTTTCTAAATTATTTTCTAGGCTCATAACTGCTTTATTTTATAATGATTTGATGAATAATTTGCATTCAAATATAATCAATTTTTAGGGATTTTCTTATCATAATTTCTAACTGTCAATAATTAAACTTTTATTGACAGTTAGAAATCATATCTTATTTTATAGAAACTGCTTCTGTTGGATTTTGTTGTGCATTTCTTACAGCTACACTTTGCGCTAGTTTTTGAGCAATATCCTTAAATGTTTCTGTAACAAGTTGAGATTGATTATCAAGGTTGTCTTGGGCTGCTAACGGAATTCCTTCATCACCAGCTTCACGAATAGATTGTACCAAAGGAACTTCTCCCAAAAATGGAACATCATTTCGTTTGGCTAATACTTTTCCTCCATTTTCTCCAAAAAGATAATATTTGTTTTCAGGAAGTTCGGCAGGTGTGAAATATGCCATATTTTCAACAATTCCCAAAATAGGAACATTGATTTTTGGTTGTGTAAACATCGCCACTCCTTTTTGAGCATCTGCTAAAGCCACTCGTTGAGGTGTCGTCACGATTACTGCTCCTGTTACTGGAACAGTCTGAACCAAAGTAAGGTGAATATCACTCGTCCCTGGAGGAAGGTCAATAAACAAATAATCTAGTTCGCCCCAATCAGTGTCAGACAAAAATTGTTTAAATGCAGAACTCGCCATAGGTCCACGCCACACAATAGCATCATCAGGAGGAGCAAGAAAACCGATAGATAATAACTTTACGCCATGTTTTTCGAAAGGTAAGATAATATAACGCTCGCCTTCTTGACGAACCCCAGGGCGTGCTGTTTCACAATCAAACATGGTAGGGATAGAAGGACCAAAAATATCGGCATCTATTAAACCTACTTTTGCGCCTGTTTGAGCAAGAGCAACAGCCAAATTTGAAGCAACCGTAGACTTACCTACGCCACCTTTTCCAGAAGCAACAGCAATTATATTTTTTACTTCAGGAAGTATTTTTCCTGTTCTGATACTGGTAACATTCGATGTCATTTCGATCTGACAACGAACCGATTCATCATATTTTTGATGAATTGCTTTTTCACAGTTGTTGCGAATGAGTTCTTTTAGAGGACAAGCAGGAGTAGTCAAAACGACTGTAAAATGTACTGTCGTTTTGTTTACTTCTTGTTCTATTGATATATTTTTTATCATTCCTAAGGTAACCAAATCTTTTTTCAAATCTGGATCATCTACCGTAGAAAGAGCTTCTAAAATTCCTTCTTTTGTAATTTGTATAGACATTATATATTTTTTGTAAATCTTTTTTTAGCTGTTAAATAATGAATTACAAAAGTACGAAATTATCTAAATACATCTTACTCTGTTTGAGTTCAATAAAAGTTAAGTTCTTAAATAGCCACCACAATACGCTGTGAAAGGTGCTGACCTTGCAGTGTTCCAGATTTCCATTTTGGGAATGAAGCCAATACTTTTCTAGCTTCTTGTTCACAACCTTGTGCTTCTATATCAGTGATTTGTCCTTCACTACTGACTACAAAAGCAATATATTTTGTGTGTTTTTCAGAAGAAGTAGTTAGTTTACACGAATTTTCTTTATTCATCTCACTTTTCAAGACTTGAGCCACTTGTTCTAAAGACGCATTTTCAGGACTTGCATTTTCTTCTAAAATAGTTGTTGTAACAGCAGTTCCATTTTTGGGAGTTGGTAAATCTATTTTTTGAGAAAGAGAAGCTGTCAGGCGTTCGGCAGTTTCTAAATCTTTATTTGTGATAGAATAGGCTAAATCTGTTTTGTTTTCTGTTTGATTGCTAATTTCGGCTAGTTCTGTATTTGATTCATTTTGAGCTAAAAATAAACCCATTCCAATTACAAAAAGCAAACAAATAGAAGCTGCAATAGAGAAATAAGGATTAGAAAAAGACATAAAAACTGTTTTTGTCTTTTCACTAGATGTACTGCTAGAATTATTATTTTCTACTGCATTCAAAAGAGCATCAAAATCTTGATAGGATTTTATTTTCTCTGATGAAATAGGTTTTTGATTGAAATTTATATCTTGATTTTTCATAATTTTTATTTTTATAACCGTCGTTGAGGTTCAAATGCAACCGTCAACGAGGATTTATCATTAACTGATAACTGTTTACTGATAACTGGAAACTGATTCTTTTATTTTTTCTAATATTCTATATGTTCTCATTTTGGCTGCACTTTCTGTTGTTTCTAAGATAAAGGCAATTTCTTTGAATGATTTGTCTTCAAAAAAGCGAAGCTCTATCATCTGCATATCTTTTGTTTTGAGTTTTTCTAATACTTTTTTTAGTTGGTCTATTCGTTCTTGTTGTCTTTCATCAGCTAATTCTTCTGAAAAGTTAGTTAGTTTTTTTGCTGTTTCTTCTTCTAATGAATAGACAGGCATTTTTTTCTGTTTTCTATAATATTTCAAAAATTCATTGGAAGCAATTCTATACAACCATGCTGAAAATGGAACTCCTTTATATTCAAATTTCTGAATATTTTGGAGTGCTTTTATAAAAGTCTGAGAAGTCAAATCAGCAGCTAGAGCTTCATCATTAGCTTTTCGATATAAAAAACGAAAAATAGCTTCATAGTTTGCCTCATAAAGGAATCTAAAGTTTTTAGAGTCTTTTTGGGCTGCTAAAATTTGTTCTTCTTCGCTTTTATCCGTTTTAGAATCTTGCAATGAAATATGTAGTTGAGATTGTGTCAAATGAAAATTTTGTGAATAGAATTTTACTTTAAAACAAAATTGAAAAGTTAAAAATAGCTGTTTCGAAAACTCTATGTGCTACTTTATTTACTCTTTACAAATAAAACCGTATTTTAGTCAAAAAGTAACATTTTTATATTGATTTTTTATAAATTTCTCTCAAAATTACAAAATAAACTCAAATTTAGGAGGTGGATTACTAGTTTGCTTTATAGTATATTCGTTTTACTTCACTGTTTTATTTATTTGCTTAACCTTTTTCAATCTTATGAAAAATAATAGTTTTACTTCTTTATTTGTTTTGCTTCTTTACGTGTTGTGTGCTTCAAATATTTTTGCTCAAACTACAGATAGTTTAGACAATCAAGAAAATATATCTACTCCACTTCATCTAACCAAAGAAAAATTAACAGAAGCAGATCTGAATAAAACTACTTTTACAGAAGAGACACGCTTAGTTTCGGTAAGTCGTTCGGCAAAGGAACTCAAAGATATTCCCTCAACAGTATATGTAGTTACAAAAGAGGAAATTATGGAAAATGGATATATTACTCTTGTAGATGTATTGAAAACAGTTCCTTGGATAAAAGTTTCTCAACCTGGTTCTGGAGTTTTGGGTGAAATGTTTTTTATGCGTGGACAAATAGGAAATGAGTATACCAAAGTATTGATAAATAATGTTCCCATTCAGCCTGCTGTAAATGGTGCGCTTGCTATTGGAGCGCAACTTCCAATAGCTCAAGCCGAACGCATAGAGATTGTTTATGGACCTGCTTCAGCTGTGTATGGTGGTGATGCTGTGGCTGGTGTTATTAATATTATTACTCAAACTTCTGAAAAGTCTGCTTATGCACAAGCCAATGCTTATTTTGGAACAGATAATTATAGACATGTTGATTTTTTGGCAGGAGGAAAGGCTGGAAGAGATAGAAATGTTTTGCAATACAGTATTTATGGAAACCTTACTAAAAGAGATGATTTGGCTTTAGATGAAGATTCAGATGCTTTTAATCCGTTTAATACTTTTCTAAATGCTTTTACTAGCCCAAGTGATTTACAGACAAGACGGTTACTTAGAGATTTGGCGACCAACCAGCCAGATTCTTTTTTGACACTCTTAGAAGAAAAAGCTGGGCTTACTTCTTATGTCGGAACTCCTACTAAAGCAACAGTTAATCAATTGCCAGAACAAAGCTATTTGATAGGAGTAAAATTTAATTATAGAAAACTGCAAGTTACGATAGATGAAATGTACAGCCGAAGGCATAGCGTTTTGGGACGTACTCCTGCTTTTTTCTCGTATGCCAATCCAGAAACCTATATGGCAGAAACCCTTCGTAGAACACACGTTTCTTATCAAACAAGCAATAAAAAGTCATCTTTTTTAATAAATGCTTCTTATTTGTATTATAGATTGGACGCAAATAGTTCTTTTGGTACAAATTATAATATTGGTCGTTCGGTAGGTCGCTCATATAGGTATGAAGGTTCGGATGATGTTTTTTTGGAAAGTATTTATACTAGAAAAATAAATCCACATTTTGAGTTAACAGGAGGTTTTTCTGTTACTACTTCTTTCAATCTGCCTGTGACAAATGATTTGGAGAAACCTTTTGATATAAATCTTTATGATGAGGCTGTAAATGGAAATCTTGAACCTGATCCTATATTAGGAAATTTTGGGTATAATGGAAATACCTTTTTTAATGGAGGTGTATTTCTTCAAGCCTATTATACAAAAAATAAATGGGTAGGTGTTTTTGGGTTAAGAGCAGATACTCGTAGTGCAGTAGATGCTGATACTACAGCTAACTCTTCTTTAAATCCTAGAATAGCTTTGTTGTATAAGGCAACTCCAAAATTATCATTCAGGATTTCTGGAGCAACAGCTTTTCGTGCGCCACCTCCTTCTACTCAGTTTACTTCACTTGCTTTAGTAGATATTGAGACAGATTCAATTATTTATCAACAAGTTCCAAATCCTAATTTGAATCCAGAAACCTCTGTTACAATAGAAACAGGAATTCGGTATTTTCCAAGTAAAAATATTACTTTAGATATAGTAGGTTATTTTACAGGAACAAGAAGTCCAATTGTTGGGCGTTTTCGTCCAATAGATAAACAAATATATCCATTAGCTTCTTCCTTATCAGGAAACTCTAATGGAACAGCACGAGAATTTATAAATAGTGAAGATAGTCGTTCAGCTATTTATGGAATACAAGGAATTTTGAAGATAAAGAATATCATTGAACGTATTCATTTAGATACTGATTTGTTTTTTAGTTATACGCAAGGAAGTGAAGTTTTGCCAGATGACGGAGGTACAATAAATGATTATCGAATGCAGCCTGATTTTATGGGGCAGTTACGTGTCTCTTTTCGTCCCTCTCCAAAATGGTATATTAACTTTCAAAACGTACTGATGAGTAGTTGGTACAGACGAAATACTTTTAATATAGAACAGTATGAAGAAGAAAGAGCTAAAACAGATGGATATTATACACTTGATATGCTAGTTCGTCATTACTTCAACAAGAATGTAAGTGCCTACTTTAGAGTAAATAATGTCTTTGATACTGAGTATGGAGGTATAGATGCCACAGGTTTGGACATAGATGCTAATTTTAACCCTCAACTGTTAACAAATATACAAGCAGGTGTGAGTTTTAGAATTAATTAATATTTCATTTCTTAATTTATCAAATCGTATTATAAAATACAATGAAAAAAATAATTTATATAGATATGGACGGCGTTCTCTGTGATTATCAGAGTGCATTTGATAAAGCACTCCAACAGAATCCAAAAAATGCTTTTCCTCAAAGTCAATTTGATTTTTATAGAAAACTTCAGCCCATTGAAAATGCCATTGAGACAGTACACTTGTTATTGCAAAAAGAAGATTTTGATATTTATATTCTGACTGCACCTTCTATTTATAACCCTTTGTCTTATACCGAAAAGCGAATGTGGATAGAAGATTATTTTGGGATAGAAATGGTAGAAAGGTTAATTATTTCTCCTAATAAAGCACTTTTGAAAGGAGATTATTTGATAGATGATATAAAAGAAGGAAGAGGACAAGAAAATTTTGAAGGAAAACTAATTCATTTTGGTTCAGAAGAATTTTCTAATTGGAAAGCCGTTTTAGATTATTTTAATGAAATTTAATTATTTCCAATTAACATGCAATACTTCTTTTTTTAAAGATGTTTTCATTTCGTCTGGAATAAATTTCAAAATCTCATTTTCTAAAGAAAGCAATAATTTTTCTTTGATAAAATGGCGATAAGTTACCAAACCAATTTCACGAACAGGTGCAGGGCTTTTAAAATGACGAATATTTTGCATTTGTTTTTCTGTCATATCAGCTAAGGCAAGACTGGGAATAATTGTAATTCCGTTATTGATTTCTACAATTTTTTTGAGTGTTTCGATACTTGCTGCTGCAAAATCTAATTGATGTACTTCTTTTTCTTTGTTTTTAAGTTCACACAAATTAATTACTTGTGAGCGCAAACAATGTCCTTCCTCCAAAAGCCACAACCGATTTACATCAATATCTTCTGCCAAAAGATATTTTTTATCCATAAATTGTTCATTTTTAGAAGCATACACCACAAACTGCTCATAAAAAAGAGGTTTTTCTATCAACATTTTGTTTTCTAATGGCGTTGCCAAAATTCCTGCATCAATTTCATTTCGTTCTAATCGTTGTACAATTTCCTCAGTTGTTAGTTCGCTAATCTGAACTTTTACCAAAGGATAATTTTTGAGAAAAGAAGGTAAAAACAAAGGCAGAAGATAAGGCGCAAGTGTCGGAATAATACCAATTCGAAGTTCTCCACTTACTTTATCTTGCTCTTCGTTCACAAGTTCTTTTATCTTTTGAGCTTCTTGTAGTGTTATTTTGGCTTGTAAAATAATTTTCTCCCCTATATCTGTCGGAACAACAGGTTGTTTGCTTCTATCAAAAATCTTGATTTCTAGTTCTTCTTCTAGCTTTTTTATCATCATACTGAGCGTTGCTTGTGTTACAAAACAGGCTTCAGCAGCTTTCACAAAATGACGGTATTTGTCAATGGCAATGATATATTCTAGCTGTTGTAGATTCATAAATTAAATTCTTTTATAAAATTATCTAATTCTAATTATTAAAAACTCCTTTTCAAAACAACATAAATATCTGTATTTCTGCCTTTGTTATCAGTACAAGAAATCTTTGTTTTATTATGAGTTTTTCCTTTTTTGTTATTTTTATTTTGTGTTGCTTCAAACTCAAAAGGACTAAAAAAAACTCTTTCGTTAGGTTTACTTTCCTTAAAAAATTTATCATTGATATACCAAAAAACACTACTAATATCTGATGCTGTTCTGCATTCTAATAAAAGCTGTGTCGAATCATCATCTAAAATATATTCTCTGTTTTCAAAAAGTGAAATAATTTGAGGTGAGTTTTTATCTTTAAAAATATGCGTACAATTCGGATTGTGAGGTGGAACACTACGAATTGGTAAATTTCTGTTTAAATAATAAGAAGTAAGCTCTGGTTTTATGTTGGGGAAATATTCAGTTCTGTATTCTGAATTATCTTTTGGAAGACAAAAAGAACAATAGGTTATTTTAGTATTTTCTTGATTCTTTCCTTCCTCTTTACTCACAAAAACCTTTTTCAAATGCTTGCATTCATCACTTTGAGAAATCGTCGGAATATAAAAATCATTCAATAAACTCTCACAAAAATCAGCAGGAACTTTACCCGTTTCACTGCAAACCATTCTTTGTTTTAATGTTTTTGGTGGTTTTATAGATTCATTGGTTGCTGCATAATCTACACTTCCAAAAAGCTGAAATAAAAGTGGCGTTGCAACTTGAGCCCCTGTCAGATATTCAGAACTCTGTCCATTAAAATTTCCAATCCAAACGCCTATTGTATAATGTGCATTGTAGCCAATACTCCACGCATCTCTACGACCATACGAAGTACCTGTTTTCCAAGAAATTTTTGGGACATTTTTACTGTTTTGATAATCAGAAGGAAAATCTGGACGTTCTACTTTTGTAAGAATATCCGAAACCATATAAGCAGATTCTTCTGAAATAAGTTGAAATGAAAAATTATCTTCTGCAATAGAATGACTTTTTTTATTTGTTTTTTTGTCTTTTTTATCACTATTTTTCTTTAAATAATGAGGTTTTTCAAAAACTCCTTTTGTAGAATAAGCTGAAAAAAGTCCGACCATTTCCTCCAAAGAAACTCCACAACCCCCTAAAGCCAAGGAAAGACCAAGTTTGTGTCTATCGGCTTCAATCTGAGAAAAACCTGCATCAGAAAGTTTCTGAACCATTTTAAAAACACTCAATTCTTTTAGTGTATTTACAGCAGGAACATTCAACGAATACGCCAGCGCAACTTCTACACTCACTTCTCCATTAAAATTCTTATCAAAATTTTCAGGTGTGTAACCGTCATAATCAATCGGAACATCTAAGAGTTTTCGTTTTGGAGTCAAAAAACCCTCATCGAATGCCATTCCGTAAATAAGAGGTTTTAATGTACTCCCTGGTGAACGATATGCCTGTACGCCATCCACTTGCCCATTGTGCAAAGAATCTGAAAAATCTTGTGAACCGATATAAGCACGAATTTCTTTTGTCTGATTATCGACAACCAAAATAGCCGAATTATAAATACCTAATTTTCCTAATCTACGAGTATAATTTTGAGTAATCTGTTCTACTTTTTGCTGAATGGTTCGGTCTAAAGTAGTTTCTAAAATATTCTGATTTGGATATTTTGAATGTAGAAAGAAAGAAAAATGAGGAGCTTCTCGGCTCATTTTTCTAAAATTAATATCTAAAGGTTCTTCTAAAGCATCATTTATATTTTCAGTTTTAAATAAATTATCGTTCTTAAAACGTTTTAACCATTTGTTTCGCTCTTTAATGATTTTTTGAACTGTAATCCAATAATCTTTATCCGAATTGGTAGAAAATCCTAACGTTGTCGGACGATTTGGAACAATAGTAAGAGCTGTAATTTGTGCCAAACTTAACTTTTCAGGTTCTTGTCCAAAATAGAGAAGAGAAGCCGATTTTACACCTTCAATATTTCCACCATACGGAATTAGATTAAGATAAAGTTGTAAGATTTCGTCTTTTGAAAGATTTAATTCTAACTGAAAAGCTCTAAATGTTTCGATGATTTTATTAAAATACGTTCTTGATTTTGGATTTAGTAATCGCACAACTTGCATTGTAATTGTAGAAGCTCCAGAAGTTCGTCTTCCAGTCCAAATATTTCTAGCTGCTGCACGCCCAACAGAAAACGGATTTACACCAAAATGATAATAAAACCAACGGTCTTCTTTATATAAAATAGTTTCTTTCAACGTTGGACTGATTTCATCTAATTCAGTTTGAAAACGCCATTTGTCGTCTTTGCTCAAAAAACCATATACAATTTCTCCTTTCCTGTCCAAAATAAGTTGAGAATAGGAAATATCTAATTTAAAAGGAAAGAAATAATTGCATGTGAAAAATAGAATTACGGTTGAGAGTAATCCGATTATACCTATTTTTAAAGTTAATTTGAAGAGTTTTTTGAGGAATTGTTTTATCATATTTTTGAGAGAGAAACGAATAAAATAAAATACTCGTCCATTTTTCGGTTGCGCTACTGATTTGATTTTTAGACCTTTGAACAAAAGTTTTATTAAAAATACGGATTTTTTTCATTTTCTATTTTATAAAAAAATGCAAATTACAGACTCAAAACAAATAGCAACCTATTACAAAGCCTTAGTAGAGAAAAATGAGAATTTTGTAGGAATTTTCTATGTTGGTGTAAAGACGACTTCTATTTTTTGTATTGCCAATTGCCGAGCCAGAAAACCAAAGTTAGAAAATGTAATTTTTTATACCACTTTTAAAGAGGCTTTGAGCGAAGGTTTTCGTCCTTGCAAAATCTGTAAACCTACTCAAAATGCAAATCAAGCTCCTAAAGAAGTAGAAAAAGCTATTCAATTGGTTAAAGAAAATCCAAAAGAAAAAATATCAGATTATCGTTTGCAAGAAAATGATATTAGTGCAAAAGTAGTTCGTAATTGGTTTAAAAAAAATTATGGAATGACTTTTCACGCCTATCAACGTATGTACAGAATAAATACAGCTTTTCAAGAATTACAAAATGGAAAACAAACCACCGAAACAGCTTTCGAAATTGGTTACGAATCGTTAAGTGGTTTTGGTTATACTTTTAAAAAAATTATGGGAACATCACCAAAGAACAGTCAAAAAAATACTCAAATAATGAGTAAAAAGAAAGAAGACAAAACAGAATTAAAATCAACTGTTTTGATAAGCAGATTGACAACTCCTTTGGGAGCAATGTTTGTTTGTGCAACGGAAAATGGAATTTGTTTACTAGAATTTGCAGACCGAAAAATGTTAGAAACAGAATTTGCAGATATTCAAAAACGATTAAATGCTGTTATCTTGACAGGAGAAAACAAACATATTACTCAAGCAAAAAAAGAATTAGAAGAATATTTTGAAGGAAAACGAACCATTTTTGAAGTAAATTTAGAACCCATCGGAACAGATTTTCAAAAAACAGTTTGGGAAGGTTTGCATCAAATTGAATACGGAAAAACCCGTTCGTATCAAGAGCAATCTGAACATTTAGGAAATCCGAAAGCTATTCGTGCTGTTGCTTCAGCAAATGGAATGAACAAAATATCGATTATTATTCCTTGTCATCGTGTGATTGGAAAAGATGGAAAACTGACAGGCTATGGAGGAGGGTTAGAACGCAAAAAATGGCTTTTGATGCACGAAAATAAATACAATCCGAATAAGGAAGGAAATGAAAAAGAACTGCGTTTGTTTTGACAGTTTTTTTTATAAAAAAAATTAAAGAACTTTTCTTAGATTGCTTTCCATCTTATAAAATTTTAATTTAGAGATATTAAATCTAATAAAATAATTTTTTTTAAAATGCTCAAATATATTTATATTCTATTAATTGCTCCATTGATTTTTACAGGTTGTGTCAAATCAAATCAACCTACTCAAGTTAAAGATAATACTAATTTATCAAAAATAGTTGATAGTGGTGCAAAAGAAATGCTTAAGCAGCCACTAATTAACTCTGCATCTATTGCTATTTTTTATAAAGAAAAAGAATATATTGGACATTACGGAGAGCTAGAAAAAGGCAAAAATAACAAACCTAGCAATTCAACAATATATGAGATTGGTTCTCTAAGTAAAGTCCTCACAGGTACGCTTGTAGCCAATGCTGTGTTAGAAGAAAAAATTGATATTGAAGATAATATTACTAAATATTTAGATGGAGAATACCCTAATCTAAGTTATTCAAATCAGCCTATAAAAGTAAAAAATCTACTGACTCATACAAGTAGACTTCCTAATATGCTTCCTTTAGAGTTAAATCCCATATTAGATAATTTTTTAGATTATGACACTCCATTAAAAATCAATGAAGTATTGAAAGAGTATAATAAAACTAAATTTTTGAATGATTTACATACCATCAAAATAGATGCTCAATTGGGAAAGAAATATTCATATTCAAGTGCAGGAACAGAGCTTACAGCGCATATTTTAGAACAGATTTATAAGACAGATTATGAAAATATATTAACTAATTTCCTCTCCAAAGAAATAGGGATGACTAATACAAAAGTTAATCTTAATGAAGAAGACTCAAAAGAATTGGCAGTAGGTTATCATGTAGATAACCCAAAAGCCACCCTTCCTATGGGAAAACTACCTTGGGGAGCTGGTGGAGGTATAAAATCTACGATTCCTGATATGATGAGTTTCATAAAGTACCAACTCAAAAATAATATGGTTGTAGAAGAATCACATAAGACATTATATAAAGCTGATTCAACTACTGAAATAGCTTATTTTTGGAGAGCAGATTTAGCAGATACTAAACTAGGAAAATATTATTTTCATCATGGAGGCGTACCAAGGTCTCAATGCTACATTTTTATTATTCCAAAGCATAATTTAGGTGCTTTTATAATTACGAATCAAAGCGGTACACAAACAGCAAAAATAATGGCAACAACGTTAGATAAAATATTTGAGGAATTATTAGAAATAAAAAATTAAAAGATATTTTTAGTTTAAATTCATTCCTATCATATTAGCAATTTGTTAAAAAATAAAGCTATTTTTGTAATTATCTTCTTAAAAACAATATCAGAAATTAGCATGGATTTTATAACAATAGACTTCGAAACTGCCAATTCGTATAGAAATAGTGCCTGTGAAATAGGACTTACCTTTGTTAAAGAGAGCCAAATTGTAGAAACAAAATCGTGGTTGATTCGTCCAAAAATCAATCAATTTGATCCAATGAATGTTTCTATTCACGGAATTACGGCTGCTGACGTTTGGGAACAACCTCGTTTTGACCAGCTTTGGAAATCGGATTTGAAAGATTTATTAGAAAATCAGTTTTTGATAGCACATAATGCTAGTTTTGACTTTTCGGTTCTTCGAAAAACATTAGACCATTACAACTTGCCTTATCCTGATTTGTCGTATTCGTGTAGTTATCTGTTTGCCAAAAAGATTTGGACAGAGATGCCTCGTTATGATTTGAAGACCCTTTGTAACCAAAATGAAATTTATTTTCGTCATCACAGAGCAGGTTCTGATGCCGATGCAACAGCACAATTAGCTATAAAAGGTTTTGAGAAAATGAATGTTACTTGTCAAAAAACATTTTCCGAAAAACTAGAAATTACGGTTGGAAAACTTTTTAAAGGTGGATATATTCCTTCTACCAACCACAAAAAAACGAAGAGAAAAAGAACATACTAGTTGGACAAAATTAAATACACATGAACTAGAGGAAAATTTGTGGAAGTCGTCAGTGAGACACTGACAATGGCAAAAAAGGAGGCTTATAAAATTAAATAATAAGAAAAAATAGTTAGACAGACTTTATAGATTATTCAAAATTATAATATCATCTGATTTTTTTGTATTTTTGGGTATAAAACGGCTATTAAAAAGTCGTCTAAACGATACACACATACCACCAATAAATACACTAAAAATGCTCAAAATTATTGAATGTCCTCGTGATGCGATGCAAGGCTTATCGCATTTTATAGATACAGATATTAAAATAAATTATCTCAATTCGCTTCTCAAAGTGGGTTTTGATACACTTGATTTTGGAAGTTTTGTTTCTGAAAAAGCAATTCCTCAAATGAGAGATACAGCAGAGGTTTTAGAAAATCTTGATTTATCAACTACAAATACAAAACTGCTTGCTGTCATTGCAGGCTATGGAGGATTGAAGCGTGCTATTGAGTTTGAAAAAATAGATTATTTAGGCTTTCCTCTGTCTATTTCTGAAACTTTCCAAATTAGAAATACCAAAAAAACGATTGAAGAAGCTCTTGGCGTAGTAAGTGAAGCACAAAATTTGTGTCTAAAAAATGACAAAAAGTTAGTGGTTTATTTGTCAATGGCTTTTGGAAACCCTTATAAAGAAGCATACAATCCAGAAATTGTAGGCGAGTTTATGAAAAAACTAGATGAGATGGAAATCAAAATTATTCAGCTCTCAGATACAATTGGCTCTTCTACTAAAGAAAATATTATTCCTTTATTCGAATCACTGACTAAAGAATTTCCTCATATAGAAATTGGTTCTCATTTTCACTCTCCTCTTCGAACTGCTAGTGAAAAAATTGAAGCTGCGTATCAAGCAGGTTGTAGACGTTTTGATGGTGCAATGCTTGGTTTTGGAGGTTGTCCAATGGCAAAAGATGAACTAACAGGAAATATTCCTACTGAATCTATTTTGGCGTTTGCAAATATGAACGAACTAGAAACAGGTTTGGATATGGTCAAATTTAGTGAATCATTAAATCAAGCTAAACAAGTCTTTGATGAAAAAGTAATTGTTTGAACAACGAAATGACATTATTTTTCAACTAATTCTAAACAAGAAACTGTATTTTTGATTCATTAAAACATATCACAGACTTACTAATCTGTGAAAAAAATAAACTGATTAAAAAGGCTATTTAACAGACAGGGATGTCTGTTTTACATTAATACATTATGACCGACGTACTTATCATTGGAGGAGGAATTGCAGGACTTACGGCTGCTAGAAAATTACATAGAAGAGGACTTTCTGTCAAAATCATCGAAGCAACAGATAGAGTAGGTGGCAGAGTAAAAACTGATATCGTAAATGGCTTTCGTTTGGATAGAGGTTTTCAAGTTCTTCTGACAGCTTATCCAGAAGCACAAAAGGCATTAAGTTACTCAAAACTTCAACTCAGAACTATTGATGCAGGTGCGCTTTTGCATACTGATAAAGGAGTTTTTGAGTTTGCAGATCCATTTAGAAATCCATCCAAAACGCTTTCTACACTAGCTAATCCGATAGGAACGTGGGCAGACAAATTGCGTATGCTTTTGGTGAAAACGGAAATCAATGGAAAGGATTTGCATGAGATTTTTACGCAACCCGAAACTACAACCTATCAAGCTCTTAGAGAAAATTATCATTTTAAAAGCTCGTTGATAGAACAGTTTTTAAATCCATTTTTGGCAGGAATATTTTTAGAAAAAGACTTAGAAACTTCTAACCGAATGTTTGATTTTGTCTTTCAAATGTTTTCGAATGGAAAAGGAGCAGTTCCAGCTTTGGGAATGGAAGAAATTCCTCGTCAGTTGGCTAGTGTTTTGCCAAATGATGCCATTATTACTAATGAAAGAGTAGTTTCAATTCATAAAAATGTAGCCACTACAGAAAGTGGAAATGAGTTTGAAGCAAAAACTATCTTGATAGCAACGGATAATAATGAGTTTGCACAATCGTACCGAGCAAATACTACAGAAAATGAAAACACAAGAGGAACAACAAATCTATATTTCTCAATGGACAAATCAATTGTAAAACGTCCTATTTTGTGTCTAAATTCTTTAGAAAACCGACTAGTAAATAATTTTGTAATGATGAGTGATATTTCTTCGGATTATGCGCCGATTGATAAATCACTACTTTCAGTTTCGATTGTTACAGATGATGAAAATAAAGACTTCACAGAAGAAGAGTTGGTAGAAAAGGCAAGAAGAGAACTAAGTTTGTGGTACGGAACGCACGCCTACGAGTGGGATTTTTTAAGGTCGTATTCTATCTCTGATGCTCTTCCAAATCAAAACTCTGTAAAACACACGCCTTCTATGGAAGATTTGAAAATACATGATGGTTTGTACCGTTGTGGCGATTATCTTTTGAATGGTTCTTTGAATGCTGCAATGCGTTCTGGGCGTTTGGTGGCGAATTTGATTGGAGATGAGATTTAGATTGATTTAAACCTATAAGGTTTTTGGAAACCTTATAGGTTTTTTGTTTATCTAATCCACCACAGCCATTCCAATTTCATAAAGTTGTCTTTTGATTTTACTTTTGGGAGCATTTTCATTATTCTCACTTTTAGGAAGCCAAATTGCATCATTTGTTGTGTCATTGATGTCTTCTAAAGTAATTTTTTGAGAAGTAGAAACAAAATCTTTTACAAAGAAATCAGTTAGTTCTTTTGCCTTTTCGATGGTGTGAGAAATGGCAGGATGAAGCTCAGCATCTAGGTTTTGAATTACTTCTTCTACATTCGGTTTCAAAAGAAAAGAAACAGGCAATTTATAAATACTTACATTTTCGTTTTCTTCTTTTATGAATACACAAAAAGGATTTTGTTTTCCTTCTGATGCTACGATATTGTATTCTTTTCGTGCTTCTTCAAAAGTAGTTGCATCAAAAAATATAGCTACTTTTTCTTTTTTATGGTAATCAGAATCTAAAAGTTCGCTTTCTAGTTTTTTGAATAAAGTTCTGAAAAAATAAGGTCTTTTGGCTGTATGAACTCTACAATTAAGAGATTGATAGACCAAATAAGTCATAAAATCCGTAGGTGAAAAACCAATTTCGGCAGCTTGACGGAAAATAAGCGATGTAGGCGACATCCCTGGAAGTGTATTTATGTCGATGAGTTCAATGGTATTTTCATCTGTATAGAAGCCATCAATTCTTGCACAAGCGTCAAACTTAAAGGTTTGAAAAATCTCTTTACATTTTTCTTGAATTTCTATAATTTTGTCTGTCGGAATATCTATCGGAATGCGTTTTTGACTTGCATTAGGTAAATATTTTGCCTCAAAATCATAGACTTTTGTTAATGTTATTATTTCTGTCGGAGGAAGTGCAATAGCTTCTAAATTTTCATTTTGAATAACTCCACAAGAAAATTCTTTTCCTGATAAATGTTGTTCAAACAAAACCATATCTTCACTTTCAAAAGAAAAAAGCAAAGCATCTTCTTCAGAATAAGAAAAGAAATCATTTAGTTTTGCAATCAGTTTTATTGGAGAATAAATAATTTGTTCACCCAAATTTCCACCTAAAAGAGATTTTTCTTCAAAAATAACGGGCAGACCAATTCCTTTTTCTAGGCTCATTAGTCCGTTTACATATTCTTTTCGCTGTAGTTCTGTTAATTCTGTCCACTCCTCTTTTGAAATCTGACGAGCAAAAAGAGAAGTATTGACGGCTTTTGTGAAGGCTTCCAAATTATCAACTTTCAGAATAGAAACTCCAATCGAAGAACCTTGATAAGGAGCTTTTATGACGAGAGGTAAGCCCAATTTTGATTTTAACTCTTCAAAAAGTGTACTTCTATCACATTTTGACCATTCGTCTTTTCGCATCATGTGATACTTTCGACTACTTCCTAAACTCAATTTTTCATTTACGACTTGTTGCAAATGCTTGTCAATAGAAAAAGAAGAAGAAAAAATTCCACAACCCGAATACGGAATCTGTAACCACTCAAAAAGTCCTTGCAACATGCCATCTTCGGCAAATGTTCCGTGCAACATCAAAAGAGCAAAATCTATATGTTCAGACAAATTCTCAGTAGGAATTGGTGTTCCCACTTCTTCCATTATTTTTCTATGCTTTTCCTTGGTCAAATCTTCAAGCGTTTCGATATAGACAGGTGAAAACTCATCGTACTCTTCTGGAATAGATTCTTGAGTAGGATAAAAATGAGAAATGGCTTTGTGTTCGAACTGAACAGGATTTATTTTGATAAACTTTCCTAAGCTATCTACCAAAATATAAACAGGCTCAAAAAGTGAACGATTGAGGGTTTGGGAAACCGTTTTTGCTCCTGAAAATGAAATTTCACGTTCACGAGAAACCCCACCAAAAAAAACACCTATCTTTATCATAAGTAGTGAGTTGTTGTATTAAAAAAAGTATATTCTTTTGTATGTAGAAACTAGTACGACAAACATAATGAATGCTAAAAAATAAACTTAAATTTTTAGTAATTTATAAAAACAGGGTTAAAACCCTGTCCAATTGAAAAAATACCTTGTGAATTATAAATTGAACAGGGTTTTAACCCTGTTTAGTAATGCAATGAATTTTTAAAAAATGTAAAATAAATTTACAATTTCTAAATTATAAAACAAAGGTAGATTAATCGTTACTTTATTTTATGAAATTTTGAAAATCAATTTTACTCTTCCAAATTATCAGTCTGTTTGAGTTCTTTTTCAGCCTGTAATTCTTGTATTACCTTTCGTAATTCTCGTTCTTTTTCTTCTGCTTCTTGAAGCATTGTATTGATTATTCTTTCTTTGCGTTCCATCTCTTCTTGTGTGGCTTGTAGTTCTTCTACATTTTGGCGCATTTCTTCTTCTTGTGCTGAAACAGCCTCTCGTTGCATTTGAGACTCCTCCAAAAGTTTGCGAGTCCGAGTTGTATTTTGCACAGAAATTATGGAAGAGGTAATATTTTCACATACTTTTTCTACAAAATCTATTTCATATTTTTTGAGTGTTTTGAAAGCTGCTAATTCCAAAATACCAATATTTTCTTCTGAAATGGTAAGAGGAACAAATAATAAAGAGACAGGTTTTGCACTTCCTAATGCTGAGCCAATATATAAATAGTCATTTGGTAGATTTTCTAAATAAAGTGTTCTGTTTTCTTGATAGGTTTCTCCTACTAATCCTTCTCCTATTTGTATGGTGTTTTTACGATTTTTATGTGAATCATAGGCAAACCAAGCTTTTAATTCTAATTCGTTTTTTGAATGAATATCTTGATTTAATAAATACAAACTAGCTTGTGAAATATTCAGATATTTTACGAGTTCGCTTACAAAAATCTGTGTTAGCTCATCAATATCTTCATTAAAATCTCTCAAGATTTTTGCAAAATGTGCTTCTCCAGTAACTGCCCAATTTAATTGTTCATCTTTTTCAGCAATCATTTTAAGACTATCACGCATGTTGATAAATGCTTGTCCGACTTCTCCATTTTCATTAAAAGGAATGACTTTAGTGTCAAATTTTTCACTTCCAACATCTTTAGCAAATATTTTTAAACGTTCCATATCTTGTGCTAAATGATTGAGAGCTGCTTCTATAGGCGTAACTTCATCGTTTTCATGCGTTTTGATTTGATTAGACAAATTTCCTTTTGCAATCTGACGAAGAGAATGTTTAATGATATGAAGGCGAAGTAATAATTTATGATTGATAGAATAGGCAAGCCAAATACAAACTAAAGTCAAGACAATCATCCAAGCTGGCAAAACAATAACCCAAAGATTTTGAGTGTGAAAACTAATAGCTGCTTTTGCTCTGTCTATTTCTTCATTTTGAATATTTATAATGAGTTCTAAAACGGCACGTACATCATCAGTCAGAAGCTCTAATTGATCAACTTGACGCACTCTTTCTGTCTTAGAATCTTCTTTCAAGTCTGCATTTCTAGCAAAATATTTTTGTTCTACATTATTTTGTTCTTTTCTCAGACGATTTGCCTTTGTACGTACATCATAAACAAGTGAAATAACTGCCTCATTACGCCATTGGTCAGTATAATTGCTTAGGGCTGCTAGTGCAACTTCACAATCTTTCCAAACTGTTTCTCTCTCAGTTCGGTATTCTTCTTCGCTGGTGGCTAAATAAATAGCTGTTAGGCTTGTGCTACTGCTAATACAGTCTTCAATTACCTTTGAATAATATTGAGTAGGAGCAGTATTGTCTATAATATGATTATATTGAGAAATAACTTGATTGTCTATATACCACCACGTTCCGATAAGTGTAATTGTTGCCAAGACACCCATCAAAGTTATGCCCATTGTGATTTTGCCACGAAAATTTTGTGGAGATAAATAGAGCCAAATAATATTTTGTTTCTTTGCCATCAAAAAAATCTTTGAGTTTTATCCTAATTTCTTATTGCCTTTCTGTTTTTAAAAATATAGGGTAAGATAGTTTTTTTTATTGAGTTTTAAAGGGATTTTTTTAAAATTTTGTTAGATTTAGATAATTAGAATAAATTCTGAACTTGAAATTTTCTATTTTAGAAGTAAGAAGACTACAATTTTACTAATGTTATAGCACTATGAAATTAACTACTGACCAACTAATTGCTAAGATAGCCAATCAAGAAAAAGAAGTAAAGAACTATAAAGAAGTTTTGCATCAAATCAAAACGGCTGCTCAAATGGGAATTTGGGAGGTAGATTTGGAAAAACATACAATGAAATGGAGTGATGTTACCAAGCAAATACATGGAGTAGAAGTAGATTATGAGCCTACAATAGAGGAGGGTATTCATTTTTATCCAGAAGGAAAAAACCGTCAGGTAATTACAGAGGTTTTTAAAGAAGCAATAGAAAAAGGAATCAATTATGATTTGGAATTGCAAATTTTGACAGCAACAGGAAACCTAAAATGGGTCAGGCTAATAGGAATTAGTGAAATTAAGAATGGAAAATGTGAAAAGTTATATGGACTTATTCAAGATATTGATCAAGCTGTAAAATATAGATTAGAATTAGAACAACAAAAAAAACTTTTTAGACAAACTTTTGAGTTTGCCCCTAACGGAATGGCTCTTGTTGGCTTAGATGGAAATTGGACACAAGTAAATCAACAAGTTTGTATAATGCTAGGATATACTAAAGAAGAATTATCCAAACTTACTTTTCAAGATATTACACATCCAGATGATTTGGATTTGGATTTGAAACTTTTGGAAGAACTTTTAGCTGGAAAAAGAGAAAGTTATCAGATGGAAAAACGTTATTTTCATAAATCAGGTAATTTAGTATGGGCTTTATTGAGTGTTTCGCTGATGAAAGATAAGGAAGGTAATCCAGTACATTTTGTTTCTCAATTAACTGACATTACAGACAAGAAGCTTTTGTTAGAAACGACACTTGAGCAAAATGATCGATTACTTAATTTTGCGCATATTGTATCCCATAATCTTCGTTCACATACCAGTAATTTTTCGATGCTTCTTTCCATGATGAAAATGGAAAACCCAAAATTAGTAGAAAACGAATTTTTTCCTTTTTTGCTTCAGTCCTCAAGTAGTTTGCAAGAAACATTGTCTTATCTGACTGATATTGTAGTAATGCAAAATGAAGTTAAAGATAATACAAAGGCATTAAATCTTTATAAATATGTAGAAAAAGCACATTTTGCAATACAGAGTTTAGTTTCTTCTAGCAATGCAGAGATTCATAATGAAGTAGATAAAGATATATTTGTAGATGCAATTCCTGCTTATTTAGAGAGTATTATTCTAAATTTTTTCACTAATTCTATAAAATACTGTTCTAATAAAAGAAATCCTATTATTTTTATTACTTCTGAAATAGATCCTTCTTACGTGGTTTTTTCTATAAAAGATAACGGACTAGGAATAGATTTGGAAAAACATGGAAAAAAACTTTTTGGGATGTATAAAACTTTTCATGAGAAAGAAGATTCTCGTGGAATAGGATTGTTCATTACCAAAAACCAAATCGAAGCTCTTGGTGGAAAAGTAGAAGTTGAAAGTCAAGTAAATCAAGGAACAACATTTAAAATTTATTTAAAACATGGCAAAATTTAAACACATCTGTATCATAGATGATGACCCTATTTATACATTTACTACTCGCAAAATAATGGAGTTAGGAAATTTCTCTAATTATATTGAAGTCTTTAAAAATGGAAAAGAAGCCTTAGAAGCTCTAAAGCCTAGAGTAGAGGCACATCAGAATGTTCCTGAGGTAATATTTCTAGATTTGAATATGCCCATTATGGATGGATGGCAATTTTTAGACGAGTTTACTATGCCAAATACTAAACAAATTACAATTTATATTGTGTCTTCTTCTATCGACCCTGCTGATTTAAAAAAGGCAAAACAGTATTCATTGGTAACAAATTATATAATAAAGCCAATTACATCTGAAAAACTCAAAGAGCTTTTTGATGATATGAAGAATAATAATAGTTATGAATAAGAGGGAAGTATTTATAATAAATTCTTCCACGTTCCTTTCATAAAATTATACTTGAGTGTGCTAGGCAAAGCCTTCCAAAAAAAACGGTTTATTTCCACAGCAAAAGAAGGTTGCATATAACAATTAATAGTACAACCTTCACACTCAGGTAGTTTTCCTTCTTCTGAAATAAGACTTTTTATTTTATCAGAATGATATAATTCATACAAACTATCATTGATTTCAAACTCTTCTTTTCCCAAATGATAACAAGGCAAAACCAATTTATTTTCTGGCGAAATAACGAGTGTAGAACTAGCAGCCTTACAAATCGGCTTTTCAATCTTGTTTCCTCCTTCCAAACGCAAATCTATAAAAGCCTCATTGAGATAGACTAATTTCTTCTTAGAGAATTGTAATAGCTTTTGTAAATATTCTTTGTTCAAATTTCCCAATGTATCCACAGAATTGTATTCAAATACAGGATTAAGAATCAAAACTAATTTATTTTTCAAAGTAATAGTTTCATAGATTTTTTCTATTTCTCCAAAATTTCCTTCAAAGACAGTACACAAAATATCTGGTCGCTCTCCCAAACTTTTAGCTATTTCTATCGATTCCATTATTTTATCAAAACACTTTACACCACGCATTTTGTCGTGAGTTTCGGCATCGGCTGCATCTAAGGAAAAATGCAACATATCTATTTTTCCTTTTAATTTTTCAGCTAGTTTTGGATAACGGATTCCGTTTGTGGTAACTGTCGTAATGAACTTTTTCTTTTTAGCAATATCTAAAAAAATGTCTAGTTCTGGGTGTAAGAGAGGTTCTCCTCCTGTAAAATCAATTACTTTTACGCCTAGTTTTTTTAAGTCAGATAGATTTTTTTCTACGTTTTCTACTTTTACAAAAGGCGATGGTTTTTCCCAAATATCACAAAAACTACACGTTGCATTGCAGCGATAAGTTAGGTAATAATTACATAAGATGGGGTGGGGGATGAGGCGCATAAAATCAGTAAGTAGTTTTGTATAAGTGCCAGTAAAATAGCAGGTTATATGCAATTATATCTTGTTGGATGCAGTTTTATATTTTCTGACTGAATATTTTTCTGATAGCTTCTTTTATATCTTTAGCGAAAAATTCTTTTTTATCTATAATATTATAATCAATCCAAATTTCATCTTCTTTATTTACAAGTAAATCAATATAGGTTTTTTCATATGTCCCAAGATAAAGGTATTCGTCATCTGAATATATTTTTTCTGCCCAAAGAATTTCGACTTCTATCCCAGCACGATATGATTGGAATTTAAACTGTTTGCCTTTTAAAAAGCTAGGGTTTTGTTTTGCATATAAAAAAAGGTTTTCATCTGGAAGTTTGATTTTGTGAGAACTTAATAATGTATCTATTTTCCAGTCAATAAACTCTTCCTTATTAATAATGTTGGCAAAGATAAAATCCTTTATATTTAATTCTGAATTACGATTATTATAATTGAACACTAGTAGAAATCGATAGTGTTCTTCACCAATTAACTCCTCAAGCTCAACGCATCTATAAACCCAATCTTCAAATTGTGAAAGACTGGTATCGCCATCTAGAAATTTGTAGAGTTTTTCAATCAACATTAAATGTATTTTTCTTTGTGTAAAACAGGGTTATATATATCTTTGATTTTTCTAATCATTTTTTGGTTTTGGAATACTGATAGAAGGAAGTTTTTCTCCCATTCTCTTTGCAAGTTGATAATGTGACCAATTCTCTATTTCCTGTTCTCCATATATTATCATTCTGACTATTGTGTCCTTCACATCCATGTCACCTACATACGCTCGTTCATGTTCAGGAATATTTTCATAAGCCTCTTTTAGTTGTTCTCTTAAATCATTAGTGGGGTTCACAGTGTATTGTTGATGTATTTTTATACATACTTCAATAGTTGAAGGCTTTCCTTCCAGTTTTCTGATGGTGTCTTTTATTTCAAGTAGTTTTTCTGATATTCTCGTAGTGTACTGTTTTTTCTCTACTTTGAAGTTTCCTAATCCCAAAATATTTACTTGTACTCCATCTGGTAGTTCAGATAATAACTTCTCTTCCAAAATCATTTGTTCAAGCTGAACCAATGATACTTCAAAAGATTTTTCAAGTCGGTTTACTATTATAGATTCTTCATTATAAATATCTAATCTTATTAAATGATATTTGCCTTCTTTATCTTTTAGGAACAGATTAGTTCCCTTTCCTATTACCTTTTCAGGAAAAGGGTCGTCAATAATTCTTTTATTTTCCTTATAAATTTTACCTTTCCCACTCTCACCAATTATAATGTTGTTTTCCCTTTTTTCTGAATAACTATACAGGTTATCTAAGTTTGGGTTTAGGTATTTGATAACTGACCATACATAATCAATAAATGATTCTTTGTTGTGTATCCAAACACCATCATTTATACTCCAGCTACCAAGACCATGAATTGATATGTTTTCTCCGTTAGGAATACTAACTGAAACCCAACCTCTCTTTACATCCTTTTTAAAGTGTTCAAAGTCTTCAAAGTTCCAGCATTCCACACGTCCGTCTTCGTACACTTCTAAATCAACAAAAAAATGAGTCCCATTTCTAATGATACTAGGTATTGACACTCCTCTAATGACTTTTGTTCGGTAAACTTTTGGAAGGTTAAAATCCATTTTATTTTTTCTAATTTTTCTAAAAGGGTTAAATTTCATTCACTTAAAGTTTTTGATAAATTGCATTTGCTTCTTTCCTATCTATCCTAATTAAAATGTCTAATAAAATCAGCAATTCCCAATGTAAAGTAAATTAGCAATAAAACGTCTTTCTAGGATTCAAAAATTTGAAAAAGTAGCTTTAAACTCTCTTAAATGTTGATTTTTTTAGCAAAAAAATGACTAAATCATAGTTTTGAGATTGAATTCGTGTTACATTGGGAATTACTGTAATAAAATACAATTTAACTACTTTAACTACAATTTCAAAAAAGGACATAAATTCATCACTCATCATTTACAACACTCCCATCTTTCACTTCAAAAAAAGCAATCGGTCTGCCAAAAGAATCTAATAACTTTCGTGTTCGTTCGGGTCTTGCATCGGTAACGAATACTTGTCCGAAGTTGGATTTTGAGAGTAGTTTTAATAGGTTTTCAATTCTGCTTTCATCTAATTTATCAAAAATATCATCTAAAAGTAAAATTGGTTTTATCTGTGTTTGATTATAAATAATAGAAAAAGTAGCTAGTTTGAGTGCAATTACAAATGATTTTTGCTGTCCTTGAGAACCATAATGTTTCAATGTTTTTTTTCTTAGTAAAAATTTATAATCGTCTCTGTGCGTTCCTTTTTCTGTGCGTTGTAAAATCAAATCTTTCAATAAATTCCCTTTAAAAATGCTTTCAAAACTAGGTGTTTCTTTTTTAGGTCGTTTTGATTTTTTAGGTTCTGTTTCATCTGTTTCTTGATTTTCGTTTTCTATTTCTTCCTCTTGTTCTTTTATAACTCCTTCTTTCTCATTGCCTTCTAAGTGCGAACGATAATTTATTTTCATTTCTTCATCTGCTAAAGCTGCATAAATTTCTGAGAAAATAGGCATAAAGTCAGTCATAAATTCAGTTCTAAAACGATGAATTTCTTTAAAAACAGGCAAAAGTTGTTCATCGTAAATTTCCAAAACATCTTTCTTTAAAAACTTCTCTTGCTGGTCTGCATCTTTCAAAAGTTGATTTCGTTGTCTTAAAATCTGTTTTTGTTTTATAAGAAGTCCAATATAATTTTTATGAATCTGTGAAATAATGGTATCAAAAAAATTGCGTCTTAGTTCGCTACTTTCTCGTATCAAATCGGTGTCATTTGGGGCAAGCAAAACACAAGGAAAATTCCCTACGTGTTCACTTATTTTTGGATAAGGCTTGTTATTTAATTTTATGACTTTTGCTTTTCCCTTTTCTACAATACACTGAACCGTATTTTTTCTTCCTTCTTTTTCAAATGTTCCTTTCAATGAAAAAAAAGTCTTTCCATGTTGTAAATGCTGAGTATCTGTATAACTAAACGCACCACGACCAATACAGAGATAATAAATTCCATCTAAAAGGTTTGTTTTTCCACTTCCATTTTTGCCAACAAGACAATTTATATTTTCTTCAAAATTAGATTTTGTATCTTCGTGATTTCGGAAATGAGTGAGGCTTAGTTGTTTTATCCACATGGAATAGTGATTAGTTATTAATGTTTAGTGATTAATGAAAGCCAATATTTATTTAATTTTTCCTTTCATTGTTTTAATACTACTTGTAATGATTTTTAAAATTTCTATTGCGTCATTATTTAGACTTTTAAATTGTTCTTCTTTTATGTAATTTGTTTCTTTTAAAAGCTCTAACCAGTAAATTGTTTCATTAATTTCTTTTTGTGAAATAGATAGTTTATGTATAAAATCTAAATTACTTTGAGCAAATTCAGCTTCTCGTATATTTGCTCCTACTGATGTTCCACTTCTTAAAATTTGTTTGGATAAAACATACTCTTTGTGTTGGTCAGCTAAATATTTGTATAAATTTACGATACGAACTGCAAAATGAAAACTTTTTTGTTTTAAAATACCCTTATTCATAACTTTAATTTTTATTACAAAAATAGTAAAACAATTAATACCAAAAGGCAATTTATCACTAATCACTAATAAAAATGGATTTTTTACCACCAGAACTACTACAAGATTTAGAAAACTATGCTTTGGCACATTCTCAAGATGAACTGCCAGTTTTAAAAGAATTAGACCGTCAAACACATTTGAGAGCCAACAAACCTCGTATGCTTTCTGGACACCTACAAGGAAATTTCCTTCAAATGATTTCACGATTAATGCAGCCCAAACGCATTCTTGAAATTGGAACATATACAGGTTATTCAGCCATTTGTTTGGCGCAAGGACTTTCAGAAAATGGTGTTTTGCATACCATTGATAATAATGTAGAACAAGAAAGTATTACAAGAGAATTTGTAAAAAAAGCTGGTTTGGAAGATAAAATTAAACTTCACTTGGGAAATGCTGCTGATATTATTCCGACTATTTTGACAGAAAAAGAGGAATGGGATATGGTTTTTATTGATGCAGACAAATCAAATTATGGTCTTTATTATGATTTAGTTTTTGATAAAGTCAGAAAGGGAGGAATTATAATTGCTGATAATGTGCTTTGGAGTGGAAAAGTTTTGATAGACCCCAAAGAACTCAAGAAAAACGATAAAGATACACCAGCTTTGATAGAATACAATCAAAAAAACAAAGAAGATAATCGTACTTTTAGCATGCTGTTGCCTTTGCGTGATGGACTTATGATGGCAATTAAAGAATAGATTCTTAATTGTGGTGTTTATGTCTTTTTTATAAGGTTTTGCGTATATTTCCGTTATAAAACTATAAAATTCTGAAAAGTTAAAGCAGAAGGAAAGTAAAATTATCTATAACACCTATCAAAATATATGAACTATTTTTTTTATACTAAAAGCCATTTTGTTAGTTCAAAATTGTTTCTTACAGCATTTTTAGTAATTTTTTATACACTTATTTCAGCAGTTTTTGCTCAATCAGAAGAACAAAATAATATAGGTGAAAATGAAATAAGTGTAATGGAGTTTGTTTTTGAAAAACAAAAATCACCTACACTTGAAGATGATAATTTTCCAAAAGAAGCTCTAAAAATATTGTCTAAACATGAAAAAACAACTGTTTATAAGCTAAAGTATGATGTAGAAATTGCCCTCAATTCTGAAAAAGAAGATAATTATACAATTACGTTTATTTCTAAAGAAGTAACTGGAGGAATGTATCGTAATTTTTCGATAGCTGATTATTTACTTCCCGAGCAAATAAGTTTTGATGTCACTTGGGGGCATAAAGTCAAAAACGGAAAAATAGATGATAAAACAATAAAAAAGGAGTTTTCTAAAGTAGAATTCGATATTAATCACAAAGTAAGTGTTGATGTTGCTTTTCCTACAACAGAAGAATTTACTCCAATTTTAATAGAAAGTATAATTTTTCATTATGGAGAATTGCAGCAAAGAGGACTTCGTTCTCGTGTGAAACTGATAGATGAATATTATAACGAATCACAGAAAATAGAAGGCTTTTTGAAAGATTTGACGACTATTCAGAAAGAAAGAGAAAACACCAAAGGAATTGAATCAACCTCAAAAAAAGAACTAGAAGCAAAAGAAAAGTTAGTTCCTATCGAAAATGCGATTGTTAAACTAGATGCTTATGCAAGCGAACTTATTACTGAAGAAGAAGACCCTGTAAAACTTCGTCAGCAACTGAGTAACCTCAAGACTTCTTACACACAAACTCGCTCTCTGCTTTTTGCTACAACAGCTCAATCTGAAAAAGCCTGTCAAGATGATTATAAACAAGCAAAACAGTATTTGGAAAATGGAAAAGCAAATTCGGCACAACTAACCTTTACTGCTGTTTTGGCAAAATGTCCTACTCATGTTCCTTCTTTAATTCGTAGAGCGCAATTATTTTATCAAGAAGGAAATTTTGACAATGCTCGTCAAGACCTTTCACATCTTCCAAAAGGGAATGAACTCACCTTGGCATTAGAAACTGAAAGCGATTTGCAAACAGCTATAGAAAGTGTTTATTTTGATTTATTTGCATTTTTTATACGAAAAGGAGATTATGCTTCCAAAAATCTAGAATTTGATGAAGCCTTTAGTTTTTTCTCTCAAGCAGAAGAAATTTGTAAGCAAAATCCATTTTTACCAAATTGTACAGACCAGCTCGCTCCACGATTAGACAACGCAAAAAAAGACCAATTAGAATATTTAGATGCACAGATTAGAAATGCTTTGTATGAAAATAATTTGTCAGAAGCTGTTAGTTTTGTTGTCAAATCAAAAAGCATAATAGGAAAAGAAGAGCCACAAGGTGAATTAAAAAAACATACAGAGCTGCTCACACAAAAATTAGAAAAGAGAACAAATGATGCCATAACTATCCAAAACTGGGAAGAAGCCTTAGAAGCTCTAGAACTAAATGTAGGATTGAAAACAGGACTTACTTATGCCGATTCTAGTTTGTTTTGGAAGGAAGTAGGACAAAAAATACAGACACAAGAAGAAAAAGATGTATTGATTTATGCAACAGCTCGTTATTCTCAACTCAATTTATCACTCACTAACTTACTCTTAAAACGCCTTACCCAAACTGATATTTCCAAAAATGAATGGCAACAGCTTGGTCAGGACATTGGAAAAAAAGACTATTATCTTCAACCAACTGCAAATCCTGAAGAAATCATTACAAGATATGTTTTGTTAGACCCAGCACTCAATAAAAATTTTCAAAAGGGATACTTTCAAGTTTGGAAGGAATTGGGGAAAGAGTAATTTTATGTTGTTGGTGTCGCTTCGCTAAAACACCAACAACGGCTACTAAACTGTTTTATTATTCAGCAACTTGATTTAGATTGCCTTTATTATTTTCTAGTATTAAAGGCATTCCTTCCTTTATACCATAAGGAGAAGCTAAATACATTTCTAAATTAGTTCCTCTATTGAAAAAATTATCAGTTATTTTTACTTTTCCATCAAAATAAACATCAAAAAAATCACAGTATCCATTAAACACACAATTATCAATCTTGAATTCATTTGGGGCAATATTATGTCCTCCACAATCAAATGTAGAGTGTTTGGAAATTATGGTGTTTTTCATATTAAATCCTCCACAAAAATAAGTTGCATGACAGTATAGCTCGTCTATTCTACAGTTTATAAAAGTTATAGATTTTTCTAAACATATACAGACAGCATTAAATAATTTTATTTCACAATTTTCAAATACTAATTCTGTATCAAAATCAAAAAAATTATTATCAATAGAGTCTAACAAGCTCAAATCAATATTTCCTAACTTTTGATCTTTAAACTCTAACTTTTTATATTTTGTCCACTCCTTAATTTCTATCATGATTTATAATTTTTAAATGCTAAAGCTTACTCAATTTTTCCACAGCTTTTTCCAATGTTTCATTATTCTTAGCAAAACAAAGACGTAGAATTTTAGCTGAATTATTATTTTCATTTTGATAGAAAGGAGAAATTGGAATACTTGCAACGCCAATTTTTTCAGTTAGCCAAACAGCAAAATCAGTATCTTTTTGGTCAGAAATTTTAGAATAATCAACGAGTTGAAAATAAGTTCCTTGTGTGGGTGTAAAAGTAAAGTTAGTTTGAACTAAAAGTTTACATAAATAATCTCTTTTTTCTTGATAGAAATCAGCTAAATGAATATAATTTTCTTCATTTTTTAAAAATTCAGCTAATGCCACTTGAATTGGTGTAACAGTGCTAAAAGTAATATATTGATGAATTTTGCGAAGCTCGGCAGTTAGTTTTTGTGGTGCAATTACATAGCCCACTTTCCAACCTGTTGCATGAAAAGTTTTGCCAAACGAAAAGACAGCAAACGAACGCTCTTTCAAGTTTGGATAAGAAAGAACACTTTGATGTTTTTGATTATCAAAAATAAGGTGTTCATAAACCTCATCACTAATTACTAAAATCCGACTTCCTTCTAAAAGTGAATCTAAAGTTTCTAAATCTTCTGTTGTCCACGTTGTTCCTGTTGGATTGTGTGGCGTATTGAAAATAATCAAACGAGTTTTTGGCGAAATAAGGCGTTTGAGTTGTTCAAAATCAGGTCTAAAACTAGGTGCAGATAAAGAAATATGCCTTACAATTCCTCCTTGAAGCTCAATAGCTGGGACATATAAATCATAAGCAGGTTCAAAAATAATCACTTCATCATTTTCTCTTACTGTGGCAGCAATGGCAGCAAAAATCCCTTCTGATGCACCCGAAACAACTGTAATTTCTGTATCAGGATTAGAAGAAATACCATACATTTTCTCTATTTTTTGAGCAATTTGTTCACGTAGAGGCATAAAACCAGCCATTGGAGCATACTGATTAAAATTATTATTCATAGCTTTTGTGACTTCCTTGACTAAGTTTTCATTGACTCTAAAATCTGGAAAACCTTGTGAAAGATTAATTGCATTATGCTTTTGAGCAAGCGCAGACATAACTGTAAAAATAGTTGTGCCTACCTTTGGAAGTTTGGTTGTAATCAATTAGTAATAAGTATTTTAAAGTGGTTTAAAATAAGAATATTGTAAGGAAAAATAGTAATGAATCTTGTTGAACACAAATTAAACAAGCCATATTCAAGGGCAAATATACCGTAAAAAATAAAACTGTCAAGACATTTTTGACATATCAGGTGATTTGATTGTACATAAACAATTATTTGATAAAATAACTAGTGCCAATCATGAGAGCAGAATCTACATTGTTTTGCTGTATCAGTTCTAGCAACTTCATTACATTTTGGACAAAGATTTAAGTCTGAGTTATGATTTTTTACTATTCTTTCTACCATTTCTTTGTAAAACTCTTCTTTGGTTTTAGTTTCAAAAATAGCATCAAGAGCTTCTTCTATTTTTGGAGTAAGTCCTAATTTATACTTTATAAATTTTACTTTATAATTATTTGTTGGATATTCTTTATACAGAAGATAATCACAAATCAACCTTTCTTCATCTGTCATAAAATTCCTACAATACCTAAGAACATATTTAGTTAGATATTTATTTTGGTCGTGCATTTTTATTGAAGTTTGTACTTTTGGTAAAGTTGTATAACAGACTTCCTAGTCTGTTTTTAAAAATGTGTATTTCCAACAGACTAGGAAGTCTGTTATACATTATGAAAAATTACTTCTCATTCTAAAGAGTGAGTTACATTTTGAGTAATGTTTCCCAAATCAAATCTGAAACTCTTCGCATACTTTCTTCATTCAAATGTTTACTCAAATCACTTGGTTTGTGATAATGTTGAAAAATAGGAGCTTGATTTATAATTTCCATTAGTGTCATAATACTTGCACCAGTATCTTGTGCTTCATAATACTGATAAGAAATTTCCATATCTTTTTGAGAAATACACGTAATGGTAAAAGCATCTTGAAGTTTTGCATGTCTAAAACTCACATGATCAGCCGTATTGGTAACAATTTTATCAAAACGTTTTGTGAAAATACCATTTTGTTTTGCAGTTTTTTCTAATGTTTCTAATACCTTTCCTGTTTTCTCAGTATCATCCAAATTCCAAAGTGCAAGTTTGTCTCCTTGTCCTAACATTTCAAGATTTATAAGTCCGATTATTTTTCCTTTTCGTATTTCTTGTCTTCCAAATTCCATTACATAAGCTCTTGAACCTAAAAGTTGTCTTTCCTCTTCATCAAAAATAAAAACTCGTATATCAAAAGCTAGATTTTCTAAAAAAGAAGAGTTTTGTTTTAGCTCGTTTTTTATTCTCATCAAAATATCCAAACAGACAGCTATCGAAGTAGCATTATCATTTGCACCACCCGAATTAGGAACGACATCAAAATGAGAACTTATTCCAATATAAGGTTTGTCTGAATTATCGTCTTCATTTGTCTTGATGATTATATTTTTTCCTGTCTTGTAGTGATGAATTTGATACTTTATTTCATTTTCTTCTAAAAAATTGATGATAAAATCATAACGCTGCTCATCAGTTTTATTTTCTAGGTTTTGAACGGTTTTTAGGAGGTTCATTGTTTTAGTATGTTTTAGATTATTTTTTTGCAATATACTTTATATGACTTATTTTGATTATTTTTCTGCAAATTAGATAACCAACAAATCAATTTATTTATGAAAAAGTTAGTATCAATTTTTCTTATGTTAGCTGTATATTCTTTGAGTTATGCTCAAACGAAAAGCTCACTTTATATAAACGTTGAAGATTGTAGAACAAAAAAACAGAGTTATGTTTCCCCCAATTTTAGTTTGTATAAAGATAATGTATTGATTAGAAAAGTAAATCTAAAAAATCAAAATAGCCGAATTTTCACAGATTTAGAGAATGGAGAGTACAAATTAGAATACTATACACTATTTGGTTCTGACACTCTAACCATAAATATTTCTGAAAATAATAATAATCAAGTAATTAATTTGTGTGTAGATTATTTGGATTATGCAGCTCAAAATCACAAACCAATTATAGACAAACTAAAAAATGAAGAATCTTATTCTATTTTAGTAGAATCCAGTGGTTGTTTTCATAATAATGAAGAGAAAATTATTATTACCAAAAAAGGTAATGACTACTACAGTACTGGACATGGTTTAATTTAGGTTGTATTTTGAATTTTGTAGTTTTTCGATAATTGAACTATTTTTTTTATTATTTGGTCTATGGAAGTAGCGTAAAATACTACTTTTCCGTACCCCATTCTAAATACAGATTCATAAAAAGATTCATTGTCTTTTTTTACTCTCTGTTTTGTTTTTACTCCTTCTAAGATACAGAGTAAAAAAGATGCAATTACTAATGCCATTAAAACACGAATTTTTCTTGGATTTACCATTCCTACCTCCTCTAAATGAAATCCATTTGTTTTCAAATGTTTAAATAAACACTCTATTTTCCATCTTAAATAATAGATAGCACTAATCTTTTCTTTTGTTAAACGATATTTGTTGGTTAATAAAATGACAAATTTTTCACTTTCTTTTGCTGCTTGCCCATTATAAGAAATAACTATTTTTAGTTTTTTTGCAAAGTCAGTTTCAAATTCTTGACTTACTAATTTGCCTAATTTAGCTTTTTTAAGCAAACTGTGGTACTTTTTAACCTCTAATTGATAATCTCCTTTACAAAGCCGAATAATATAAGTATATCCTTGTTCTTCTAAATACCTAAACCAAACTCTACCTTTGTATTCTCTATCAGCTAAAATTGTAAATCTTTTCAAAAAAGGATATAACAGTAAAGCTGATGCTAATAAACTTTTACGATGAGCCAAAGTAGAACTGCCTTTTCGTTCTAAATTTATCCAAAAAATAGGAATAGCCATTTTTCTATAAATAACACTTAATACCAAAACGTGATACGTATATTCGCCTAACTGCCAAACACTACCATCCATAGCTAGATAGAAAATTTCTTTTTTTACCTTCTTCCTATTTAAAAAAGAACCTATACTAAAAACTAAAATCAACTTCCAAAGTGTTTTTTGGACATAAACATCCAAAAAATAGCGAGTAAGACGCTTATAATGAGAATTAATTTGAACAGTAGGAGAATTTAAAAAAATACCTACTTGGTTTTTTAACTTGTTTAAATTAACTGTTTCTTTTATCAGAATACAGCTAATAAGCAACAAAGTAGTATGAACATGATGAATAGGAATATCTGAAAATTCCTTTGTATATTTGTTCAACAGGACGGAATAGAGCTTTTTGGTTTTCACACTTCTAAATTAACTCTTTCTGTCCTTTCTTTGTCAAAAATTTAACTCATGTCCAGTACTGTAAATGACTACTACCTCAAATATAAAAAAAGAAAGAAGAAGCTAAAAGAGAAAGAACTTATTGCGATTAGGCATTTTGAAATTGAGATGACAATAATCCCTCAAATCTATTTTTGTACAACAGTCGATGCATATACACTTACATATAATGATGAAGAAACTGTATTTATAGATAGAGGATGTGAATGGAAAGGTTTTTATTATTTAAAACAAGAGCTAAATTTAGAATAATCTTAAAACCTGCCAAAAATCATCTTTTCTATTGAAGCCTGTTCTATTTCTAGGCGTTTGAGTGCCGTAAATTTGTAGTATAGAAAATCAAAAAAGAGTATTCAAAATTAATTTACTCTTATGATTTTCAATTATTCAATTCAAAATTACACTCAAAATTATATACAAGATGAAAATTACAATCGTTTCTTTATTCGCAAAATCTTCTAACCAAGTAACTAAAAAAGCAAGCAAAATTGTTGGTGTCTTTTTCTTTATGCTAACAATGCTATTTTCTAATTCTACTTTCGCCCAATCTGCAAGTGGTAAGGCAACTATTACATTAGAGGAAATCGGACTTCTTTCACTTGGTGCAATAACTGTTTTTATAGGTGTATTGCTTGTTATGGCTGCTTTCACGATTTATAGCAATAGCCGTACAATGTTCAACAAAAAATAAAAACTAGCACACACTCACTAACTTTTCTCAAAACACCTTTCAGAATAAAGGAAGGTGTTTTTTTATGCTTTGTAATACTAGCGCAAGGTTTTACCTTGTGTCTATCATTTCAGCAACCATGGGCTTACAAAAACACAATCACAAGATAGAATCTTGCGCTAGAATATAAAAAATCAAAACCTGTCAAAAGTCATATTTACTACTGAACACTCTCCTATTTCTAGGTACTTAGGTAGTCTAAATTTGTAGTATAGAAAATCAGAAAGAAAGCATTTATCAGTTTCTATTCTCAAAAAATAAAAAATATGCAGGTTTTAATTGTTCTAGTTGTATGTAGTTTAATTGTCGCTCTTGGTTTTTTGGCTGCCTTTTTTTGGTCGGTCAAAGACAATCAATATGACGATACTTATACACCAAGTATGCGAATTTTATTTGATGACAATGAAATTGCTCAAAAGGCAGATTCAAAAGAAATTCAAAAATAGAATCTTTAACAAAAATATATCAATTGTACAGGTTTTAACCCTGTCTGATAGATAAAAATAGAAATTCAATCAGGAACAAAATCTAAAATTCTATATATCAATTCACATAAATAATCTATGGAAAATCAAACCTCCAATCCAATTACACCTGAAAGCCCTCCTCAAAAAAAAGGAAAATGGGAAGGCTTACAACTAGAGCATTTTTCTTATGATAATACTATCGTAAGAAATTTCGCTTATGCAACCACTTTTTGGGGACTTGTCGGAATGCTGGTCGGTCTACTGGCAGCACTTCAAATGTCGCATCCAATGTTCAATTTCACTGAATATTTTACATTTGGGCGTGTTCGTTCTGTTCATACCAACGCTGTTATTTTTGCTTTTGTAGGAAATGGAATTTTTACAGGAGTTTATTACTCGCTTCAACGACTTTGTAAAGCTCGTATGTTTAGTGATTTTTTGAGTAAACTTCACTTTTGGGCGTGGCAACTTATTATCGTTTTTGCTGCTCTTAGTTTGTTTATGGGATATACAACCACTAAAGAATATGCAGAATTAGAATGGCCTTTAGATATTGCAATTGCAGTAGTTTGGGTTATTTTTGGTATTAATATGATGGGAACAATCATCAAGCGTAGAGAGCAACATTTGTATGTAGCGATTTGGTTTTACATTGCTACTTTCGTTACCGTTGCTGTTTTACACATTGTAAATTCAATGGCTCTTCCTGTTTCATTTACTAAAAGTTATTCATTGTATGCAGGCGTACAGGATGCGCTTGTTCAGTGGTGGTATGGTCATAATGCTGTTGCATTTTTCTTGACAACTCCGTATTTAGGCTTGATGTATTATTTTGTTCCAAAGGCTGCTAATCGTCCTGTTTATTCGTATCGTCTTTCAATTATTCACTATTGGGCATTGATTTTTATTTATATCTGGGCGGGTCCTCACCACTTGCTTTATACAGCTTTACCAGATTGGGCGCAATGGTTAGGAACTGTTTTTTCATTGATGCTGATTGCTCCATCTTGGGGTGGAATGCTCAACGGACTTCTTACTTTGCGTGGTGCTTGGGATAAAGTTCGTGAAAATCCTGTATTGAAGTTTATGGTTGTTGCCTTGACATCTTACGGTATGGCTACATTTGAAGGTCCAATGCTTTCTTTCAAAAATGTAAATGCAATTAGTCATTATACAGACTGGACAATCGCTCACGTACACGTAGGTGCATTAGGTTGGAATGGATTCTTGACTTTTGGAATGCTGTATTGGCTTATGCCTCGTCTTTTCAGTACAAAGTTATTCTCTACCAAATTGGCAAATGTTCATTTTTGGATAGGTACTTTAGGAATTTTATTCTATGTAATTCCGATTTACTGGGCAGGCTGGACACAAAGTTTAATGTGGAAAGAATTTACTCCTGCTGGCTTCTTGAAATATGAGTTTTTAGAAACAGTTACACAGATTTTGCCAATGTATTATATGCGTGCATTTGGTGGTACTTTATATATCATTGGTGCATTGATTATGGTTTATAATATCTTCAAGACTATTAAACAAGGAAGATTTGTACCAGAAGAAAAAGCATCTGCACCAGCTATCAAAGTTCAGGAAAAAGAAAAAGGTGGACACTGGCACTCTTGGATTGAAAAACGTCCATTACAACTTTTATTTTGGAGTACAATCGCTATTCTTATTGGGGGAATTATCGAATTTGTGCCTACATTCTTGATTCGCTCAAATGTTCCTACCATTGCAGCCGTCAAACCTTATACACCTTTAGAGCTTGAAGGACGTGATTTGTATATCCGTGAGAACTGTGCCGTTTGTCACTCTCAAATGATACGACCTTTTAGAGATGAAACCGAACGTTATGGAGATTATTCTAAAGCAGGAGAATTTGTTTATGACCGTCCGTTCTTATGGGGTTCGAAACGAACAGGACCCGATTTGCAGCGTGAAGGTGGAAAAATGCCTGATTCGTGGCACTTCAATCACATGTACGACCCACAATCTACGTCTCCCGGTTCGATTATGCCTCCTTATTATTGGCTGATCGAAAATCAATTAAATACTTCTTTGACAGAACGAAAAATTGAAGCGATGCAAAGTTTGGGTGTTCCTTATCCAAAAGGATTTGAGAAACAAGTACATGAAGATATGGCAAAACAAGCTAAAGGCATTCAAGAGAATTTAGCCAAAGATAATATTGAAGTCAAAGCAGACCGAGAAATTATTGCACTCATTGCCTATCTACAACGATTAGGTACAGATGTGAAAAAGGTTGACCCTCAATATTTGCCTAAAAAATAATTTAAAAACCCTCGTTGACGGCTGCATTTTGAGCCTCAACGACGGTTAATTTCATCTATTTTAAATAACTGTCAACGAGCTTAAAAGCGTCGTTGAGGATAAAAAAAATTATGTATAAAGACGTAGCTAGAGCCATCGAAGGCATTGATATTTATCCAATGATAGGAGTAATTATTTTCTTTTCTGTCTTTGTGATAATGATTGTCAATGTGTATTCAGCCAAAAAATCAAATGTAGCACATTGGGAAAAATTGCCCTTAGAAGATGCTACTGAAAATACTTATTCTAATTCATTTACTCAAAATACAATCAAAAATGAAACAGAAATTATATAATGTTTTAAATCTAAGAGAAAAGAAAAAAGCAGTTCTTCTACTGATTTTTACTCTTTTTCTCTCTCAAAGTAGTTTTGCTTTATCTATTGCAGAACCTACAAAATTATCTACTGATTTTACTCCTTTAGAATTAGGTGTTTTGATACTTGTAGCACTTACTTTTTTTGTAGTGATTTTGGTACTTATTGCCAGCCTTTCTATTTATAATCATAGTATTTCTGTTTTGAAACAAGATAGAATTGCTAGAGGAGAAGAAGAAAGTATTCCAGAAAATAGTTCTTTCCAAGAGTGGTTTTGGAAGAAGTTTAATGCTGCCAAACCTGAAAGAGCTGTTTTGATGCACCACGATTACGATGGTATCGAAGAATTAGATAATGACCTTCCACCTTGGTGGAAATATGGTTTTTATCTATGTATCATAGCAGGAATTATTTATTTGTATGTCTATGCCAACGGAATTGCTCCCGATTCGACACAAGAATATCAAGTAGCTGTAGCAGAAGGAAATGTTTTGAAAGCACAATATTTAGCCGACATGGCAAATTCTATTAATGAAGAAAATGTAACTCTAGCCGATGTAGCAGGAGTAACAAAAGGAAAAACCCTTTTTGCAAAAAAATGTAAAACCTGTCATGGCGCAAATGCAGAAGGACTTTCAGGGCCTAACTTAACAGATGAATATTGGCTTCATGGAGGCGATATAAAATCAGTTTTCAAAACTGTAAAATACGGAGTTCCTGCAAAAGGAATGATTTCTTGGAAAGACCAATTATCTCCTCAAGAAATGCAAGAAGTGGCTAGTTTTATTTTGTCTTTGAAAGGAACGAATCCTCCAAATGCAAAAGACCCACAAGGAGAAAAATATGAGCCGATAAAAGAGTAAATCAGCAAAAAAAGATCCTAAGGATTTCAAAACCCTTAGGGTCTAAATAAAGATAAAATACCAAAGCTATGAAACCAGAACAACCAACCAAAAAGAAGAGGTATAAAGTTAGCGATTACGATAAAGACGAATTTAGGGATAGTATTTCTACCATAGATTCTTCTGGTAAGCGTGCTTGGATTTACCCAAAATCTCCAAGTGGGAGGTATCATTTTTATCGAAAAATTGTAGCTGCTTTTTTATTAGTATTTTTATTTGGTGCGCCTTTTATCAAAATAAATGGAAATCCATTATTACTTTTTGATGTGCTTTCAAGGCGTTTTGTGATTTTGGGACAGCTTTTTACACCCCAAGACTTTCACTTGTTTGTTTTGGGAATGTTATTGTTTGTTGTTTTTGTAGTGATTTTTACAGTAGTTTTTGGTAGAGTTTTTTGTGGTTGGGTGTGTCCTCAAACAATTTTTATGGAAATGGTTTTTCGTAAAATTGAATATTTCATTGAAGGAGATGCAGCAGCACAAAAAAAACTCAACAAACAAGAATGGGACACCGAAAAAATTGGAAAAAAGACTGCCAAACATCTGATTTTCTTAGGAATTTCATTTTTGATAAGTCATACTTTTTTGGCGTATATCGTTGGTGTAGATAGGCTTTGGGTTTTGTTTGAAGATACACCTACTACTCACATGTCTTTATTTATTGCTTTGATTGTCTTTACATTTTTGTTCTATGGTGTTTTTGCTTTTTTGAGAGAGCAGGTTTGTACTACAATTTGTCCGTATGGTCGTTTGCAAGGTGTTTTATTAGATAATGATTCGATTGTTGTGGCGTATGATGATGTGCGTGGCGAACCAAGAGGAAAAGGAAAACGAGAAAGTGACCCAATAGAACGAGCAGCAGACCCAAGGGGAGATTGTGTAGATTGTCATTTGTGCGTAGATGTATGTCCCACAGGAATTGACATCCGAAATGGAACACAGCTAGAATGTATAAATTGTACGGCGTGCATTGATGCGTGTGATTCGATTATGACAAAATTTGATTTGCCTACTGGGCTTGTTCGTTATGCTTCAAGAAATGAAATTGAGAAAAAACAAAAATTTAAGTTTACAACTCGCATGACAGCTTATTCGGTTGTCTTGATGTTGCTAATGATTGCAATGGTCGGACTTTTGGCAGTTCGAACACAAGTAGAAACGATTGTTTTGAGAGCGCAAGGAACAACGTATCAAACCACTGAAAAAGGAGATATTCGAAATATGTTTACGCTTCTTTTAATCAATAAAACAAGTGATACACTAAATATTAATGTAAAATTAGAAGAGGAAAACGGAACTATCCAAATGATTGGAACAGACAAATATATTTTGCTTCCAGAACAAACTGTCAAAGAAGTAATCTTGATAGATTTTCCAAAAGATAAATTACCTCCAAAGCGTTCAGATATTCATTTACAAATATTTTCTAATGGAGAACAAATAGAAACTGTAAATACTAAATTCTTATCGCCTTTTGTTGCTAATTAAAACCTAAAAAACTATGAATACTTTAACATCACTTTGGTCAAAGTTTAATTGGGGAACAGGTATTTTTCTGTTCTACTCTGCTTTTGTAATTTTTATGTTGTCGCTTGTTGTTATGTCAATGCAACAGAAAATTGAACTCGTAACAGAAAATTATTATACAAAAGGAGTAGATTTTCAAAGTCAAATAAACGAGCAATCCAATGTGGCTGCACTCGTAGAAAAACCAACCATAAAACAATTAGAAAATGGAAATGTAGAAATAAAATTTCCTGCTTCTGAAAATTTGGAATCAAAAATAAATGGTGAAATTTCTTTTTTTCGTCCTTCTGATAAAGATTTGGATTTTACTGTTCCTATTCAATTAGAAAAAACAAAAAATCAAATCATTACTCAAAAAATAGAACACGGACTTTGGAAAGTAAAATTATCATGGACACAACAAGACAAAACAGGAAATGATAAAAAATTCTTTCAAGAAACGACTTTGGTAGCGTCGAATTAAAGTATAACAGACTTCCTAGTCTGTTCAAAAAAGATACAATTATGAAAAACTCATTTTACACTTTTTATATTACTCACAGAGAGGCAAATGTGCCAATTAGAGAACGTTTTTCTTTATCCGAACGAGAAACCGAAACGCTTCTACTTGCCCTACAAAGTTCAGAATCTATAAAAGAAGTTTTTGTACTTTCTACTTGTAATCGTACCGAAATTTATTGTTATGGACAAGAAGATTCTCTGTCTATCATAAAGGAAAAATTTGCTCAATTAAAATCTGTTTCTAGTGAAGAATTGATGGAAATGGGTTTCAAATCAAATAGTAATTCGAAGGAAATAATAAAGCGTTTTTTTGAAATTAGTGTGGGAGCAGATTCTCAAATTGTAGGTGATTGGCAAATTACACATCAAGTCAAACAAGCCTATCAGCTTGCTTACGAGTTAGGAACAATTGGAACATATTTTCACAAACTGATAAATCATGTTTTGCAAACAAGTAAAAAAATTACTACACAGACTGTTTTTCGAAGTGGTGCTGCATCCGTTTCTTTTGCTACGGCTGATTTAGTGAGAAAACTTTTGAAGGATAAACACAACATTCAAAGAAATGAAGCGATACAAATTTTGGTAGTTGGAGTCGGAAAAATTGGTGCTGATACGGTTCGTCATTTGCGAAAAATGGGAATTAAAAATGTCAAGATTACAAATCGAACTATTGGAAAATCAGCTATGCTTGCTACTGAAAATGCGTATGAAATAGTAGAATTTTCAACTGTTTTTCAAGAAGCTCAAAAGGCAGATATTGTTATAAGTTCAGTTTCTCAACCCAATTTTTTCAATATTTCAAATATTGATGTAAAAAAAATACGTCCTAATCAGTGTTTTATAGATTTATCTATGCCGAGAAGTATTGAAAGCAAACTCAATAATTTTATTAAAATATATACGATTGATGATTTGAAAGAACAAACAAAAGCTGTAAAAAAAGAAAGAATAGCAGCTTTACCTTTGGTTTATGAAATTTTAGAAAAAGGAGTGGAAGATTTTGAAAAATGGAATGAACAACATAAATATATTCTTCTCTTACAACCTTACAAAATGGCTTTAGAAGAAGTCAAAAATAATATTTCAAATAAATATAGTGCTGAATTAGATGATAAAAACAAACATTTAATGATGCAAATGCTAACCGATTTTGAAGAGAAAGCAATGCGTATTCCTGTGGTGAATCTAAAAACACAACTCAATAATTCATCAAATATTGACAATCAAAAACCATTTTTAGATATACTTCAACAATTATTTTCATAAAGTATCACAGACTTCCAATCTGTGTAAAAATATCTTTTCCTACAGACTAGTAAGTCTGTCATACATAAACAAATATGTTTTTTCCAGCTTTACTTCTCGGTCTTACAGGTAGTTTGCATTGTGTGGGAATGTGCGCTCCTCTCACATTTGCATTTATGCAGGGCAAAAATTTTGTTCAAAAACTTTTCTTTTATCAGTTAGGCAGAATTCTGATGTACGCCATTTTAGGAATGGGAGTTGGTTTTGTCGGACAGGCTTTGTTTTTTTCAAATTGGCAAAGTTATGCTGCTTTTCTGTTGGGTGGTACACTGATTTTGGCAGGTCTTTTTAGTTTTAATTTGGATAGAATAACCAATAAAATTTCTGTTTTGAAATGGATTTCTTTAAAAATAACGCCTTTGATAGGAAATTATCTGTTTGATGAAAAACCCTATAAATTATTTTTTGCAGGACTTTTAAATGGTCTGTTGCCTTGTGGTTTGGTTTATTTTGCACTTTTGGGAGCAGTTGCAGCAGGAACAAGCCTTGAAGGTGGAATTTTTATGACAGGTTTTGGGCTTGGAACACTTCCTTTACTTCTTACTTCTTTATTTTTTTCAAAATATTTCTCTCAAAAAATAAATACAAAAAACATTATTTTTCAAAAATTAAAAATTATTTATCCCTATGCTTTTATACTTATGGGTATTTGGTTTTTGGGAATGGGAATAATTTCTTGGCAAAATGGTGTGGCTGATTGTCATTAGCTTGATTTTGATTAGATTGTTGTTTAATTTTATAAAAAATACAATCAGTAAAGAAAAAGTATTATACTATCCACCATGAAAAAGAAAAAAGTTGAATTCCCAAAATGTGAAACTTGCCCAAAACGAGCTGCTTCGGTTTTTTGTGATTTATCAGAAGAAGAAGTTGCAAATATGTCAGCTACAAAAGGGTGTAATTTTTATAAACGAGGTCAAAATTTATTTTATGAAGGTTCTCGTGCTATTGGTGTACATTGTATTTATGAAGGAAAAGTAAAACTGACCAAATTAGGAATTGATGGAAAAGAACAGATTGTCAAAATAGCTTCAGATGGAGAGGTATTGGGATATAATTCTTTACTTAGTCAAATGCCTTATAATGTTTCAGCAGAGGCACTAGATGATGCTGTAGTATGTTTTTTACCTACTTCGACTTTTTCAGAACTCATCGACGATAATAAGAATTTTCCTCGTAAGATGATGCAACTGATGGCAAAAGATACGCAAGATATGGAGCAACGTCTTACAAATTGGATGCAAAAATCAGTTAGAGAACGTCTTGCAGAGGTTCTTTTATTGCTTCATAATCGCTACCCAGATAAAGATAAAAATCAAACCATTGATGTTCGTTTGAGCCGAGAAGAAATTGCAAATCTCGTCGGAACTGCCACAGAAAGTGCCATTCGTTATCTTTCTGAACTCAACACTGATAAAATTATAGAATTAAAAGGAAAGGAAATAATTATTTTAGATAGAGAAAAACTTGTCAAGATAGCCAATATTGATATAGTTTAACTCTTAATCAAAATTGTTTTAATCATTCAAAAAATAGCTAATATCTTCTAAGAGTCCAATGTCAGAAGGTAATTTTGTGTCAGAATATACCAATTTGCCTTTTTTATCGATTAGAAAAGCTGATGGCAAGCCATTCAAGTTATACCCTAATGTATCAGAAAAATAACAAGTGAGAGAAGTTATATTTAGTTCTTTAAACCTAGTCTCTAAATTTTTATTGTTTGAAGAAACAGTAGAACTTAATTTTGCTGTCTGAATCCAAAGGAACACAATTTGATTTGATTTATTTTCAGTTTGATTTTTTATTTGATTATTTAAGTATTCAAAACCTTTTAAATAATTTTCTATAAAATCACTTTCTAAAGAGCCAAAAAACAAATAAACAATTTTGCCTCTAAAATCAGATAATTTTACAGTTGCACCAGTTGCATCTGGTAAAGAAAAGTTGGGTGCAAGTTTTCCTATTTTCATCTTCTGACTATTTTCAATAAACTCTTTTAGAACTGAAGCTGATTTGTCGTCTTTATGAATGGAAAGATATTTCTTATAGTATTTTTTATAGAGTTTTTCGTTGCCTTGTTTGGCTAATTCTATAATCAAAATGGACTGTGCGTGTGCTTGTACGCTTCCAAGGAGTTCTTTTTCTGTAATCTCAAATAAAAGAGGGTAATACAAATCCGAATAGGCTTTTAGAGAAGTTTCTTGGTGAGATTTGATATAACGAAATTCTAAATAATTTCTCAAAAAACGTAAATAAGCAGGCTGATTTAGAGCTGATGGACTTTGAATAATTGTTTCTTCAAAAAAAGAGTAATATTCGTCAGACAGAATTTTTGGTGTTTGTTCATTCAAAAAAGCGTGTAAAACAGAATATTCAGCTAAATGATTTGCATTTTCATACGCAATTCGCTGTTCCATTGCCAAAATAAAATCGTCAGAAAGAGGTTTTTTTCCTATGGTTTCTTCTAAAAGCTTGAATTGATTTTTACGTAACTTCTCTACTTCGCTTTTAAAATTTTTTTCATTCGAATTTTTATATTTCTTTGGATACAGCGTATTTTTAGAACTATTGCCAAATTCTATTTCCCATTTTTGTAGAAAGTTATTTTCGGCTGCACCCAAGCCAGAAAATTTTGTTCCATAAGGCAAAGCACCTAATTCTACTTGCATATTTAAACTATCACCTACATGAAGATAAATTTGTCCTTGTTTGTCTTTACATTTCCATAAAAGCCAAGTTGATTTTTTGAGAGGAATTATAAAATTAAATTCTCCTTTTTCATTTGTTGTAACAAGGTGTCTTTTGGGTTGAAAAGTCAAGTATTGATATTGATATTCTATAATTATTTCATACGAAGACGCAGGAAGCATTTTTCCTTCTAAAATAGTAGAAAATTGAGCAAAACTTTCAAAAGAAAAACTAAATGAAAATAAAAAGCACAAGACTAGAATAATTTTTTTTGCAATAGGGCTTTTAAAAATATAAATTAAACGTAAAAAAATAGTCATTAATAAAGAATTATGAGAAATAGTGTACTATCAAAACTAAAATTAAATAATTATCAAAATTAAGCCAAATTCTATTGATATAATACACATGCAACAAAATTGCGCTGCTTATTTTTTAATTTTGAAAGTCTAGTTTATATTTATTGCATTTTTTAAACTTCAATTTATGTCACATTCACACGACCATAATCATACAGGACATAGGCACGAACACGCTCCCCAAAGTCTAGAAAATATCAATTCAGCTTTTTACATTGGTATTGCTCTCAATATTGTTTTTACAGCTATCGAATTTATTTATGGTTATTCTACTGATTCTTTAGCTCTTTTGTCAGATGCCACTCATAATCTAAGTGATGTAGGAAGTCTTATTTTAGCTCTTGTTGGGATGAAACTTGCCAAAAAAACAGCTACTCTAAGCTATACCTATGGTTTTAAAAAGGCTTCTTTATTAGCTTCTCTTATCAATTCTGTTTTGCTTGTGGCTGTTGCTGGAGGAATTATTTATGAAGCAATTCACCGTTTTACTAATCCTTCTCCTTTAACAGGAAATACTATTATTGTTGTCTCTGCAATTGGAGTTGTGATAAACACAGTTTCTGCATTTTTATTTTTTAAAGGACAAAAAGATGATATTAATGTAAAAGGAGCTTTTTTACATTTGCTTGTCGATGCGCTTGTTTCAGTAGGTGTAGTGATTGCAGGAACGATTATTTATTTTACAGATTGGACAATTATTGACCCTATTATTAGCTGCGTTATTGCAATTGTTGTTTTGGTTTCGACATGGAATTTGTTTAATGAAAGTGTGCGTTTGGTTTTAGATGGCGTTCCGAGCAGCATAAAAATAGAAGATATAAAGGAGTCTCTTTTAGAAATAGAAGAAATAGATAAAGTTCATCACATGCATGTTTGGGCATTGAGCAGTACCGAAAATGCAATGACTGTGCATGTTGTTTTAAAAAAATATGCCTTAGATGCTGCAAATAGCAATGCCGAAACTCCTCTTCAACGTTGGGAACGTCTTAAATTGATTATTCGTCATAAACTTCTGCATCATTCTGTTCATCATGCGACTTTAGAACTTGATGCTGATGATAGTTTGGCAGATGAGAAAGTGCATTAAGGAATGATGATCTGCCAAAGCAGCTAAAGCTAATTATTGATAAATAAATAATTGGGCAGAATTAATAACAAAACCCACGATTTTAATCGTGGGAAAAGAGGAGCAGAAAGGTGGAAAATATCCTCCAACTATCCCATAACTAAAGTTATGGGTTTCATTCTTTCTGCCATTGTCGGTGTCCCCACTGGCGATAGTAAAACACAAATAAACTTATGTTACACTGTATTTTAAATTTAAAAGCAGTAGTTTATTTAATTCTTATTCTTAATAAGGTTTGGAAAAGCAAAAAACCATTTCTATAAAAATAGAAATGGTTTTTATTATAACAGTTGTAAAGAATTATCTTTAAAGTAAAAATTACTTCTTAGCAGCTTCAGTACGTTTGTTTTTAGTTTCCTGTACTTCTGTACGGATTTCTTGTGCTATTTTTTTGAGGTCTTGCATTCCTTTACGGATACGAGTTCCTGCTGCTTGATTTTCTTTATCGTAAAATTTAGAAAAATCTTCTTTAAGTTGTGTGATTAAGTCTTCGACTTCTTGATAACGACCCATAGTGAAAAGTAAATTGAAGGTTATAAATTAAATTTAAAAAAATGCTTTTAAAAGCAAAAAAGGTATAAGACAAAATGCCTGTATAGCTCTATTATGCCCTATTTGAATGACAATATACTAACAAAACTATCAAAAACAGCGTTTTGAGCCGTTTTTTTTAGACTTTCTTATATATTTTTTTCAATAGTGAAATTATATTTTTTCTTCTATTGATAGAAAAACTTCTTAACAATCTGAAAAACAATTAGTTAGTGTTATTTGTCAAGTAAGTATTTAATTTTTAAAAAACACCAACAAATAGAATATAACATAGCTATACGGATTTAATTAGATAGCAGCACTAATTTCATTGTTTGCATAAACTCCATTTTTGAGCTTATCCGAAACTGCTTTAAATGCTTCAATGGTTTGTTTTACATCTTCTAATGTATGCGCTGCTGTTGGAATAAGACGCAACATAATTACATCTTTAGGAACAACTGGATAAATTACAACCGAACAGAAAATAAAGTAATTTTCACGAAGGTCAATGATAAGATTTCCTGCTTCATTATTGCCACCACTCAAAAATACAGGTGTAACAGGTGAATCTGTCTCGCCAATATTAAAGCCATTTTCACGCAAACCATCTTGAAGCGCACGCACTACTTTCCAAAGATTAGCTTTTAGTTCTGGCATAGTACGAAGCATTTCCAAACGTTTCATGTTGCCAACAACAAGAGGCATTGGTAATGTCTTTGCATAAATCTGTGAACGCATGTTGTAACGTAAATAATTAATTACGTCTTCAGGACCTGAAACGAAAGCTCCAATACTTGCCATAGATTTGGCAAATGTAGAGAAATAAATATCAATTTCGTCTTGAACGCCTTGTGCTTCTCCCGTTCCGATTCCTGTTTCTCCCATTGTACCGAAGCCATGAGCATCGTCAACAAGCATACGAAAATTATATTTTTTTCTAAGCTCAACAATTTCTTTTAGTTTACCTTGGTCGCCAAGCATTCCAAATACTCCTTCTGTAATTACTAAAATAGCTCCTCCTGTATTCTCTACATATTTAGTAGCTCTTTCTAATTGTTTTTCACAGTTTTCGATATTATTGTGAGGAAAAACATAACGTTTTGCAAGGCTCATTCTGAGTCCATCAAGAATACAAGCATGTGATTCAGAATCATAAACTACAACATCTTTACGATCAAGAAGTGCATCTACAACAGACATAATCCCTTGATAGCCATAATTCAATATAAAAGTATCTTCTTTTTGTACAAAATCCGAAAGCTGAGATTCAAATTCTTCTATTGTATTTGAGTTTCCAGACATCATACGTGAACCCATCGGATAGGCAAGTCCCCAATCTTTAGTAGCTTCTGTATCTGCCTTACGAACCTCTGGGTGGTTAGCAAGTCCTAAGTAATTATTCAAACTCCATGTCAATACTTCTTTTCCTCTAAATCTCATGCGAGGCTTCAATTCGCCTTCCAATTTTGGAAACGCAAAATAGCCATGTGCAATAGAAGAAAATTGACCTAAAGGGCCACGATTTGTTTTTAATTTTTCGAATAAATCCACGTTATATCTTTTAGTTAATGGTTGATGTAGCGGCTTTTTAATCAATATTTAATTACTGATTTATAAATCAATATATTCTTTCAAATTGATTTTTTTATAATTTTATTAATCATAAAACTATTTTTTACTTATATATGAAGATACGAATAAAAGCAGGAAGTAAAAAAGCAAGATTACCTATTTTTTATTAAAAGCCGAAAAAATAATACGCAAATATAGTGCGAAAAGGGCAATTTTGGAAATACAGAGCTATTCTAAGCCATTTTTGTTCGAAATTTCTCTTAAATTAACTCAGAATTTAAAAAAATAGAAATACCGTTATTAGTGTTTTATCGATAGCAACTTGTTGTTGGTCTTAGACTTGTATTTTCAAGTAAATACAAAACTACTTACACTCGCAGATTTGAAGACTAAGCAGAATAAGGACTGGGGAGAGCCATTTTATAGATAGCTGAGCTATAGTTGGAGTGATGCTTCTAATCTGTTGACATTTTTACAAAAAAAGTAAGTTCTACCAAGGAAGAACTTACTTAACAGTTAAATAATTACTACTACTTTTTTGTGCTTTTTGAAGGCTTCAACGAAGGAGTATTACCAGGAGTATTTTTATTATCTCTTTGACGTCTATCAGGCTTTCCTGTCGATATAGCAACTCTTTTTGGTCCAGGTTTAAGTCCCATAATTAAATAGTTTGGTTATCATTAAAGAATAAATTTATGTAAGTGTAAACGTAATTAAACACTCATTATCATAAAAGTTTTTTTCGATAAAAAGTTCCATCAATAAAACTTTTCTCATCAAATCTATTAAAAAATGGCTCTAGCTCAGCTCTAGCCATAATTTCATACATAAACTTCCTAACCATCACTCGTAAAAAAAATAGCTCTCGCTTGCTTCCTAGCAAGTGATTTATATGTGGCTTGTAGCCGTGTATTTGTATTTCTAAACTAGCATAAATCTAATATTTTAAAGTCAAAATCAAAAGAACTTTACAAATTAAAATGGCAAATACAAAAACCACGGCTACAAGCCGAATACATATGAAGCACTCGTTAAAAACGAGCGATAGCCACAAAGATACTTTTTGTTAAAACAAGTATTCATAAATTTGAAAATTTTATTTTTTACTAGTAAAGATAGTTAATTTATTTTCCCAAGTTAAAATCATATAAATCCAAACAGGAATACAACAAGCAAAAACGATGTATGTTCCTGTACTTCCAAATTCGATAAGTATATCAATCCAAGCGTGCAGAGTTACGACCACAAAAAGGGATTTTGTTTTTTCGATAGCTTTTCCCAAAATAACACTAATAATAAAACTGCCTAAGCCAAAAGCTAAAATTTTAACGATAATCATATACCATTCTCCAGAAGAAGTACGAACGAAAATATGCCAAAACTCCCATAAAACAGCAATGATTAAATATTTTGGTAGTGGTTTTACATTCTTCAAACTGTCTTGTAAAAAACCTCTCCAGCCAATTTCTTCTCCCAAAATAGAAATAAAACCTACAATAGATAACACTAAAGGCGCAACATGAACAGGAAAAGGAAGTCCTTCTATTCCCACAGTGCAAAGTCCAAACACAGGCAGGAAATAAAAAATAAGGGATTTTATCCAAGAAGTTCCTCCTAGAGAAACCGTTTTTTCAATGCTTTTTCTAAACAAAAAATAACATACTAAAGCCGAAATTCCGACTCCCCACATGATGAACCATTGTTTGGCAAAACCTATCATTTTCCAGTCTATCCAACTGTCTGTATTAAAGTGTCGCCACCAAAAAAAAGGAAACGAAATGGCACACGCCAAAACATAATAAACTGCAATCGCTTTCCAATTTATTTTTGAAGAATCAGGAGAAATAAGTATATTTTTCATAGATTGAAATTAAGTTTTACAGTACTGGACATGAGTTAAATTTTTCATAGAACTCAGCAGTAGCTCGCACAATCCTTGTTCGGCTGAGTCTTCCAAAAAACAGTGAAAAATAGCTCTCGAAAACTATGGTAAAACCAAGCCTATCCTTTAGAAAAATTGTTAAAATTTATTCCGTTTCTATCATATAGCGTTTTGTTTTTTACACAGGCAAAAATGCGTTGTATAATTTTATTTCGTAAGGCATTAATAACACTCATTTTATTCTTGCCTTCTGCTACTTTTCTTAGGTAATACTCTCTCATCTCCCCCTCTACTTTCATAGCAGATAAAGCGCACATGTGCAAGGCTGTTTTGAGGGTTTTATTAGCCATTTTTGATACTCTTGCCCTGCCTTTAAATTTCCCAGAAGAGTTTTCAAAAGGCACAACACCACAATAAGAAGCGAGTTGTTTGGCAGTATCAAATTTGGTAAAACCATCAGTAGCTACCAGTAACTGAATCGCTGTTACTTTTCCAACACCTACTACAGAAGTGGTGAGCCGATAGAGTTCTTTCAATTCAGCATCCTCTTGAATAATTTGATGCATCTGCTTTTCTATTTCTTCTATGCGAAGGCTAAAGTGTTCCAACGTTGTTTTAGAGCTTTCCTCTAGAAGCTGCTGAATAGACGCTTTGCTAAATTGGCTCTGCTCACCAACGTAAGTTTCTAGCTCCTGTCTGTGAGTAACTAGCTTTTTTCGTAGTGTCTGCAAGGTTTTTAGGGTTTCTAGTTCTTGAGTAGGAGGAATATATAAGTTCGCTTTGTCTTGAAAACGAAAGGCATAAGCTCCGATATTTTCAGCATCAGCTTTGTCATTTTTAAGCTTTTTGACACCCATAGAACGTTTAATTTGAATGGCATTTTCTACCCAAATGGCACAATTAAATTCCATCAAAGCAATGACAAGCCAGTTGATATACATTCCTGTATGTTCCATACAAAACAAACTTTTCTCTAGCTCATAAAGGTCTTGAAAAGAAAAAAGATAGGTCTGTATTGCGTTCAAATTGTTCTCAATGCGTTTATGATTTACTACTTCTCCTTCTTGAAGAATAGCAATATCTAAATGTTCTTTGCTCACATCAATGCCTATAAAATTTTGGTAAGTTTGCATAAATAAGTTAATTTAGAGTTACCTAATTTAAAAAGTGATTCATCGTATTCAATCAGACTTAAAACCTTATCTAATGAGTTTATTTTTAGGTCAATAAAAATACTCCGAAAACTATTTGAGTTTGAGATTGAATAAAGGTAGGAAGAGGCTGTTTCGAGAGATAGATTTTTATAGTCTGGCTCGGCTATAGGTTCTCTTCCTACTAGATGAATTCTTAAATACAAGATAAGAAATTACATCTATTTTATCTACTACAAACCTAAAGGCTTGCTTCTTAGCAAGTGAGCAATATGTATTCGGCTTGTAGCCGTGGTTTTTGTATTTGGTATTTTAAGTTGTACATTTTTTTGATTTTCGTTAAAAAATCAAAGCCATTTAATTTACCAGCATCTAACTTTACGCAAACCCCAACTGCTTCCTTACTTTCTGTAAAACTTCAAAAGCTACTTTTCGTGCTTTTTCTTCACCTATTTTGAGTTTATTATCTAGTTCTTTTTCATCTGCCATTAGTTTATCAAAAGTAATTCTTTCGTTCTTATATTTATCTAAGATAAGTTCTAAAAGAGCCTTTTTTGCATGTCCATAGCCATAATTTCCACCTGCATAATTTTGTTTCATTGTCTTCAAATCACTTTCAGAAGCTAATAATTTATACAAAGAAAAGACATTACAAGTTTCGGTATCCTTTGGTTCTTCTAAAGGTGTACTGTCTGTTACGATAGACATAACTTGCTTTTTGAGCTGCTTTTCAGGTAAGAAAATATCGACAATATTTCCATACGATTTACTCATTTTTCGCCCATCAGTCCCCGGAATTGTCATTATTTGTTCATCTACTTTCACTTCTGGCATCACAAAAATTTCTCCGTACTTATTATTAAAAGCTGAAGCAATATCTCTAGTAATTTCTAAATGTTGAATTTGGTCTTTTCCAACAGGAACAAACTCAGCATCATACATCAAAATATCAGCAGCCATCAAAACAGGATACGTAAAAAGACCTGCATTTACATCTGAAAGAGAATCTGATTTATCTTTGAACGAATGTGCATTGGCAAGCATTGGAAAAGGGGTAAAACACGATAAATGCCACGCAAGTTCGGTTACTTCTGGGATTCTTGACTGACGATAGAACGTATTTTTTTCTATATCAAAACCAAAAGCCAGCCACGCAGCAGCAACAGCATTTGTATTTTGAATTCTCGTTTCGGCATCTTTTACCGTTGTGAGAGAGTGCAAGTCAGCAATAAAAAAATAAGAATCATTACCTGCTTTTTTTGAAAGCTCAATAGCTGGTAAGATTGCGCCCAAAAGATTTCCTAAATGTGGACGACCAGAAGACTGAATACCTGTGAGAATACGGGACATATTGAATTGTGAATGATGAATTGTGAAGGATGAATGGAATAAAATAAAACCAAACACTATTTTTCGTTTTTCTGTCGTTGTTGGCGTTGCCACCAACAACAATAGTTTACCTTACTTCAAAATTGAAAAAAAAGTTTCAAAAAGCCTAATTATTTACTTTTAAGAAAAATAAAAAGGATTTTTGCCTATCCAAAAAATACACCATACAAATATCTACCAGGTGAAAAAGTAAAAGCTCCTGCAATAATGAGCGCACCAAAATATAGTAAAATCATTTTTCGTTTGTGGGATTTTACATCTCCTTTTTTAATGGCAAAATAAGCCGTTGGAACAGTATAAAGAACGACAAAACTAAAAATATGAATCCACCCAAAATGATTGAAAACTGTAAATCCAATCGTTGCAGGCATAAAAAGAGTAATAATTGCTGTAAAAAGCATCAAAATCATATATATTCTTCCAAAAATTTTATGAATTTGTGTCCCTTTTTTGATGAGTAAAAGAACTGTTCCGATAAAAAAACTAGGCACTACGGTAGCCAAATGAAGATACATGAGTTGTAAATAATCCATAAGTAAGTAAGTTAGATTTGAGAAAAAAAATCAAAAGTATAAAATTTTATAATTACTATGTTACTTTTTCTAATCACTAAATTTTCCGTTATTTGAGCTTTCTAGCTAATAAAAGACATTAAAAAATTCTGTATCAGATGGATAAGTGATTTATTATCCCACATAAAATTTCAAAAAAATATTTCTAAATAATGAAAACTAACTCTTTATCTTCTTCATTTTTATCTTTCTTATCAAAATCGCCATTAGTAGCATCAATACTTTTTCTATTCTTTTTTTCTTGTAGTTCTGATAAAATGACAGATAGAGAAAAAGAAGATGAGTCAATTATTGAATGGCAAAGCACACAGACTCCTACTGATTCTCTTTCTCTTGCTCATGCAACTCAATTTCGTTCTTATGTATATCCAAATTTCAGAACTTTAGAAGTTTATGATAAAAATAAAAATTTACAACAGCGTTATCTATTGTACAAAGGAGAAACAAAACCAAAAACAAATTTTGAATATGATGTTGCTCTTCAAATTCCTTTAAAACGTATCGTGTCACGTTCCACAAAGTATGCGACTTTTATATCACTTTTAGAAAATGTAGATAATTTGGTAGGTTTTGTAGGTTCTCAGTATGTTTCGGATGAGCAAATTAGAAAAGGTTTGGATGCAGGAAAAATCAAAGAAGTTGGAAACGATGATGGTTCAGGAGTAAATTTTGAAGGTTTGCTTAGTTTAGAACCAGATGCCATTTTTACCTATGATGCCAGTTTGTATGGAGGAACAAGCGATACACAGCAAAAAATGAAAGAATTGGGTTTGCCTATGATTATTTGTAATGAAACTTTAGAAAGCTCGCCACTTGCACAAGCTGAATGGATAAAATTCTTTGGTATTTTGTTTGAAAAAGAAGAAAAAGCAACCGAAATTTTCAATCAAGTAAAAAGCAATTATGATTCTCTAAAAAACCTGACAGCCAATCTAAAAGAAGACCAAAAACCAACACTTTTTTTTAATGCATGGTATAATGAAACTTGGTTTATGCCAAATGGAGATAGTTATGTAGCACAGTTTGCCAAAGATGCAGGAGCAATTTATTTATGGAATGACTTGGAAGGAACAGGTGCTTCTCCTTTAGCCATAGAGTCGGTTTATGAAAAAGCTCAGCAGGCAGATTATTGGTTTCATGCCAGTGATTGGAAGAATATGAATCAGCTTATAAGTTCGGACAGACGTTTTGTATCTTTCAAGTCAGTCAAAAATAAAAAAATATTTAATCATAATAAAAGACAACTAAAAAGTGGTGGAAATGACTATTTTGAGAGTGGAGTAGCTTTTCCAAACAAAATTTTGGAAGACTTTATCAAAATTTTGCATCCAGAATTAATCAAAAATAAAGAGCTTTATTTTTATGAAAATTTGAAGTAAATTGGATAAAATACAAATTATCTAGCTATTAAAAAATAAAAATAATTTTGTTTTTTAATAATCTAAAAGTCGGTTTTTTGTGTAAAAACTGTCAAAAATCAGTAAGTAAAGCGACTTTTGATAGTGTTTTGCGCTTATTAAATTTGTATCTTGCAAGCCAAAATAAACACCACACACAAATACACACAATTAAATAAATAATTTATCGGTTCAATTCTATGCTAATAATAAGCAATAGATTTCATAAAAAAACTGATACAAAAAAAATAGTTTATGAGTAATATTCTAACCCTTTCCCCTTCTCGTTTAGAAGTCATGCGCCATTTAGAAGGCTACGTGGATCAAATGACAAGTAAATTTTTACGTCCTATTGATGTAAACTGGCAGCCTTCCGATTTATTGCCTGATGCTTCTAAACTAGATTTTTTTGATAAAGTAAAAGATCTTCAAGAACGTGCTAGAGAACTATCTTATGATTTTTGGATTGTTTTGATAGGCGATATGATAACAGAGGAAGCTCTTCCAACTTACGAATCTTGGTTGATGGATGTAGAAGGTGTACATCAAGGCGACAAAGAAAATCCGTGGTCAAAATGGGTAAGAGGCTGGACTGCAGAAGAAAATCGTCATGGAGATTTGCTCAATAAATACCTTTATTTATCAGGACGAGTAAACATGAAGCAGGTAGAAATTTCTACTCAACACTTAATTGCTGATGGTTTTGATATCGGAACTGCAACAGACCCTTATCGTAATTTTGTTTATACTTCATTTCAAGAATTAGCTACTAACATTTCACACAAACGAGTAGCTCAACTGGCAGGAACACATGATAATTCAGATTTAGAGAAAATGTGTAGTATGGTAGCTGCCGACGAATACCGTCATGCGTATGCGTATATGTCATTTGTAGAAAAGATTTTGGAAGTTGATCCAAATGAAATGCTTTTTGCTTTTGAAGATATGATGCGTAAAAAAATTGTGATGCCTGCTCATTATTTGAGAGAAATTGGTGGAAAAGTAGGCGAAACCTTCAAGCATTTTTCTGATTGCGCTCAACGTTTGGGTGTTTATACAGCAGAAGATTATGTTGATATTATGGAAGTGCTAATCAAGAAATGGAATATCGAAAACTTGAAAGACCTTAATGAAACAGGCGAAAAAGCAAGAGATTATATTATGAAACTTCCTGCTAGACTTTTACGTGTAGCTGAAAGAATGAAAACAGACACAAGTGCAGGATATAAATTTAAGTGGATAGATTAAAATCAATTATTAGTGATAAATGGTTAATTATAAATGAATGCAAGTAGTCCATTTATAATTAACCATTCACAATTATTCATTACTTTCTTCTTCAAATTCTAGTTCTTTAATAGGTAGTTTGTTTTTCTTGGCAGTTTTTCGTTTTCCTCTTTTATAATAAAACCACTCGCCAGTTACTTTTCCCTCTTTATATTGACCTTCATATTTGGGTTTTCCTTCTTCATCATAGTGAATCCAATATCCAGTTTTTTTTCCTTCTTTATATACTCCTCTACTCATTACAATCCCGTTTTGATCATAGTATGTCCAAGAACCTTGTTTTTGTCCATCTTTGTATGTTCCTGATTGAATTGCACTTCCATCAGTAAAATATTCTTCTACTAACCCGTCTAATTGTCCTTTTGTATAAAAAACTCGTCTTGCAAGAGTTCCATCTTCATAAAAAGTTAGCCAAAGACCTTCATACGCACCATCACGATAAATACCTGTACGTTTTACTTGTCCATTTGGATAATAAAAAAAAGCTGAATCTTGTAACATTCCGTTTATCCATATTTCTTTTCGCTCTAGCTTTCCATCTGGTGAATAATACTTTGATGTTCCATTAAGTTTATTGTATTGGTAGTTCTCAAAAGCCATTGTTGTTCCATCTGGATAATATAAGAACCAATATCCTTCTTTATTTCCTTTTACTTCTTTTCCCTCAGCTTTTAGTATTCCACTTTTATAAAACTCTTGCTTTTTTGATTGTGCAACAGAATTTTGTATAAAGCTAAATAATAAAAAAGCAAGTAAATACAGAGTTAAATATACATTTGAATAATACTTATTTTTCATATAATTTTGTTTAGATACTTATAGATAAAAGAGTTCTATCATCAAACCCAATTATCATACTACTTTTTTTGCTCTTGGTAAGACAAGCTACATAAATTTAAAATAAAAAAAGCAAAATAATCAAATCTCTTTTATGAATTCAATCAAACAAAGATTTTAGCTGTTTTTATATCTATTTTTAAGATTTAACTTCAATGTGGGTTTGATAAATCAAAAAAAATGTTATTTTTGTGCTACTTACTATCAGATTATTTGCTCAAAATTGCACATTCTTTAGACTACTTTCCCCTTGAAAAAATTACGAGAAAAATTACCAATTATCTCTTTTCTTAAAATTTACTTTCATCTTTTTACTGAGAATTTCTTTTCAAAATCTTTAGTAAAAGGCTTAGTCTTGATTTTGTTTCTCTGTGTTTCACCTATTGTTAATGCACAAAAGCAAAACAAACACATTCCTTTTGATCCTAACAAACAACTCTCCCAATTCTTAATAGACGTTTGGGATAGTGAAAAAGGATTGCCTTCTGGAACACTTCTACAACTCATCCAAACAAAAGATGGTTATTTATGGATAGGAAGTTATGATGGACTTTTGCGTTTTGATGGAAATAGTTTTGACTTATACACCAAAAATACAAACGACGTTTTTAAGACAAATAATATTACTCGTTTGGCAGAAAGCCAAGACAGTACACTATGGATAGGAACACAAGGAAGTGGACTGGTCAGTTACAAAAATGGAGTTTTTAAATCACATGGTTTAGAAAAACAATACATTGAAGCAATTCATATTTTAGATAATAGTGATTCAGTTTATATTGGTACTCGTTCAAGTGGTTTGTTAGTTTATGATATAAAAAAAGAAAAAATTTTACCTCTTTTTTCAAAAGAATTGTCTTCTGAATCCATTTATGATATTTTAGAATATCCTAGAGGTAAATTTTGGTTAGCTACAAGGAACCAAGGCGTGCTAATTTTGGAAAATAACCAATTACTAAAAGTAGCTTCTGAATTAGAAAATACCCGTACATTAAAATTATATTTAGACAGTAAGAAAAGAGTTTGGGCAGGAACATATCAAGGAATTTTAAGGTATAAAAATGATAAATTTATCAGACAATTTCCAAAACTAGCTGAAGAGCGAATTCATGATATGAGGTTTGATCCAGCAGGTAATTTTTGGATTGTTACTCGTAATAATATTTATCGTCATAATGTTCTGACAGAGGAATTAGAACTTCTTACCACCGATACAGGAGAAGCATTTGATGATGTGCGTTCAGTTTGGTTAGATCAAGAAGATGATTTATGGATTCCCACAGCTAGACACGGACTGTGTCGTTTGCGTGATGGAAAATTTATTAATTATACTGTTCGTGAAGGACTTGCTTATCCTTCTGTAAACTCGGTTGGTGTTTATAATAATACAGATGTTTTGGTCGGGACAAGTAACGGAACAATTCATCGAATAAATTCTAATCAAAATAAAGTGTTTGATTATCCATTAAAAACAAATATTACTGGACAAGAAATATTCAATATCCGTCAAGATAGCGAAGGAATCGTTTGGATAGTTACTTATGACGGTCTATTAAGGAAAGATATTAATGGAAACGAAAAATTATTTACTACAAAAGATGGGCTTCCAACTAATATTTTGCGACTTACCTATCAAGATTCAAAAGGTCGTTTTTGGATAGGAACACGAGGAGAAGGATTGGTAGAGTACAAAAAAGACAAGAAAACGGGTCAAGATAGTTTTTCAAAAATTGGTTTAGAAAGAGGTTTTACTCCTGACTTTGTGATGGCAATAACAGAAGATAATAATGGAAATCTTTTAGTAGGAACAAATAATGGAGGATTAGCTGTAGAAAATGGAAATAAATTTGATTTGTTCTCTACTGAAAATGGATTGCCTACTAATCTTATCTTTAATATTTATTGTGATAAACAGAATATAGTTTGGTTGGCTACTAATGCTGGTTTGGTGCGTTGGAAAGATGAAAAAGCATTTGTTTTTGATGGCTCAAACGGTTTGCCAAACGAAACTATTTTTGATATTGTAGAAGATGAGAAAGGATATTTTTGGTTTTCTTCTAATAGAGGAGTGCTACGCATAAATAAAAATGAACTCAATTCTTTAGCCAATGGAGAAGATATAGACTTAAACTGGACACAATACGACAAAAATGATGGTATGCGTTCCGAACAATGTAAGGGGGCAACGCAATCAATTATTTCTCCTCAAGGAATAATTTGGATTCCTACTAACAATGGTATTTTACACATCAATCCTAATTTTTTACCTATTAATTCTCGTCGTCCTCCTGTATATGTACAGAAAGTTTTTTTAGATGATGAGTTTTTTTTAGAACCTTTAAAAGTAATTGTAAAACCTGAGCAACAGCGTGTCATTATTGATTTTACAGCTCTTAGTTTTCGTGCGCCTGAAAAAGTAAAGTTCAAATACCGATTAGAAGGCTTTGATAAAGAGTGGGTAGTAGCAAAAAATAATAAAAGAGAAGCAATTTATACCAATCTTCCTAACGGAACATACAATTTTCAAGTGATTGCAGCTAATAATGATGGCGTTTGGAACAATGAGGGTGCAAGTGTAAAAGTTGTTGTTAGACCTCATATTTATGAAACACCTTGGTTTATTGGATTGATAGTTCTCTTAGCAGGAGGAGGTATTTGGGGAGTAGTAGCTGCAAGAACAAAGAGAATCAAGATGAAAGCTGAAGAGTTAGAAAGGATTGTTAAATTACGTACTGCCGAACTTCGATCTAGTAATGAAGAACTGATTACTCAGCAGCAAGTAGTAGATGAAAGAAATCTTCTTATCGAAAAACAAAATCATAATATCATTTCTAGTATTAATTATGCCAAACGTATTCAATTAGCAATGCTTCCTACGCTAGAACAAGTGGAAGAACTTTTACCTGAATCTTTTATATTATTTTTGCCTAGAGATATAGTTTCAGGAGATTTTTATTGGATAGAAAAACAAAGCGAAAAAATAGTTATAGCTACTGTGGATTGTACAGGACATGGTGTACCAGGAGCATTTATGTCTTTGATAGGAAATGATTTACTCAATAAAGTAATTCAAGACTATTCTATTACACAACCTAGTCTTATTCTTAATGTTCTTAATGAAGAAATAAGTAATATCTTAAGACAACGAGAAACAGATAATCGTGATGGAATGGATATGAATATTTGGACATGGAATCAGAAAGCTCATACAGTAGAATTTGCTGGGGCTAAAAACCCATTGATTTATATCAAAAACGGAGAGTTACACGAAATAAAGGCTGATAAACTTTCGATAGGTGGGAATTATTCTGATAAGGAAAGCATAAAATATACAAATCACACTATCAAAATTGACTCTCCGACTGTATTATATACATTTTCTGATGGTTATCAAGACCAATTTGGAGGAGAACAAGATAGAAAGTTTATGAAAGGTAAATTGAAAAAACTATTATTAGAAATTTATCAGCTACCTATGAAAGAGCAATATCAAATCTTAAAAGATACATTTGAAGAATGGAAAGGTAATTACTCACAAGTCGATGATGTTTTGATTATAGGAGTTAAAATAGATGTAGACATTTAGTACAGTGTAACATAAGGTTATTTGTGTTTCACCATCCTCGGGGAGGAAACTGACAATGGCAGAATTATAAATTGAACACGGTTTTAATCCTGTTTTACAGACTGTATTTAGATTATGAGTTGCGCAAAACCTATGTTTCACTCTAATCACAGTACACAAAAGTTAGTTTTCAAACTTATCTTGAAATCAAAAAAAAAGAGTTATTTTAAATAAAAATCACAGAAGTGTTTTTTTTTTCATAAATTAAAGACAAATATTGGATAACCGTATTTTTTTTATCTGTAAAGCTGGTCGTTGATGCCTCATACAAGCCCCTTTTTTAAACTATCTACAGAAGCTCTCTGTGTGCTAGATATACATAATCGTATCCTGCACGCCAATACTGCTATGGAAAAACTTGCTCAAAGAGAAGAAAAATTCTTAATTGGAGAAAGTTTTATAGAAGAAATAGAAAAAAGAATTGAAGGACAGAATAAAATAGGTATTAAAGAATTGATTACTAGATTAATAAATCAACTTGACAAAACACGTATCCAAATAAATGAAAAAATAATTGAATCGTATAGCTTCATAAATAATATAAACAATAGAGAAGAATACAAAATTTCTACAATTTCTACAAAAGAAAATTACGTTTATATATCCATTGCTCATACATCAACTACTATTAACCCTGATTTAGTAGAAACATTTATTGAAACAAGAGCCATACAGACAAAGCAGTTGAATACTATCCTAGCAACTGTTCCTGATGGTATTTTTGTTATCAATGAAAAGGGAATTATATCTTTGGTTAATCCTGCTGCTGAGAATATTTTTGGTTACAAAGAAGAAGAATTACTTGGCAAATCAATAGAATTACTTTTGTCTAACCAACCTATACCCGAACGTTTTACGCAGCTAGTAACAGAGTCTTCTTCTGATTTGAAGGTCATTCATAATATAGAATTAATTGCAAAACACAAAAATCAAACTGAATTTCCTTTAAGTGTTTCGTTAAACGAAACTCATTTTGAAAATGGAAAAACGGTTTATATTGCTTTAGTGAGAAACCTTACAAAATCAAAAGAAGTACAGAATAAATTACGTGATAGTCAAACCTTTGGAGAATCAATCTTTCAATCAGCCAAAATTGGATTAGCTGTTATTAATGAATGGGGCTATTTTGTAAATGTAAATAGACAATATGCACTCATGACTGGCTATAATCCAGAAGAATTAATTGGTCAAGTATATTCTATAATTGTACCTGATTTCGAAACAGAAGATAGCATTAATACTATAAAAAAAGCTCGCAGAGGAAACACTACTGCAAAACGTTTTTGGAAGCTAAAGCAAAAAAAGGGTGCATTGATTGACATCGAATTATATATTAATGATTTTTATAATCGTAATAAAGAACAGTTTTTTATTCTTTCTTCAAAAGACATTACTGAAGAGAAAAGTATTGAAAAAGATTTAAGGAATACAAAAGAATTATTAGAAGGCATTTTTCAGTCTTTAGATAATGTATTTTGGTCGTATGATGTCAAAAAAGATAAATTACTTACTATTTCTGCTGCTGTGGAAAAAATTTATGATATTTCACAAGCAGAATTAAAAGATGATCCAAATGCGTGGCTAAAAAAGGTACATCCAAAGGACATAAAACTTGTCAATGAATCTCGTAAAAAAGCAAGAGAAGGACAAAGTATATCTTATGAATATCGCATCATAGACAGAAAAGGAAACACGAAATGGATTCAGACAGATGTAAAAGTAACAGTAGATAAAGAGGGAAATCCTATTCGCATTGAAGGAGTAGATACAGAAGTGACACAACGCATTCTTGCTAACCACGAGTTAGACAATACGAAAAGAATGTTACAATTCATTTTAGATTCACTTCCTGATGGAGTCGTCTTTACTAATCCAAATCTAGAAATAGAATGGGTAAATCCTGCTATAAAAAATCTTTTAGATTATGATAAAGAGGAATATACAGGAAAAGTTTTTTCAAGCCTATTTGAAGAAGAGAGCTTTTTTCTAATTTCTGACCATTTTGACATAATGGAAAAAATGTCTGTTTTCGAAATTGCTCTGAAGTCTAAAAATGGAAAGTTAATTTATTCAGAAACTATTTCTACACCTGTTTATGACTCTAGCAAAAGCATAATTGGCTATCTGTATGTAATCAGAGATATTAGTGAACGAAGAGTATTTGAGCAGGAAAAAGCACAGATTATGCGTTCTCTAGCACAGTTCAAACGAACACTAGATGTTACCAAAGATAGTGTTTTTATGTTTGATGCTACTACGCATTTGTTTATTTATGCTAATAAAGGAGCGACAGAAGCTGTTGGGTATTCGTTTGGAGAACTTCGTTCCATGAAGCTCATTGACCTTATGAGTGATATTAATCCTGAAGATTTTCAACAACTTACTTCTTATGTTGTAAATAATACGAATCATCAAATCAACTTAGATACAACCTTTTTACATAAAAGTGGAGGCAAATTTCCTGTTGCTCTTTTATTGCAATATGTAGATTTAGATGATGGAGAAAATCGCTTTGTAGCTATTGTAAGAGATATTAGTGAGCGAAAAATTACAGAACAATTGCTAAAAGAAAGCGAACTCAAATTTCGTTCTACCTTCGAACAAGCAGGGATTGGAATTGCTCATATCGGAATAGATTTGTCGTGGGCAGCTTTCAATGTTCATTTTTGTAAAATGACTGGCTATTCTCAAAATGAACTTAGCATCAAAAAATTGAGGGAAATAACACATCCAAAAGATTTGCCAAGAGATATTATGCAGCTTCGTCGTGTTCTGAATGAAAAAAGTGAAGGGTATTCTATGCGAACACGTTATATTCATAAAAATGGAGATACCATTTGGCTCAATCTGTCGCTTTCAGTGGTAAAAGATGACGATAAAAAACCTGCATTTATTGTAATGTTTATTGAAAATATTTCCGACCAAGTAGAAGCTGAAGAAATGTTGCGTCAAACTTTAGAAGAACTAAAAGTAAGTAACTATGAATTAGATCAGTTTGTCTATAAAGCCTCACATGATTTGCGTTCTCCTCTTACATCCATTTTAGGTCTGTTAAATATTGCCGAAATTGACAAAGAAAATGCACTTTCTCATATCAGAATGATTAGAGGAAGAATTCATAAACTTGACGAATTTGTACAATCTATCATTAATTATTCTCAGACAAGTAATTTGGAAACTAATTATGAACCTTTGCGAATAGAATATTTGATTCATAAAAATATTGCTGATTTAGATTTTTTACCTTATGCAAATGAAATAAAATTCAAAATTAAATCAAGTCAAAAAGGAGCTGTTTATACTGATAATTTAAGACTAAATGTAATTTTGAGAAACTTACTCTCAAATGCAATTAAGTTTGTAGACAGAACCAAAAAAAGGTCAGTTATTATAGTAGAAACTGCTTTGAGAGAAGACAAAAAGTTTGTTTTGAAAATTACTGATAATGGCGTAGGCATAGATAAAGCCTATCAAGAACGTATTTTTGATATGTTTTATCGTGGAAATGAAACCTCTGATGGAAATGGTTTGGGACTTTATATTGTTCGTCAGGCTGTTGAAAAACTAAAGGGAGAACTCAAATTTGCTAGTCAGCTTGGAAAAGGTTCTACTTTTATGGTAATTTTGCCTAGTTTCGAACCAAAAACTAAAGATGAATTAGAAAAATTATTTATTCCTGCTGAGTTGGATAATAGTAAGGAAAACAGAAATAATTAAATATAATTTGTACTTTAGTGTGAAAAATATAAATCAAATTGAAAAAAATACTTGTAATTGCAGGAGCAACAGCTGTAGGAAAAACAGCTTTATGTACAGAATTAGCAGCTTACTTTGATACAGAAGTTATATCAGCTGATTCAAGACAGTTTTATAAAGAAATGAGCATCGGAACAGCAAAACCTACACGTGAGGAGATGACTTTCATTTCAGAAACAGGAACTTCTAGGCTAATCAAACATCATTTTATAGATTCTCATTCTATTCAAAATCCTTTATCAGCAGGGCAATTTGAAAAAGAAGCCTTATCTGTTATTAATAATTTATTCAAAGCTAGAAACAAAGAAAATGACATCCTTATTCTGACAGGAGGTTCTGGACTTTTCGTTCAAGCTATTTGTGATGGATTTGATGAAATACCAACCATCGAAACAACATTCAGAGAAGAGTTAAATCAAGAATTGAAACAAAATGGACTAGATAGTTTAGTTTCAGAATTGAAAGAAAAAGATTTAGAATACGCATCAGAAGCAGACTTAAATAATCCTCAACGAGTAATTAGAGCATTAGAAATAATTAGAAGCACAGGCTGCAACTATTCAGAGTTCAGAAAAAAAAATGCACAAAACCAAGAAAAAGTAAGAACAGAGAGATTGCAAAAATTAGGCTTTGATTTCATCAAGGTTATGTTAGACCGACCTAGAGAAGAACTTTACGAACGAATAAATAAAAGAGTCTTGCTCATGATTGAGAACGGATTGGTAGAAGAGGTAAAATCATTGAAAGAATACGCTCATCTTGCACCCTTAAAAACAGTAGGGTATCAAGAAATTTTTGAATATCTTACTACTGATAATTTTGAAAAAAAAGAAGAAATAAACTTAGAAACAGCTATTTCAACTATTCAACAAAACACAAGACGATTTGCTAAAAGACAATTGACATGGTTTCGTAAAGATAAAGAATATGTTTGGTTCGATATTTCACAACCAAACTACAAACAAAAATTAATTAATTTCATTAAAAGTCAATTGACTAAAGGTTGATTAATTATAATAGTTATAAAAAAGTCAGTATATCGAATCTTGATTCAAAATACTGACTTTAATGTAAAATAAATTGTAAAAATAGGTCTATAAGCCGAGTCCTGTCCAGTTTGAGCCTTTATTTTTAATTTACATTTAAAATAAAAAACAAACCTGTCCTATCATTTATCTATGCTGCATTTCACAAAACAGCTTTAACGACCTACCCGTCTGCTCCAGCGAGCAACTTTTTTGTATTTATTCTCATAATTAAATAAGAATAAAAACATTCGCAGACTTATTTGGTCTTTCAGCACATGGGGTTTATTCGCCCAAAAAAGTTGCCTTTTCTGTCGGTGCGCTCTTACCACACCTTTTCACCCTTTCCTTTCCACTCATTTTTTCAAAAAAGTAAAAAGGTGGTTATTTTCTGTAACACTTTCCGTCTATACTTACAACTTCTTTTAACTTGGTATAGCCTTCCCGTTAGGAAGCATGTTGCTCTGTGCTGCTCAGACTTTCCTCTTCCATTTTTCTGATTTTCTTACTTTAAAAAGTTACCAAATAAGAAATATGAAAGCGATAAGATGACCTATTAAGTTAATAATATTAAGACTTTTCCTAAATAATCTAAAATTTAGTAGAAAAAGTAACAAAAAATTCATTAAATTCGTTTCAAATTACACTATCGTTTAGCAAATATCAAAATATTTTGTCAATTTTACAGCATTATTTTTTGATAAAAGCAAAAAACTAACAAAAAAGAAATTTTTTTAAAGTGTAAAGCAAGTTTTAAACAAATTTAGATACAAATTATTCCCTCCCTTATTATATTAGTTGTGTCTAATTTTTATTACAAACTTTCTCTATAATCTCTATAAATAACTAGTTTCTAATTTTTATTTTGCTTTAAATTTTTTCCCCTTAATAATTATATAATAATGCATTCATTTAAGACAATACATAAAGAAGAGTACGCTTCAAAAAAACAAATTTTTGATGATGCTCATACTGCCTATAAAAAAAGGTTAGATACAAAATCTGTAGAGATTCCTATTCATAATACGGTTCTTTTTGAAGTACCTTTCGCTAGAATTAGTTATATCCCAAAAGATAAAACAAATAAAGAAGCTATCAAAGATGGTATTCTAGCTCTAAAATGGAGAGGTGACATAACTGACGAGCAATACAAGGAAGTTATGAACAAATTACTTGAGTTTAGTTATCTCTATGGTATTACAGGTTTATTGATTGATGCTATGGAATTGGGCTATGTCAGTATGTTCGCTCGTGCTTGGTTGATGTTAGACTGGATTCCTCGTATGCAAAAACAAGAAATAGAATCAGCTAAGTTGGCTATTTTACGTACCAATGCCCCTATGCACAAAGTAGGAATTGACTATGTTGTTAGTTATTTACAGCAAATGTTGCCTTATGAGTGTAGATTTTATATGAGCAAAGAAAATGCTATCAACTGGATTTTTAGAAAATAAAATCAAGTGTATTGGTTATTATAAGACACGTTTTTTGTATAAATAATTTATGCAAAAAGCGTGTTTTGTTTTTACATTAAATGTACAGGAAGATAATATATAGCAGCACTCTCCTTTTGAGAAGCAGGTAAGTCGCTTTCAGTAGAAGGTTCTTCTGAATTCTCTTTTTTTGAAGGCTTTTTTGGACTACTTTTTAAATCAGAAACTACTTTTTTTGAAGAAGAGAATGAAGGTAAAAAAGAAAACAGATTAATTTTAAGTGTGTGCATTTTTTTATAGTATGAAAATTTTGTAAGACAGGATTTTTTATTTTAACTAATACAAAATTAAGTCCATCAAATTATATAAAAACTTGAATATCAGAGCTTTTATCACTTGTATAAGTCTTGAGTGCATGTTTCTCAAAATTTAATTTAAAGCGATTATTTAGTAGCTTATTGTAATTTTTGCGTACTTATTAGCTAGTAATTTGCATAAAACACAAAATGATTAGATATTTAGGGTACAATGATAAAATTAAAATATCCACGCCAACGTATTTTTATAGCTTTTTTGATTTACACCTTACTCTCCTTTGCTGTGGCTACACTCAGTTTTTGGCTTTTTAGACGTGTCGAATCAATAAATCTGTTGGCTGATAAAGTTCATGAACTACATATCCATATTCGAAATTTATCAAAATTAAGAAGCGATTTTTTATTAAATGAACCACTCAATGAAGAGTTTTATAAAACAGGACACAGTCGTTTTTTGAAAGAGTATATTGTCAATCAATCACAAATCTTAGGTTCAATAAATTCCATCAAAACATCTCCTCAAGCCAAAAAGTGGAATATGACTAAGAATTTGGATTCCCTGCAATATGAAGTCAAGCTCAGTACAGATATGATGAAAGAATTAGCACGCAAGATAAGATTAAGAGGATATAAAGATTATGGTTTGGAAGGCGTAATGAGAGAGTATATACGCTTATTAGAAGTTCAACCTCACATAGACAAAGTTTTAGTTTTACAGCTTCGTAGACATGAAAAAGATTTTATAAATAGATTAGATAGCATTTCATTAAATAAATGGAAAAAAAATTTTGAAACACTTACCGAAAACATTGTTAGCAACACCTATGAATTAGAACAAAAATATAAATATCTTGCCTACCTAAATGCCTATAAAGATGCTTTTCAGCATTTTGTAGAAGTAGATTATGATATTGGTTACCGACAAGAAACGGGATTTACAGCCCAGACTAATCTAAAAGACCAAAAAATTTTGAGACGTATCGATAAATTAGATGCTTACTCACAAAATAAAAAAGATTCAATTTTAACTCAACTTCGTTTTATTACAGTAGTTTTAGTTACAACTTCTGTTATTGCTTCCATGCTGCTCAGTTTAGCTTTTCCATATATTATGAAAATTTAAAAAAAGAACAATTACTCTTTTGATGCAATGTCTATTATAATTGTAATAGATGCGTTTTTTGTGTATATTTGTATAATAATTTTTGGAATGAAATATGCCTTTTATCTAGTAAGGATTTTAGTTAAGACAGATAAAAACGTATTAAATCAAAAAAGTAAAAACGCAAAAACAATTAGTAATAATTAAAATGGCAGAAAATAATAAAGAGGAAAACGCAATAGTAGAAACAGATGTAGAAAATACAGTTTCTCCTATTCCAGAAGATAACTCAGAAAATAATGATAGAGGTAATTATGGCGCAGATAATATTCAAGTTCTTGAAGGATTAGAAGCCGTACGTAAACGCCCAGCCATGTATATTGGCGATGTAGGTATAAAAGGATTGCATCACTTGATTTGGGAAGTTGTAGATAACTCTATCGATGAAGCTCTTGCTGGACATTGTGATACGATACATGTAACCATAAATGAAGGAAATACAATCACAGTTAGAGATAATGGTCGTGGTATTCCTACTGATATACATACAAAAGAAAATCGTTCTGCTTTAGAAGTTGTAATGACAGTACTTCACGCAGGAGGTAAATTTGATAAAGATACTTATAAAGTTTCTGGTGGTCTTCATGGTGTAGGTGTTTCCTGTGTAAATGCTTTATCAGATGATTTGAGAGTAGAAGTACACAGAAATGGGAAGATTTTTGAGCAAGAATATTCTTGTGGCGCACCTAAATACTCGGTGCGTGAAATAGGAACGACTGATGTATCAGGAACTCAAGTTACTTTTCATCCTGATGCAAGCATTTTTACACATTCAGTTTTTAAATATGAAACCGTTGCTAATCGTCTTCGTGAGCTGTCTTATTTGAATGCAGGTGTAAAAATTACCCTTTCAGATGTAAGAGAAGAGTTTGGTGAAAAAGATGAAAAAGGAAATTTTGTAACCGAAACATTTTTATCAGAAGGTGGACTACGTGAGTTTGTAGAATATTTAGACAAAAGCCGTACTGCCATTATTCCAAATGCAATTTATGTAGAAGGAGACAAAAATGATGTTCCAGTTCAGGTAGCTATTCTTTACAATACTTCTTACTCTGAAAATGTATTTTCTTATGTAAATAATATTAATACAATAGAAGGAGGAACACATATTACAGGTTTTTATCGTGCCTTGACAAGAACTTTGAAAAGTTATGCTGATAAAAATGGCTTAACAGACAAAAAAGTAGAACTTTCAGGAAGTGATTTTAGAGAAGGAATGACTGCTGTAATTTCTGTAAAAGTAATGGAGCCTCAATTTGAGGGACAAACAAAAACAAAATTAGGAAATTCTGAAGTATCAGGTGCAGTAGAAACATGTGTAGCTGACGCACTTTATAGTTATTTAGAAGAAAATCCGAAAGAAGCTAAGATCATTATTCAAAAAGTTACTTTAGCTGCACAAGCTAGAATGGCTGCACGAAAGGCTCGTGAAATGGTTCAGCGTAAAACAGCTCTTAGTGGAACAGGACTTCCAGGGAAATTAGCCGATTGTTCGGAAAAAGACCCAGAAAAGTGTGAAATTTATCTCGTAGAGGGAGATTCAGCAGGTGGTTGTTTTGTTGGTACAACAGAAGTAGCTCTAACAGATGGTAGAAATTTGAGCTTTATAGAACTCATCAAAGAAGCCTCACAAGGAAAACAAAATTACTGTTATACTATTCTTAAAGATGGTTCGATAGGTATTGAAAAAATCTTATATCCTCGTAGAACTAAACAAAAAGCAAATTTAGTTCAAGTTACTTTAGACAATGGAGAGAAAATTAAATGTACGCCAGACCATAAGTTTATGCTTCGAAATGGTGAGTATGTAGAAGCAAAAGATTTAAAAAATGGTTTTTCTTTAATGCCTCTCTATAAAAAAATGTCTAAAATAGGAGGAAGAATTACTATAGAAGGTTATGAAATGGTAACTAATCCAAAAAATAGTAAGTGGATTTTTACTCATATGTTAGCTGATCAATATAATTTGAGGAATAATTTAGATGCATTGGAAGATGGTGATACTAGACATCATGTTGATTTCAATAAGCTAAATAATAATCCATCTAATATTAAAAGATTTTCTAAAGAGGAACACTTAATTATTCATCAACAGCATTTAGAAAAAACACTTCATAGACCAGATGTAATAGAAAAATGTAGGCAACTTAAAAAAGAACCTGCTTTTCGTATAAAAATGAGTGAGAGAATGCAAGAACCTCAAACTCGTAAAATACTTTCCGAACAAGCGAAAGCTCAATGGAATGATGAGCAATATATGGAAATGATGAGGGAAAAACTTCTAATTCCAAATGGTAAAGCTCCTAAAAATGTAGAGCGTTTGAATCAAATGCAACAAGAATATTGGAGTAAAGAAGAAAATAAAAATAAGCAATCTCAAACTACAAAAAGTTATTTTGAAGAAAATCCTCAAAAAAGAGAAGAACTTTCTAAAATAGCTAAGGAACAATGGAATGATGAAGAATTATTGTTGTGGAGAAGCGAAACTACTAAACAACAATGGACGGAAGAATTTAGAGAATCTCGTTCAAAGGCATATAATCAGACATATTTTGATGGTACCATTGCTTTAATGAAGGAAGTTTTGGAAAAACATGGCTCTTTAGAAAATTTTGATAAAATCAAAAGAAGTGACTATCCGAAGAAGAAAAATGTATTGAAAGTAAATAATTTTTCAGAACGTTTTTTTAATGGGGATAATCAAAAAGTTTTAGAAGCTGTTGAAAATTACAATCACAAAGTAATAAGTGTAGAGTTTTTGGAAGAAACTCAAGATGTATTTGATATTGAAGTTCCGAATACTCACAATTTTGCTTTAGCTTCTGGGGTTTTTGTTCATAATAGTGCCAAACAAGGAAGAGACAGACAATCACAAGCAATTTTGCCTTTACGTGGTAAAATCTTGAATGTCGAAAAAGCACAAGAACATCGTATTTATGATAATGAAGAGATAAAAAATATTATTACAGCATTGGGTATTCGTTTTGGAGAAAATGAGAATGGCGAAAAATACCTAAACCTTGATAAACTTCGCTATCACAAAATCGTAATCATGACCGATGCAGACGTTGATGGTAGCCATATTAGAACACTTATTTTGACACTTTTCTTCCGTTATATGAAAGATTTGGTTGAAAAAGGGTATGTTTATATTGCTCAACCTCCTCTGTATCTTATCAAGAAAGGTAAGCAGCAAGTTTATTGTTGGGATGAACCTCAACGTGAACAAGCGATGAGAGAACTCGGTGGCTCAAGTGGAAATATGAATGGAGTAGGCGTACAGCGTTACAAAGGTTTGGGAGAGATGAACCCAGAGCAACTTTGGGAAACAACAATGAACCCAGAAACGAGAAGTATGAAGCGTGTAGATGTAGAGTCTGCTGCTGCTGCAGATCAACTTTTCTCTATGCTTATGGGAGATGAGGTTGCTCCACGTAGAGAGTTTATTGAGAAAAATGCTCGTTATGCTCGTGTAGATACTTGATAAAATCGTCAAAATTATTTTTGACAATCTTATATTAAAAAAGCCATAAAAATATTTTTTAATTATTTTTATGGCTTTTTTGTGCTTATATACCTCAAAAATAAGGTTTTTAAAAAATAGACAAATTATTTCTATTTTTTTTCATGTTTTGTGTAACCTTTCTTCATCAATCAGAGTATATATAAGCAGACACACACTTTAAATAGTTCTCACTTTAATTTAATTAAAGTCATTTTTTTAGAAAAGGAAACTATCATTTTTTTTATATTCCTTCTCAAACTATTCTACTAAATAAAGTATTTATTCTTATTTTTTTAAAACTTATTTTAAGAATACTGTCAAAAATCAAAAAAAACAGAAAACATTTATCAAAAACTCTATTAAGTAAATTAGTAAATCAACAATTTCTAATTTCCATTTTTTTACCTAGTCTTGTTACATATAGACATAAATTTTACAAATCATGAATTTTAAAGCAATAATTAGCATTTTTCTTATCCTTTTAGGTATTATTGGATTAGTAATAGGTGTCTTCGGTATTTTCGGACAAAACCTTTCTAGTCAAAATCCTTGGATTTTTGCCGTACTTGGTTTTATCTTTTTCCTTTCTGGAATGGGACTTTTCAAAACCACAAGTGGAAAAGTAGAAGGATAAAAAAAAATACATTTTTTAAAACAAAAAAAAATAAAAAATGTTAATACAACAACGTTATTAGAGTATAAATCTAATTCATTCAACGAGCAATTTATTTTTTAATCTCAATTTTTTAATCTTTATTTAATCTTTATTATTATGGACAAGCTAGAATATCAAGGAACTTGGAACGAAGTAAAAGGTCGTTTAAAAAAATCATACGGTTCACTTACCGATGATGACTTAACATACGCAGAAGGTCAAGAAGACCAAATGTTAGGCAAAATTCAACAAAAACTTGGTAAGACAAGAGATGAAGTAGTCAAGATGATTAAATCTCTCTAGTCAATCAAAAATATAAAAAATCATTTTTATAAAATTAGAAAGAAAATGAATGATGCAGAAGCTACGGTGGTCTGATAAGTACGTTTTCTTTCTAATTTCTATACCTTTCCGACCAAAAAATACTATTCAATTTTCAGAGAAGACAACCAAATCTTCCATTTTTTAATCTCAATTTTTTAAACTTTATTTATTATGGGTAATTTATTATATATCATCGCTGTTGTTCTTGTTATTATATGGGCTGTTAGTTTCTTTACTGGAACTTATACAGGTGGAATTATACACGTTCTTTTAGTTGTTGCTATTATTGCAGTTTTACTTCGTGTTATTCGTGGTGGAAAAATTATATAGTTTGACTACTAAAAATTGATTTCCTTTCTATTTAATTTTATCATACATTTTATTGCGCTAAGTACATGAAAAGTTTAGAATTCATTTTCTATACAATGGTAGTTATCATATTTATTGCTTGGTGCTTAGGATTTTTTTGGTACGATTTAGATAAATCAATCCACATGTTACCAGTAATAGCCTTGTTAGCTTTATCATTTAAAAAATACAGAAAAAAAAGCTTTTAACTCAAGATATATTACGAAACACAAAGCCTTTACAAATCAATTTAATTGATTTGTAAAGGCTTCTTTTTTTATTCAAAAAAAAGGAATTAGTGTATATTTGTGCTATGAATACAACTACTAAACCCAATAAAATAGATAAAATAAAGAGTTTCCTTAATCATCCTATTGATATTGCTCCTTTAATTTATGCAAGAATTATTTTAGGACTTTTGATGACTATTGAACTCTGTGGAGGAGCTTTATCACCTTATGGAAGAACTCTTATAACTGGAGATTATCATTTTTCATATTCTTTTGCTCCTTTTATAAAACCTTGGTCAGAACCAATATTGATGTACATTCATTTTGGAGTAAATTTTATTTTGGGTTTGATGGTAGTTTTTGGGTTTAAATATCGTTTTGCCTGTATTGCCATGTTTTTTTCGGCTACCTCTATTTTTTTGATGGAAAAAACATTGTATATTAATCATGTTTATTTATACTGCATACTATTTTCAGTTTTTGCTTTTCTTCCTGCCAACCGAGCTTTTTCAGTAGATGCACATCGAAATCCTCAACTAAAGTCTTCTGAAATACCTGCTTGGACAGTCTATTGCATTATTTTTCAGCTCAGTATTGTTTATATTTATGCAGGAATTGCAAAGTTAAATATTGATTGGCTTCATGCTCAACCCATGCAAATTTGGTTGGCTGCCAAAAAAGACCATCCTGTTCCTTATTTAGGAATTTTACTGGCTCACAAATATCATGCTTTTTTGGTTGCTTATGGTGGAATTGTTTTTGATTTGCTGGTTGTTCCTCTGATGCTTTGGAAAAAAACGAGAAAGGTAACTTTTATTTTAGCTATCTTTTTTCATGCTATTAATGCGCTCACATTCGGAATTGGTACTTTTCCTTGGTTTTCTATTGCTGCAACAGCTCTATTCTTTCCTCCTTCTGTTTTTCGAAATTGGTGGATTTTCAAGTATTTTGATAAACAACTTCCAAAAAAGAATACCCACTTTTTTCAGTATTCAGATAAATCAAAGTTATATCAAAATTTTGTTTATTCCTTCTTTATTTTATTTTTTGTTGTACAATTTTTTCTTCCTTGGAGAGCTTTTTTTTATGGAGAAGACCCAAGTTGGACAGAACAAGGACATTTTTTTTCTTGGAGAATGATGTTACGAACAAAAAGAGGAATTACAACTTTTAAAGTAAGCGATGCAAAATCAGACAAAAAAGAAATTGCCTATCCTAGTGTGCATTTGTCGTACAGGCAACTTCGAAAAATGGAAAAAGACCCAGATATGATTCTTCAATATGTTCATTTTTTAGAAAAAATTTATAAAGAAGAAAAAGGTTATATAGAACCAATTATAAAAGTAGAATCAGAAATGTCATTGAATGGAAGAAAAAAACAGTCTTTTATTGATTCAAGTGTAGATTTGACAAAAGAAAAACGAAGTTGGAGACTCTATAATTGGGTAACTCCACTTACAGAAACAGAATACATAGAAAAAGAAGATAAAAACGAAGACCCAAACGATTAAATTTTACTTTTTTTGAGAGAAAGCCTATTTTTAAAATCACTATTATCATTTAACTTTGTAAACATTAGTGAATATATTTTTAAACCCTAAGGGTTTTGAAAACCCTTAGGGTTTCGAAACTAAATTGTTGTCGGTGTATTATTGACAACTTTTATATACAAAAAGCTATGAATAATTTATTTAGAGGAACAGGAATTGCCCTTGTTACTCCTTTTGATGAAAATAAAAATGTAGATTTTGATGCACTCAAAAACCTACTTGTACATACACAAGATCACGTAGAGTTTTGGGTTATTCATGGAACAACTGGCGAAGCTGCTACTACCACACGCCAAGAAAAACGAGAAATATTTGATTTTATAGCTGAAAATAACCCAAATAAGTTGCCTTTAGTCTACGGATTGGCTTGGAATGATACAAGACAACTTATAGAACTGATTGGCAAATCTAATTTAGAAGGCGTGTCTGCAATTCTTTCGGCTTCCCCTTCATATAACAAGCCAACTCAAGAAGGAATTTATAGACATTATATGGAAATGGCTGATGCAAGTCCGAAGCCAATTATTTTGTATAATGTGCCAAGCCGAACAGCATCAAATATTGAAGCCAAAACTACTCTAAGACTTGCTCAACACCCTAATATTATTGGCACAAAAGAGGCTTCTGGAGATATGACACAATGTATCGAAATTTTGAGAAATAAGCCAAAAGATTTCATGGTATTTTCGGGAGACGATGCACTTACACTGCCTTTAATTTCTCTTGGAGCAGATGGTGTAATTGGTGTAATTCCGAATGCTTATCCAAAAGAGTTTGGAAGCCTTACTCGTGCTGCTCTGAAAGGTGATTTTGAAAAGGCAAATGAATATTTACATCAACTTTTTCCTCTTTTCGAACATTTATTTGTAGAAAGTAATCCTGTTGGAATCAAGGAAATTTTATCTTTGATGGGAATTATGAAGCCTGATGTAAGACTTCCTCTGTTAAATGCTTCAAAAGAATTAAGCAATAAATTTGATCAAGAAATGAAGAAAATACAGAAACTTCAAATAGCTTAAAAAACTATTTTGATAATCAATGCTTGCTTTAGTGAGTGTTTTTTGTATATATAATAGTATTACTTAAAAGTAAAACTATTTGTAAAGAATACAAAAAATTTAAATTAATTAAAACAATTCTTGGTATAATACTGTTATATATATGTAACGTTACTCAAAAGAGAGTTACTTTACAAATTCATTTTTGTAAATTGATTTATTCAATCTAGGAAAATGGAATGTTTTGGAAGAAACCGTTTTTTGATGTTTTTTCAAATTCGTAGAGGCTAATTGCAATTGTGTTTTATATAATTTTGTGTCAATTTTTAGAATTATGAAGTTAAAATTTCAGAGTTCTAACAAAATCATAAAATTAGCTTATAGTATAAAGTCAATTGTGAAAAGGGATTTCAACGCTTATTTCTGAAATTAAACAAATAAGTAGCATTTCTATCGACATGCCTTTACATCTAAGACTTTAGATTCTTTTATTGTAATTAATAGATAAGTATTTTACTTGTAGAAAATTACAACAATAACTATCCTATTAAAAGAATCAGAATTTATGAATTAGTTTTATTAAATTTGAGAAAGTTTGATATTCGTAAATTCAACTGAAAAAATATCCTTACGTAATGTAAAACTTTAGTTTTTATGTAATTTGTAGATTTCTCTTTTGAGTAACATAAAAATCATAAAAGCTAATAAAATAATCATTCATTAACTTAAACAGAAATCCTGAATGCAAAGAATCGTATTGAGCGGCAGTATTGCCGTACTCGTACTTCTCTTTTTCGGATTTTCTAAATTTTTTGCAACTGCTTCGGCTACGAACAGTTCGCTAGAAAGTGCATCGAAAGTAGATGCTTTTCCGTCAAAAGAACCTAAAACTATTGAGAATACTTCTATCGCTTTTGAAAATCATATCAAAGATATGTATCAGAAGTTGAAATTGAAAAAGGCAGAATTAGATTATCCTGCTTTCAAAACAGCGTATGTGGGTTATCTTAACCTTCAAGCTAAAGGAGAACTCAAAAAAGAAATATTGACAATCTTAGATTTTACAAAATCTTCTCGCTTTGAGCGTATGTGGATTATTGATATGGAAAACCAAAAATTAGTCCGTAGAGAATTAGTAGCTCATGGCAAAAATTCTGGACACGATATGGTTACGTCATTTTCCAATAAACTGCATTCTAATCAAAGTAGTATGGGATTTTATGTAACTGACTCACCTTACATTGGTAAAAATGGAATTTCTATGCTTATCAATGGAATGGATAAAGGCTATAACTGCCAAGCGAGAAATCGTGCTGTAGTTATGCACGGAGCAAATTATGTAAACCCAAGAACTATGAATCGTAATGGAAGATTAGGAAGAAGTTTTGGTTGTCCTGCTGTAGAAATGCACAAGGCACAAGAAATTATAGATTATGTCAAAAGTGGTTCTTGTCTATTTATTTATTTCAAAGATAAAAAATATTTGAATACAAGTAAATGGCTTAATTTAGACAAAGCAACAACTTTTTTTGCTGAAAATATACAGCATAACGCAGTAGACGTACCGAGTACGGCAAGCGTAACAACAGAAAATACAAATGGATAATTCTTAATGTAGATTTATGATTTTGAGATAGATAAAAAAATAACTGAACGGCTAACTACTTAGTAACTTATTTTCTATTCAAAATTACTAAAATCCATTAATTGAAAAGATAAATTAAGTTTTATCGAAGACGAAAATCACTTGAAAGCTGATTTAATCAATAATCCATTTTGTATCTGCTTCAAAGCAGCAACGCTTAAAAGTCGCAACATGGCTGGTATTTTCAACTTCGAAAACTAGATAGGTGAAATGGTTCATCCATTCGCCTGTATTAAAATAATAGCTTTTATCATTAGGTTCAGTTTGTGAATCGGTGGTAGAAGCTATTGTTTTTTTGTCCATTTCAATCATAAGAGGCAAATGACGATGCCCAAAAACATAATAATCTTGTGGATTTTTTTGATGAATTTCATTACAATAATTCCAAATCCATTCTTTTTCTTTGCCTTTATAGCTTTCTATTTCTTTAGGTTTTTTATTAGTTGGTTTTTTAGAAGGTTTACGGCTATTTGACCAAAAATGAGCCAAACCAATTCCGATATTTGGGTGCAACCATTCAAAAAAGAAACGACATATAGGATTTTTAAATAATGCTTTTTTCATAAACTTGTAGGAATAATCTCCATTTCCTAATCCATCTCCATGTCCTAAAGTTATTTTTTTATTATTCCAAACTACTTGTTGAGGCTCATGATAAACTTTTACTCCCAGTTCTTTCTCAAAATAGCCAAACATCCATAAATCGTGGTTTCCTGTAAAAAATACCACATCAATTCCACTATCCGTGATTTCAGCTATTTTACCCTGTAAACGTACAAAACCTTTAGGAATGGTTTTGTTATATTCGTACCAAAAATCAAAAATATCTCCCAATAAAATAATAAGTTCGGCATTCTTACGAGCCATTTCTAACCAACGAAGTATTTTTTTTTCTCTTTCTAAAGAATCTAAACCAGCTTCATCTTTAGAATATCCTAAGTGAAAATCAGAAGCAATATAAATTTTTTTTGATGGGGAAAGGTTTATGTTTTGCATAAATCACAAAAGTAGTTTTTTATAACTGGTTCAAGTGTCGACGCTTGAACCAGTTAAATAAAAAAGAAAACCAACACTAAAAAAATAGAGTTGGTTTCTTGAAATGATTTTTCTATAAGCTAATTTTACAAAATGTAAATTAAGCCTGTGAAGCAGTATAATTACCACGACGCTCTTTGATACGAGCAGCTTTACCCATACGACCACGTAAGTAATAAATTCTTGCTCTACGTACTTTACCACGACGAACCATATCAACTCCTTCTACATTTGGAGAAAGAAGTGGGAAGATACGCTCAACACCAACACCATTAGAAACTTTACGTACTGTAAAAGATTCTCCGTTTGTGTTAGGGTTTTTACGTTGGATAACTACACCTTGGTATTGCTGAATACGCTCTTTATCGCCCTCTTTGATACGAACTCTTACGTTCACTGTATCACCAGCACGAAATTGAGGAAATTTTTTGCGAGCTTCTGCATTAGAAGCTTCTACCATCTGAATAAATTGATTTCTCATTAGAAACAAATTGGGTAAGTTTGAAATAAAGAGTTTGATAGACAATTAAATTCCTCAAAGTATATTTCACAACTTGGGTTAAAAATAATTTTAGTCTTGAATGATATTAATAATCATTTAATAAAATTATTTGTTGCTGGTGAGACACCAGTAACAGTTTTTATTAAAGACAGTCCAAAGCTAAATTTTATTAGCAAATTTTATTTTTATTAGTGGAGACACCAATAATGACAAATAAAATAAGATAAGGGAAAATGTTGGAGGCTGTGCGCTTCAAAACGAACCACAAAGGTAGAACTTTTTATTTGTCTTTGCAAAATTAATAAGTAGAAGATTGTTTTTAACTGCCCTAAATGTCAATATTATTTTCATCTTCTGTATTCTCTCTAATTACTTTCCAAGTTCGGTCTGCTAATAATAAAACTTCTGCCATAAAAGTAAGTTTTGAGCTTCGTCCCCATTGGTCTGGAGCAATCATAGAAAGAACTTTTTCGCCTGTTTTAGAGCGTTCATAAAGGAAATAGGTATGATTTACAAGTGGCTCAAAACCCATATCAGCATTATAAATCTCTAATGAGATATGTGTTCTTGATTGAATTTCTTTTGCCTGTTGTGCCAAAAGGTTGATTTGTTCTCTAATTTGGTCAAGTTGCATTTCAGTTTGTTGTTCCATGGCAGCAAGTGCCTTACTTTTCATAATTCCTTTTTCGGTCGGAACAATGATAGCACCTCCAACTGTATGTGCATAAGGTAAAAGCCCTGGATTGGTCGCTATTTTATCGGCATCAATTGGATTGACAAAGTTTTCGAATTGTTGTTTTTGTTTCTCATCAAAGAAAAGATTTTCTTTTTTGTGTTCTGATTTTTCTTTGTCGCTCATACGTACAGTATTCAAAATAAATAGTGGTTAATTTTTATCTTTATGCAGATGTTATATTGTTTAATCTTTTACTATCAAAAATCAAACAAAACTCTAAAATCTAACTTTCTGAATCCTTTTTTTGTTTGGAATTTCTTAATCTATTTGTGTAGTAGCTAACCAATTTTCAACCTCTTGTATTTCTGTAAAGAATTTTACTTTAATTTTTGTTTTTCTGTTTGCCATCACAACAGCATCTTCAAACACACTCGTTTCAAAACCCATTTTTTCTACTAAGAAAGCGTGTTTTTGTAGACCATACTCCTCTGCATCAGGATACCACATATGTTCAATATACATGAGCGTTTCTTCAGGAGGAAGATTTATTTTTGTAAAATCATCTACCCACATCAAAACTTGATTTTTTCGCATAAACTTTAAACCTGTTTTGTAAGCAGATAGAGCTTCTTCTGTCAGAACAGTTCCACGCCAATGGCAACGTAAATATTTTTTTTCATTCTCAAAATGAATTTCTACGTGAGAATCTGTATAAATGATTGAATTTTCCATAGTTGCAATTGATTTTAAACTAGTTATTTTTAAATGGCTATTTTCTTGTTCTTTATCATTTTTATAAGGACTACTTTTTCTATTAAATAATCAGTAGTTTTGAACTGTAAAATTACACAACTCTACTCAATTTAAAACGATGTGAAACTGTAAAATTATGTAGAGATAATGTAGAGTTTTTAAAAAATGTCTTATAATTAAATTAGTTATGCAACAGAAAAAAGTAGGAATTTTAGGAGGTGGACAACTTGGCAGAATGTTGATTTCGCCAGCCATTGATTTAGACATTGAATTACATTTTTTAGAAAATGATTCAGATGCACCTTGTTCGACTGTTTCAAGAAATTTTCATAAAGGAAATATTATAGACTACCAAGATGTTTTAGATTTTGGTAGAAAAATGGACATTATTTCCATAGAAATTGAAAAAGTTTCGGCTGATGCGCTTGAGCAGTTAGAAAAAGAAGGTAAAAAAGTTTTTCCTCAATCAGCTATTATTCGTTTGATTCAAGATAAAAGATTGCAAAAACAATTTTATAAGGATAATCAAATTCCTACTTCTGATTTTGTTTTGATTGACGATAAAGAAGAATTGATAAATTATTTAAGTAAAAATCAAGACAAATTTCCTATTGTTCAAAAATTAGGAAAAGATGGCTATGATGGAAAAGGTGTTCAGATTCTGAAAAACCTAGAAGATGCAAAGCAAAATGGTTTTGATGCTCCGTCGCTTTTAGAAGAAAAAGTCGATATTGAGAAAGAAATTTCAGTAATTGTGGCAAGAAATGAAAAAGGCGAAATAGCTGTTTTTGATGCTGTCGAAATGGTTGTAAATGAAAAATATAATTTGCTAGATTATTTGTTAGCACCTGCAAATATTACAGAAAGCCAAAAAGAAGAATCTGTTCGCTTGGCTAGAGAAGTTATTGAAAAACTAGGTAATAAAGAAGGTATAGATGGAATGGTTGGTCTTTTGGCTGTTGAATTATTTATTCCAAAAAATAATGACCAACAAGGAGCTATTTTAGTTAATGAAGTTGCGCCACGCCCTCATAATAGTGGACATCATACTATAGAAGCCTCTACTACTTCACAATATGCTCAACATTTACGCTCAATTATGAATCTTCCTTTAGGAAAAACGACGCTTCGAAGCTCGGCAGCAATCCTTAATTTGATAGGAGAAGAAAATCATACAGGGAAGCCATTCTATGAAGGATTAGATAAATTACTGGATTTGGAAAATGTATATCCTCATATCTATGGAAAAAAAATAACAAAACCAGCACGAAAAATGGGACATATTACCATTTTGGGAAATGATATTGAATCATTAAAGGAAAAAATTGATAAAGTCAAAGGCAGTATTCGTGTGATTACTAGATAAACCAAATTTGATTTTAGGTTTCAAGAAAATATCAATTAAATTAATAAAATTATATTTCTTAGTGTTAAAGTTATGTTTTATTTGGAATGATTCTAATAAACACTGTTTTTGGCAAGGTAATTGAATTATTTATAGTATATTTTATACAAAACAAAGTTTACTTATTTTACTACTACTATTAATTTTGTTTTGAATACTCACTAAAAATATTTTCCTATGACTACTATTCGCAATTATATTTTATCGTCTTTATTACTTGTTTCAGTTTTTGGCTGTGCAGCTTTTTCTCAAAATGAGAATGTAAACAAGAATGAAGGAAAGGTTTTTTCAGTTTCTGATGCTTCTGCTATTGGAGAAGGTAAAATTACAGAAAAAAGGGTAGAGAAAGATAACAGCAAGGAAAAAGAAGATACTAACTCAGAGAGAAACGAGTTTGTAGCTTCTGTTTTAGAAACAGCTACTGCTTTGGAAGGTGTTCCTTATGTTTATGCAGGCAAGTCACCAAAAGGTTTTGACTGTTCAGGATTTGTTTATTATGTATTCAAAAATCATGATATTGCTCTTCCTGCTTCTTCAAGAATGTACGACAATGTAGGTAAAACAATTACGTTAGAAAATGCAAAAGAAGGAGATATTATTTGTTTTACAGGAACAGACCCAAGCATTGATCGTACGGGACACGTTGGAATTGTAGTAGAAAACAATCCAGATGAGCCTATAAAGTTTATTCATGCTACTTCTGGAAAAAAATATTCAGTAGCATATAGTACACTTTCAAAAGATGGAAGTGGTCATTATGCTAAACGTTTCCGTTCTATCCGTAGAGTTTCTCCAAAAAACTAGAAAATTATCTAGCTTATTCTTATAAGCTCATCAATAATACATAAAAAAATGCCTTATTCCATTAATTTGAAGTAAGGCATTTTTTGTGTCAAATATTGAAATTGATTATGTAATTATGCCAAATTCTGACGAATCTTTTCTGCTGTATTTTGAAAATCTTCTTGACTAAATTCTGGTCGTTTTTTTGAAAAATCTAAATCTGAAATTTCATTAATTGGAACTAAATGAACATGTGTATGTGGAACTTCTAAACCAATAACAGCAACTCCAATACGATTACAAGAAATAGATTTTTTCATTGCTAGAGCAACTTTTTTCGAAAAAAGCATTAATTCAGAAAGTTCTGAATCGGCTAGATCAAAAATATAATCGTTTTCTTTTTTTGGAACACACAAAACGTGTCCTTCTTTCAAGGGACGAACATCTAAAAAAGCAAGATGTTTTTCGTCTTCCAAAATTTTATAAGAAGGAATTTCTCCGTTGATGATTTTTGTGAAAATAGACATAAGTTAAGTTATAGGTTGTAAGTGGTAAATTGTAAGTTCATTGTGAATTCATTTATCACTTATAACTCACAACTTATCACCTATGTTTTTATCGTGTAATTTCTAGAATTTCAAATTTCATTTTTCCTCTTGGAGCATCTATCTCTGCTGTTTCGCCTACTTTTTTACCTAAAAGTCCTTTTCCGATAGGAGATAAAACAGAAATTTTGTTTTGTTTTAAGTCTGATTCTTCTTCTGCTACAAGAGTATATTGTAAAACTAGTTTTTTATTAGCCGAATTTCTAATTTTTACTTTTGAAAGAATAGAAACTTTTGAAATATCAATTTGAGACTCGTCAAGAATACGAGCATTACTAATTGTTGTTTCTAGTTTTGATATTTTCATTTCTAGCATTCCTTGTGCATCTTTTGCTGCATCATATTCTGCATTTTCTCTCAAGTCTCCTTTGTCTCTAGCTTCTGAAATTTCTTCAGCAATATTTGCTCTTCCTTTTGTTTTAAGATATAAAAGTTCTTGTTGTAATTCGTCGTATTTTTCTTTTGTAAAATATGATATGTTTGCCATAATTCTGAAATGTTATAAGTTATTGTTGTCAAATTGTATGATGTACTTCCTTTTATAGTTGTAAAGGAATTTTTATCAAAAAAAAGAACACACCAAATCTATGAGAAGTTTGGCGTGAACCTTTTATGATTATACGTATTTTGCTAATTTCTATTTTAATTTTCTGTAATTACAAAGATACAAAAAACACATTGAAATTGATGTAATTTACTACTTAGGTAATTACATTTTTTTTGGGTCATCTGTCTTTGTTTTTTCCTTATTATTTATAGTTGATTTGGGTTGATTGAGTTGTATTTTCTCTACAGTTACAATTTTTCCTTTTTCATTTTTGTCCAATCTCCAACTTAATGTTCCATCAGACAAACGAATAAGTTTAGCTACACCCAAAATTTCTAATGTATTACGGTCTTTTACTTGTAGAGTGGCTGTATCAGCTTCTACTGTACCAGAAAGTGAATAGTTATATTGACAATCTACTCCGTAACAATGTGTTCCTAAAACTTCTTTCCCAACTTGATTGAGTTGAATCAATACTTTTTTACCATCAAAGTTCCATTCCCAATCTCCTTTAAAATCAGCATATTTAGGTTGATTATTTTGCATCAACACTATTTCTTCAAGCTGTTTTGTCATTGGCTTAAAGGTAAGGTTAATGATAGAAGGCTTTGCCGAATAGTTTACAAACTGTACAGTTAGAGAATCAGATGTTTTGTTCTGAAACTCAAACACCCAATAATAGGCATTGCCAGCTTCATTACTCAAAACTAACGTATGGTTTGTTTCTATAAAAAAGCCTTTTAAGCTATCTAAACCTAATAAATTTCGTGCATCATATTTTCCATTTTTTTCAAATGAGATTTGTTGAGCACCTTGTTTGAATAACTTAGAGGTAATTTTGGAAGAAACACTTGTATCTTGTTCTGTCATTCTTTCCAAATACCATTTTGTGCCTTTTAGTGTGGAAAGGGAGGTAGCCCAAACATATCCATTACAAAAAAATAAAAGACCAATTAAAGATAAAAAGAATAAATATTTTGTAGTTTTCATTTAGTAAAAAATAAAGGTAAAATTTAGTGTGCTAATATATTTGTGAGTATAACTTTAAAATTATTTTAAGAACCTATCAAACAAAAAAGTTTGAGATGATAGTTCCCACAAAAATATTGTTTTTTATGTAGGATAAAAAATAAGTGTAAATAATTAATTATTGGTTGTAAGTGAATATTTATAACAAAATAATTATATTTTATTAATTATAAAAAAATTATAAAACATTTTATTTTATATACTACAAATCCTAACTCTATCAACCACTTATTATAGTTCAACTGTAATAAGGCATATTTTTGTTAAAAAAGCAAAACAACAGAAGGTAAATTTATTATTTATAGTCAACCATTTATAATTTGTTTTGTTTTATTCGTAACGCAAAGACTCAATAGGATCTAAATTAGAAGCTTTATAAGCAGGATAAACTCCAGCAGCTAATCCAACAAAAATACAAATAATGATTCCGACAATCATCCAAAGCCAAGGAATAACAAACTGAGCATCTGCACTTCCTATAAGTTTGGCGACTCCATTACCTAATCCAATACCCAAAAAAATGCCAAATAATCCACCCAGTAAGCAAATAACGATTGCTTCAATTAAAAATTGCCTTCTTATCTGTTTGGCAGAAGCTCCAATTGCTTTTCTGATTCCGATTTCTCGTGTTCGTTCTGTCACCGAAACAAGCATAATATTCATTAGTCCAATAGATGCCCCTAGTAAGGTTAAGAATCCTATTCCAGCTCCTCCCAAACGCAATATTCCTGTAGTTTCTCCTAAAGAAGAAGACAGCGATTCACTACTAGAAACTTCAAAAGAGGAATTTTGAGTAAGTTTGTCTCCTCTAATTATTCTCATAAGTCCTGTAGCTTCTCCCATGAGTGCTTCTGTTTGAGCAGGATTTTTTACACCAATTGTGATGGTGTAGGAAAGTTGTCTGTCATTTCCCAAAATATTTGCCATAGGTAGAGGAATCAAAACACTTCTATCTGTACTTGAAGAGCTTCCTATTCCTCCTTCTTCTTCCAAAAGACCAATAACTGTAAAGCCATATCCTTTTACTAAAATACGCTTTCCGATAGGTGAGTTTCCTTTAAAAAGAGTTTCATTTATTTCTTTTCCGATAATGGCAAATTGACTTCCTCGTTGAATGTCTATTGAAGTAAAATTTCTACCTTCCTTAATCTCAAATCCATTTACTAAGTTATAGTTTTCATCAATACCAACAACTGAAGAGTTTGGGTTTGTTTTTTCGGATTGATATTTTACTTCTGTTCCAAAACTTACTCTTGTATAAATAGTAACGGCATCTTCTGAACTTACACTTTCACTAAAACGTTTTTCAAATGCCATTACTTCATTATATTTCAATGGACTTTCTATTTTTTCTACTACGCCACGACGACGAGAGCGCATGCTATTATTTTTATCTTTTACATCAAAAGAATTAGCTCCCAAATCTGAGAGACCAGCAGTAATATTTTGTTCGATAGCATCAATAGCTGTCAAAATACCTACTAGAGCAGTAATTCCGATAGCAATAAGAGAAATTGTAAGAAGAGAACGCAACCAATTATCACGAGTAGCACGTAGAGCTTCGGCAGTATTTTGAGCTAAATTCATAAATTATTCAAAACTATTTTTTGGTAGATACTACTATTACTAAGAGATTATTCTATTAGTTTGAATAAATTGGATTTATTACAAAAATTTGGGAAATTTGATTTTTTATAAGGAGATTAATAACAGATTTATTTGATTAAATTATATTTTAAGATGCAATAAATAGCTCTAAATCCATCTTTCCAGTTTATTTTTTTTCCTTCTTTATAAGTTCTTCTATGGTAAGAGATAGCTACTTCATAAATTCTTATTCCATATAATTTAGAGATTTTAGCAGTTATTTCAGGTTCAAAACCAAAACTATTTTCTTCTAATTTTATAGATTGAATCATTTTAGTATTAAAAATTTTATAACAGGTTTCCATATCTGTTAAGTTGAGATTAGTAAACAGATTCGATAAAAAAGTTAAAAATTTATTCCCTAGTGTGTGCCAACAGAAAACAAACCCTTTAGATTTATCATTCATAAATCTAGAACCATATACTACATCTGCAAAATCATCAATGATAGGTTGTAACAAAATATTATATTCCTGTGGAGCATATTCTAGGTCAGCATCTTGAATAATTAGATATTCGCCTGCTGCTTTATGTATTCCTGTTCGTAAGGCTGCACCTTTGCCTTTATTGATATTGTGGACAAAATAAGAAATAGACAAATCAGGATTTTCTGTAGTATATTTTTTTACTGCTAGTTCAGTATTGTCAGTCGAACAGTCATTTACTATAATTATTTCTTTTTGAATATTATTTATCAAAATTACATCCTTAACTTTATTCAGTAATGCTATAATTGTTCTTTCTTCATTATAGGTAGGGATAATTATAGAAAGGGTGTTTATGTGCATAAAGTTAATTAAGAGGTGTTTTATGTGGATATTACTATAACAATGGTTGCTTTTCCTTATTTTTGAATTGGCAAAGGAAGACTAAAAAAATAAATTTACATTTTTAGCTATCTATAAAAACAGAATTTTAATCCTGTTTATTAATGCGTGAATTTTTCAAAGTATAAATTTATTCATTTTATATTCCAAAGAGATGTTGCCGTTGTTGAGGAAAAAAATAGAGTAGTAGATGATTTTTGAGACAGTTTACTACCTTGTCAAAACAATATAATCCTGTAATACAGTATGTAAAAACTGTTTAGTTTGTTGTGGACTTGAAAATTTTTCTTGTGGAACATCTAGTTTTTGGGCAGCTAAAAGAGCTGTTTTTTGAAGTAATTTATAGGTTTCTTTTTGTTTTGGAAAACGACTTGCACGATTTAGAATTGTTTTGATGGCAAGCATATCCTCCTCTGAAAACACTGTAACACGCTCATAAGTAGGTTCATAGTTTCTAAAAGAACGAATATTAAGTAATTCTTTCATATTTACATGTTGAGTAGATTTTACTTTAATAACTGTTGTTCCTGCCAAAATATCTCCCAAACGCTGTCCTTTTTCAGTTCCTGTAACCAACAAAACAGCTAAAGCACCTGAGGAAAAAACTATATCTACCATTCTGAATGCCCAACGCATAAAGTAATCGGAAAGAGAAGGAATATCACCATTTAGCTTTACTACACGAATTCCCATTGCTCGTTTGCCAATACTTTGTCCATTAAAAATAATTTCACAAAAGAGCGAATAAAAAAGCCATATAGGTAAAATAATCAGAAAACTAAAAAAAGTGTATGCTTTTTCCGACCAACCAACAACATAAAGTAACCAACTAAATAATAGATACAAGACAATATTTACTAGAATAAGAATAGCCAAATCTATAACCCAAGCAATGATACGCTGAACGGTAGAAGGTAATTCGTATTCAATAGTTACGTTTTGAGAAGTGCGAATAGAAATGGTTTTCATATATTTACAGAGTATTTTTTTATTATCTAACCTTATATTTTAAATTTCTTAGAACAAATAAAAGTTTTAGCTTACAAATTAGTAAAATAATTAGTATTTTGTAGTTTATTATATAAAAAATGATGACAAAATAATTGGCAGAGCAATTTTATAAAATTCATAAAAAATGAGAGAAAATACTTTTATAGAACAAAATAAGGAAAAATGGCAAGACTTTGAGCAATTACTCAAAGAAAAACAACGTAATCCAGACAAACTTAGTGAATCTTTTGTCGAAATTACAGATGACCTTTCTTATGCACGTACATTTTACCCTAATCGTTCGGTGCGTTTATATCTCAACGGAATTGCTCAACAAATATTTAGAGATGTTTATAAAAATAAACGGGTTAGGTGGCAAAAACTCCTAGATTTTTGGACAACTGATTTGCCTGCCACCATGTATATGATTCGAAAAGACCTTTTAGTTGCTTTTCTTATTTTCTTTGGTGCTTTACTGATTGGTATTTTTTCTACTGTACAAGACCCTGATTTTGTAAATGTTATTTTAGGAGAAAGTTATGTGCAAATGACAGAGGAGAATATTGCCAATGGAGACCCAATGGCTGTTTATAAAGGGAGTGATGAGATAAGTATGTTTTTTCGGATTACGTTTAATAATTTGAGAGTTGCTTTTATGAGTTTTGTTATGGGCGCACTCTTTTGTATAGGAAGTATTTTTGTATCTATTTATAATGGAATAATGGTAGGGTCTTTTCAATATTTTTTCTATGAAAAGGATGTTTTGATAGATTCCATGTTTGCGATTTGGTTACACGGAACACTTGAAATTTCATCGATTGTTATTGCTACAGCAGCAGGAATTACGATGGGAAAAGGGCTGCTTTTTCCAGGTACACTCAGTAGATTAGAATCTTTTCAGATTAGTGCAAGACGTGGAATGAAAGTAATGGTAGGACTCGTTCCTGTGATTATTTTGGCTGGATTTATTGAGAGTTTTCTGACTCGTTATACTGATATGCCATTGATTATTCGTGGAACACTTATTTTGGTTTCGCTTCTTTTTATGGTAGGTTATTTTGTGATTTATCCATATATTTTGGTAAAGACTAAAAAAATAACATTACCTGTTCAGAAACTTCCCGAAACAAGTGAAGACAGTGAATTTGAGCTTTTTCAGATACGAACATTAGGTAATATTCTGACAGAGTCAATGATGATTCATAGAAGACATTTTGTTCCTATTTTTAATCTATGTGTTGTGATGTTATTTCCTTTGGCTATTATGATGTATCTTTTAGTTTTTAAAGATATTTCAAATTTTGATTTTCCTCGTGATTTGGAATATAAGATGGAGAAATATTATTTATTAATCGTAACAGGAAATTATATTCAAAGTATTCCCTTCGTGATAGCACATACATTAATTTGGACACTTGGCATTACCTTTCCTTATTATTTTTTCTCTGAAACGGTCACTCAGGAATCTAGAAAGATAGAGTGGTCTGTTAAAGGTTTTGGTAATTTTCTGCTCAAAAATGGTTACAAATCATTTTTAGCTGTTCTTTTGGTAAAAGTTATTATTTTTTCTAGTCCGTACATGATTTTTGTTGCTTTACTAGTTACGCCACTATTACTTTTTTGGTTATTTACTTGGACGACCCAAACAAATAATCCTTTTAAAGCCTTCGGAAAAGCAGTAAAACTATTTTTCTTTCAACCAATCGATAGTTTTATGATGATGGCAATTACTCTTTTGGTAGGCTCTGTTTATTATGTTCTTATCAATTCTCCTTTGAGTGGTTTCTTTATTGGAGTTTTGGAGATGCACTTTTTGGAAGGTGAAACGTTTGCCCTCAAGATTGTACAAGTATTTTATTTTGCTAGTCTGATTACAGGTATGTTTCTCATTGTTCCTTTATTTATTTATTCTATCGGAATGCAGTATTTTAGTGTGATGGAACGTGCTGAAAATACCACACTCAAACAACGTATTGAAGCCATCAAAGTAGAGGAATAGAACATTATATGTCGTCGGTGGGACACCGACAACAGCAAAAAAACAAAAACACCTTCAAATTTATAAGATTTGAAGGTGTTTTTAGTATTTATAATCTCTATCTATTTATCTCTTTACTTAGGATTTGTAGCCCAAACTGTGGCATCAGTAATAAAACCAACATCATTCATAGAAAGTAAAGATACGATAGTATGAGCAATTTCAGTTCCTTGTAGTTTGCTCTCATTTTCTTTGTCTTGTGTAGCTCCTACTTTATCAAAAAAGGGTGTCACCACTTCACTAGGATTTACTTGCATTACTCTGACGTTGTGTTTACGAAGTTCTGCACGCCAACATTCTGTCATGGCAGCCAATGCAAATTTACTAGAACAGTAAGCTGTTCCATTTGCAAAACCTTTTTGAGAAGCTGTAGAAGCAATATTTATAATATTTCCAGTATTTTCTTTTTGGAAATGTTTGGCAGCTTCCTTTCCTACCATAAAAGCACCTTTTACATTTACTTCCCAAACTTTAGTAAAATCTTTTACTGAAGTATCTACCAATGCACCAAAACTACCAATTCCTGCATTATTTATAACTACATTAATTCCTCCCATTTCTTGAAGTGCTTTTTCGAATAAGTTTTTGACATCAACTTCATTCGAAATATCAGCAGTTGTTCCTTTTATTCCTAATTCTGAAATAGCTTTTTGTACGTCTTTTGCGTTTCTAGCACAGATAAAAACATCTGCTCCTTGTTCTTTTAGAAGTTTAGCTGTTGCATAACCTATTCCTGTACTTCCACCTGTCAAAATTACTTTTGCGTCTTTGATTTGCATAAAAAATGAGTATGATTAATTTTTTGATAAATTGATTTAAAGTTTAACATGTAATCAAAGAACTACTAGATAATATTGTTTTAAATTTTAGAATAAACTAACATTTTTGAAAAAAATCAAAACAATAAAGAAGAAATAAAAATTCATATCTAATCACTTTAAAACTCATATATTTCTTTCCAAGGTTGTATAGGATTACGATTTGGTATTGGTTCACCTGTTTCTTCATCTACTTTTAATTTTATTTTTTGTCCTGTCGTAATTTTTTTAATCTTAAATTTGGGTAACTCTTGAGTATAATAAAAAGGCTGGTTGGGTTTATAAATTTCTGTATCCATATTATAAAATGGAACAACTACATAACCATAGAGCTTAAACTCTTCTGGCAAATCCTTTTTATTTTCAGGATATACGTACAAGAAAAACTCATTTTCTAGATTTCTTATTGGTAATTTGGGATTATAATAAGTTAATTTTGTCTTATCTTCGCTCAAATATATCCCAAAAAAATCACCATCTATAATTCTTTTTCCATCTATATTTTTTACTTTATAGGTGTTTTTGGCAGCATCTTCTGTACTTCTGCCTTGCATAATCATTTTATAAGTAGGCTTTTCTTCAATACGCCAGTTAAAATTATTTAGTTCAGAGTTTTTCTTAGTAATAAGCTGAGGAGGAATTACTTGCCCTTCGGGTTGCTGTAAAAATAGGATTTCTTCTAGCTCGTTATCTGCAATAAATTTCATAATAATATTACTACATTTTATGTAATTCATTCCTTTTAAGGTAGCCTCTTCTTCTTTTTTTTCTTCTATCATAAAATAAATGCTCTCACCATTTCCATTTACATTTACTCTTTTTATATAGCCACTATCAAAAACGGCAAGCAAATCCCGACCTTTTATTTGATTAAATTGTCCGAATACATCAGCCGAAATAACAAAAGCTTTATCGGTAATTGTCATAGAATCTACAGTATTATCTCTCAGTTTTGCTTTTATTTTTGTACCTGAAAGTTGATTTGCAGTATTCCATAAAACAGGGTCATAATCAAAATAAATAATAGAATCTTCTAAGTCATAATTTAAAGAATCACAAATTCCCTGTAAATCTTGCTTATAAATCTTGACATTTCTGTAGGCATAAAAACGCTGTTCAGCTGCTACGCTATCATTCATTGCAATTAATGTATCAGCAGCAATATAGAGGGTATCCTTTTTGAAAGGTTTTACCAAAAGAGCATCTCCATAGGCATCTAAACGGCTTTTTATCCCATCATAGTAGGCTTCATCTCCAAAAATAGTGACATTTTCTTTTTTGTAATAGAGCTGTACATTCTCTTTAAAAACACCTTTTTCTGTCAAATTATCATAATCGATAAAATTAGCAGAAATAATATAATCTCGGTTTTCGATGCGAGTAGCTACATTCGAACCTTCTGCTGTTTTCAAAATTCCTGTTTGAGCATTTATTTGAGTTCCTTTTACAGCATTGATAGTTCCATCTTTATTGATGATTTTTCCCTCTGAATCAAAAAAGATTGTTTTTGTAACTGTATTATAAGCTACCGAATCAGCTATAAGTTGTTGGTCTGGACTAAGTGCTTGTACATTTCCACGAAAAGTAGCAATTCTAGAATTTGTGTTATAATAGCCTCTATCACTCGTCAGTCTTGAAGTTTTGTCTGTAACTACTCCTCCTTCAAAATAAGCTGCTGTTTTTGTTTTGAGGTTATAATTTAATTTTCGTGTTCGAACTGTTTTTTCTTGGTCTTGCAAAACTACATTTCCTCTTACTTTGGCTAATTTTGTATACCCATCATAATAAAGTGTATCGCCAGTAAGAGTAAGGCTGTCCTGTTCTACAAAACGAATATTTCCAAATGCTTCAATTTGATTTCTGTCAATATATTGAAAAACACTATCGGCATACATGATTGTGTTTTTCTGTTTAAACTGAACTTGTCCACGTTCATCTTTTTTCAGAATACGTATTTTTTCACCATTTGGCAATACATCGCCTTCCAAAACTCCAGCTTTCAAAAGTTCTACCCTTGATATTGTTTGGGTTGTATCTTCAATAGTTTCTAAAGTAGGTTTTTTTTCTATGGTTTTGTTAGTTGCTTTTTGAGCAAAAGAAGAATGCGAAAAGAACGCTGATGAAGATAACAAGAAAATGAAAAATGTAACAAATAAAAATCTCATAAATTCCTTTTTTTGAACGACTAGAAATGCTTTGAATTAATTTGCAAAGTTAGTCTATTTTAATTCTATGTTGCATAAATTGATTTAGAAAAAATGGTATTTTGTATTTACTTAATCTTTGCTAAAGCTATTTAACGGATTTTTTCAGGTATTTCTTATTCTAAAAGAATCAACTACACTATGAATTACAGTCACTTTTTCTAAACTTTACTTTCTAACAGTCCGTACTTGTAAGAGAAAAAATACTCTTAACAAAACATTAAACGACTCTTATGAATAATTTTAACGACGAAAATAATGGGTATTTACTTTTTTGCAAGCGATGGAATATAGAAGATGTCAAAAAAGTAGAAAGCATGTATCACTTAGAAGATTTAAAAGCATTTTTGCCTGATGAACCTAGTGAACAAGACAAAATAGCATTAAATAGTGTTTTGGGAGCTAGTTTTGATAATTTTTATGGATATATGGACTATCAAAAATCAACCAATACCTTCGAACTTATCATGCAATGGCGTGAAAAAACAGGTAAGTATGTAAAACAGGGTTAAAACCCTGTTCAATTCATAATTCTGCCATTATCGGTGTCCCCACCGACGATAGCAAAATACAAACAAACTTATATTACGCTGTATTCAACCTATAGATTAAATCTAGACTTTTTAGTCTGCATCCACACACATACACTCATCTTATACTAACTTCAATTCTGTAAATATTACACCCTAGAAATAAAATACTCTATTTGAAGGAGCTGATAGCTGTGAAATGCCATCTATTGTAGCCATGTTAAAAAGCAAATTTTACTAACTATAATTTCTAAAAATATAAAATAAAACTAATGTTTTAGGTGTTTTTTTGAATTATAATCTGTTTAATGTCGCAATTTTAACGTTTAAGAAGCGTTATTTTTTTATAATAAAGATAAAAAATGTTACCTTGCATGAGGTTTATTCAATTAACTAAAATAAAATTTAGTTTTCGTTTTATCTACTATTATATTTTTGATAAGACTATTGATTATATCACTACCAGCTATAAAAATTTCAATCATATTTATATTACGACAATGAATTTAGGTTTATTCAAAAATTTTTTATGTGTAATTGTTCTATTTGCTTGCTTTGGACTTTATCATAAAACTACTGCACAAGATTTACAGTTTTCACAATTTCATAATGCACCTCTTTATCTCAATCCAGCTTTTGCAGGAATGCACCAAGGAGGAAGAATGACACTTAACTATCGCAATCAATGGCCTAGCTTAGATGTCAATTATATTACCTATGCAGGTGGCTTTGATTATTATTTCCCAAATATTCGCTCTTCTATTGGTGTAATTGCCAAAGTAGACGAGCAAAGTACAGGTACAACTCCTTATAAAAGTACAGATGTTTCGCTTATTTATGCGTACATGATTCCTTTAAGTGACAGGCTTACTGTCCAGCCAGCCCTTCAAGTAGGATATGTGCAAAAAAGTGCAGGATTTATCGGACTTACTTTTCCAGACCAATTTAGTGATAAAGGATTTTTAGGAACACCAACAGGAGAAAGTTTTGCTCGTAATCAACTTGGATATGTAGATATTGCAACAGGAGCAGTTCTTTTTGGTCAGAATTTTTGGGTAGGAGTTTCTGCCAATCATATAAATAGTCCTCCTGATAGTTTTATTGGAGATGAAAACCGTTTGCCTATCAAACTATCTTTTCATGGTGGATACAAAATAGACTTTGCAAATCGTTACGACAATCGTAGTAAAAGTATTACTCCTACCTTTATGTACAAAAAACAAGGTTCTTTTCAACAGTTGAGCCTTGGCGCACATGGAGAGTATGAACCACTTTTGTATGGACTTTGGTACAGAGGTTTTCCTATCGAACAATCAGTTAATAATTTTCCAAAACATGATGCTGTTGTAGCTATGTTGGGAGTGAAATTTGGTGGCTGGGCATTGGCTTATAGTTATGATTGGTCTATTTCAGAAGTTGCAGGAGCTAGAGCAAATTCACATGAAATTTCTTTAGTATTTAGCTTTGGTGGAAAAGACGATGTAGCTTGTCCCAATCCTTTTTCTGAACCTCGTTATAAAGGCGCACGTTATCGTTAGAAAAATATTCTATGTTAAATAGAAATCAAAATTTGTAAAGAAATTAAAAATCAGACAGTTGTTATATTGTCTGATTTTTCTTTTTTATAGATTCTTAGCTCAAACATTTTCACTATTTTAATTTTATATTCTAAATACTGTTCAAATTTGAAAGCTGACCAATTTCATGTTTTATTGATTCTTATTTCCTGCATTGTTGCATATTTGATTCCTTTCGAACTTTTTTTATTTAGTTATATTATTTTGGGTGCTTTACATTATCTGACTGAACTTGCTTGGTTACATGAAAAAAAATATTTCACTTCATCTGCCAAAATAGAACTAATTATCATTTTTATATGTGCTGTAGGAGTTTCGCTAAGTTACATTTGCTATCGTTTAGAATTTGACCTAAGTTCTGTAATTCCTTTTTGGAATTCAAAATCAGCTACTCATTTTATTTTTTTAGCCTTTATAATGGCATTTTCTGCTATTTTTCTTAAAAAGAGGAAAGAAAAAATAGTTCTTCTTCTTTTATCTATTCTGGGAATTTATCTATTTCGAAATCAATTTTATTATTTATTTCTTATCGGACTTCTTCTTCCTACACTTATTCATGTCTTTATTTTTACAGGAATATTTATGCTTGTAGGAATTAAGAAAAACCCTACTTTTTGGACAAAGATTTGTTTTATTACTTTTATTGTCTGTGCAATCAGTTTTGCTATTGTTCCAGCTTCTTTGCCTGTTTTGTCTGAAAAAGTGAAGTCTAATTATTTTTTGAGTGGTTTTGATATGCTCAATAAAGTATTTATTGCTCTTTTTGATGGTACTGTTTTTAATGAGGCTAACAAACAATTGATTTTTGAATCTACTTTATCTATCAAAATTCAGCGTTTTGTTGCCTTTGCTTATACCTATCATTATCTCAATTGGTTTTCGAAAGTACATATAATTGCTTGGCATAAAGTAAATAAATTACGTCTTAGTTTAGCTATTTTGCTTTGGATTATGGCTCTAGGAATTTATTTTTATGATTTCAAAACAGGAATACTGACGCTTTATTTTCTAAGTACACTTCATGTTTTGATGGAGTTTCCATTGAATATGCAATCTTTTCAAATTTTGATTCAAAAATAATTCTTCGTATTTTATATAAGTAATTTAGCCAATTTGTTTCTGATTTATATCTTTGCCTTTCAATTCTTTAAGGCTTTCTTTCTCCTATTTTTACTTACAAAATTAAACCAACTGTTATGAAAATTAATTTACTCAAAAAATATAGTTTATTTTCAATTATATTTGTGTCTTTACTTGTTTTTTCAAGTTGTGGTGCTTCAAAACGCTCTAGCTGCCCTACTTATAGAGATTCTGATCCAAAAGTTATTTTTGGAGAAATAACATTGAAAGAAAGAATGGATCAACAAGAAAAAGACCTTCAAGTGAAGTCAGATAAACAGCGAAGAAAAGAAGCCAAACAACAAATTAAACGCTCAAAGAAAGCAAGTAGAAAACGTAAAAAATAATTAAGATAATAGCTAATAATTCTCAATAATTTTAATGGAAGAATTAGATAATCAACTAGACTTATTACACAAAGGTTATAAAGCCTTATCTTCAAAACTACTTGGATGGTTTGAAACTTTAATTTCAATGTTGCCTAATTTTTTCTTGGCAATACTTGTGCTAATTGTATTTTATTTCTTAGCAAAAGCTATTAAGGTGGGTATCAACCGTGCTCTTTCTCGTTGGGTAGACAACACAAACATATTAGACCTTGCTACTCAAGTTATCTTTTATGTTATCATGATTGTAGGTACTTTTGTTGCATTGGGAGTTCTGAACCTAGATAAGACAGTTACTTCTTTACTTGCAGGTGCTGGTGTTATTGGTCTTGCTCTGAGTTTTGCCTTTCAAGATTTGGCTACTAATTTTATTTCAGGGATTTTTATTGCTGTTCAAAAACCTTTACAAATAGGAGACCTTATTCAGACTAATGATTACATCGGATATGTAAAAAAAATAGGTTTGAGAGCCATTGATATAGAAAATTTTGATGGACAGTACGTAATTATTCCTTCAAAAGAGGTTTTTCAAAATCCTTTATTAAATTATAATCGACTCAATAATCGTAGAGTAAATGTTCCTGTTGGAGTATCTTATGGAGACGATATAGAAGTTGTAGAAAAACTCCTTTATGAAACCATTCGTGATTTAGATATTACAAAGAATGATTTTAGTGATGTACGTATAGATTTTGATGGTTTTGGAGATAGTTCTGTTAATTTTATTGTTCGATTTTGGATAAATAGATGCGACCAACCTTCTTATCATAAGGCTTATACTAGAGCTGGAATTGCCATTAAAAAAGCATTTGATGCCAATGATATTACAATTCCTTTTCCAATTCGTACTTTAGATTTTGGAATAAAAGGAGGTGAAAAACTCAATCAACAGCTTGCCATTTTGGAAACATTAGACAAAATAGAAAAGAAAAATCATTAAGTGTTCAGTTTCATAAGTTTTTTTTATGAATTTTGATTATGCTTTTGTACACAAAAAACGGGTTCAAACATCCTTGCCTGAACCCGTTTAGTAAAATAATAATTCTGTGTATTTGCTTTAATCTTATAAAACGCCTTTTGTAGAAGGCAATTCAGACGAACCTGTATGTGTTTTTGCCATTTTAAGAGCTTTTGCAAAGGCTTTAAAAATTGCTTCAATTTTGTGGTGTTCGTTTGCACCGTCCATTGGTTCAGCTTTGATATTTATGTTTGATTTTGAGGTATCGCTAAGCGATTTAAAAAAGTGCATAAACATTTCGGTAGGCATATCGCCAATTTTTTCTCGCTTGAAATCTGCATCCCAAACCAACCAAGGTCTTCCTCCAAAATCAAGTGCTACCTGTGCCAAAACTTCATCCATTGGTAAACAAAAGCCATAACGCTCAATACCTCGTTTATTTCCAAAGGCTTTTAAAAGAGCTTCTCCAAGTGCGAGAGCTGTATCTTCGATAGTGTGATGTTCGTCGATATGTAAATCTCCTTTTGTTTGGATTTTCAAATCTACTTCTCCGTGTCTTGCAATTTGTTCTAGCATGTGGTCAAAAAAAGCAATTCCTGTATTTATTTCTGCTTTTCCTGTTCCATCCAAATCTATTTCTATGTCGATGTCAGTTTCTTTGGTTGTGCGTTTTACCTTTCCGATTCTAGAACCAAATTTAGATTGTGGTGTAGAAAGAAAATCTTTGATTTCTGTCCAATCATCACTTACCAAGACACAAATAGAAGCCAGTTCAGGATTTTTTAAACTAATTGCTTTGTCATTTTCTGCAATCAAAATTCCTTTACAACCTAAGTTTTTAGCTAATTGTATATCACTAAATCTGTCTCCAATAACAAAAGAGTTTTGAATATCAAAGTCAGGGTTGTTTAAATAGTGTTTTACTAATCCAATTTCAGGTTTACGGTTTGGTGATTTTTCGTGAGGAAATGTTTTGTCAATCAAAATTTCATCAAAAATGATTCCTTCATTTTCTAAGATATTGAGCATTTTATTGTGTGCAGGATGAAAAGTATGTTCTGGAAAACTTACTGTTCCTAAGCCATCTTGATTAGTTACCATTACCAATTCATATTCTTTGCTGGCTGCAAGTTCATATAAATTTCTCAAAACGGCTGGTAAAAACTCTAATTTATCTAGTGAGTCGATTTGTTCGTCGGCTGGTTCTTTTATGATTGTTCCGTCACGATCAATGAAAAGTATTTTTTTCATGGTTTTTCTTTGTGTTATTACTCAAACAATTTAGTGTATGGTAGGAATTTTTTAAAATAGAATATAGCTTTCCTTTATTGGACAGGGTTTCAACCCTGTTTTGGATTTTTACAAAAATAACAGAATTTTTCCACAAAATTGTTTAGACTTATTCTAAATAATTCTTGTTTTTTTAAAAATAGAATTATACATTTGCAACTCTATTGAGAATTAGTCTAAATAAGTATAGTGATTTAGTTCTTATCATTTTATTAAAAAAATATTCATAGCCATGAAAAAATCAACAACCTCTTTTCTCTTACTTTTAGTTTTACTTTGTAGCACTTTTTTAGTTTCTTCTTGTAAAGATGATGAAGATGAAGAGCAGGATTCAGAATTAAAATTAGATGAAAATCAAGTAAATAGTTTTCTTTCTAATTATTCAAATATTGTTTATGCTTCTTATGAAGATAGTTATAATACAGCAAAATTATTAGATGATGCCATTAAAGCATTTACTCAAAGTCCTTCTCAAGCTACTTTAGAGGCAGCAAAAACAGCTTGGATAGCAGCAAGAGAGCCTTATGGACAAACAGAATCTTATCGTTTTTATGGTGGTCCAATTGATGGTGATGAAGGTGTAGAAGGTTTTATCAATGCTTGGCCTCTTGATGAATCGTATATTGATTATGTAGAAGGTAACGCAACAACAGGAATAATCAATAATCCAACAGATTTTCCTACTATTGATAAGCAAACTTTGATGGATGCAAACGAACAAGATGGAGAAACAAACATCAGTACAGGATACCACGCTATTGAATTTTTGCTTTGGGGACAAGATGTTACTTTAGGTGCAGGTGGTGGAGACCGTGCTTTCACAGATTATACAACAGCAGAAAATGCAGAGCGTAGAAAAACATATCTTTTGACTGCTTCTAGTCTTCTTTTAGACCATTTACAAACTGTTTTGAATGAGTGGACTCCTAATACAGCAGGAAATTACAGAGCTTCTTTTGAAAATAGTTCGAATCCAAAATCTCGTTTATTAGACGTTTTGGTAGGAATTTCTTCGCTTAGTAAAGGTGAGCTTGCAGGAGAGCGTATTTTTGTAGCTTTAGATGAGCCAGATAGAGAAAATGAGCATTCTTGTTTTAGCGACAATACAGATAGAGATGTTGTAAATAATGCGCTTGCTGTTGATAATGTGTATTTTGGTAGATACAAAAGAACAGATGGATCAACTATTTCAGGAACAAGTATTTCAGATATTTTTGAGCTTGCCGATACAGAAAAAACAGCCGCTTTAGATGCCAAAATGAACGAAACAATAGTAAATGTAAATGCCATTCAGAATCCATTTGAAACTGAAATGGTAGAAGCAGACGGACGTGCAAGACTTCAAGCATGTGTTACTTCTCTAACAGAACAAGCTGACATGATTTTAGAACTTGCTTCTTTGTATGGAATTAATATCGTTTTAGAATAATCATTTTAATTATTAGGAATATAAAATGAATAAATTTACACTTTGAAAAATTCACTTAATAAACAGGGTTAAAACCCTGTTCAATTAAAAAACTACCTTTTGTGATTTTTTACAAAGATGTGTTTTCAAAAATAGACTATGAATTATAAATTGTACAGGGTTTTAACCCTGTTTTTATAGATAGCTTCTGATACTTTTGTAATCAATTTAAACCCTAAGAGTCTTCAAGACGCTTAGGGTTTGTGAGTAAAAATCTCAATCTAATTTTATAAAAATATGCGTTCTTACTTATTACTTTCTCTATCTTTTATTTTACTTTTTTCTTCTTGTAAAAATGAAGAAACCGAACCTCTTTTTGAAGAAAACGAAATTTATGCAGGAGGAAATGCTACTACTTTTGACCAATCTCAAAATGCTTTTGGACATGCTGCAAACAAACTTACAACTGAAGAAAATGGAAAATTTGTTACAGGAAATTCGTTTTTTAAAGCAAATTGGGTAGCTGCTCCTTCTTCTACGATCGGGCTTGATGGTTTGGGTGGTTTCTTTAGCGCACGCTCTTGTTCGGGTTGTCATGCCTTTGATGGACGTGGAAATTTACCTCAAAATCAAGGTGATGATATTGTTGCCTTAGTGATAAAATTGAGTGTCAGAAATGGAGTAACGTATGAAAATGAGCCAACTTATGGTGGACAGTTATCTAGTCAGGCTATTTTTGGAATGGAAGCAGAAGGAAATATTTCTATTTCACACCAAACTATTACTGGAAGTTTTGCAGATGGAACAAGTTATACTTTAGAGAAACCTATTTATAATTTCGAAAGAATGAATTATGGAAATGTTCACCCAAATGTAGTTGTTTCTCCTCGTCTTGCACCACATATTGCAGGTTTAGGACTTTTAGAAGCTGTTTCAGAACAAACTCTTCTTTCTTTTGCTGATGAAAATGATGCAAATAATGATGGAATTTCTGGGAAACCAAACTATGTTTTGGAAGCTGAAACAGGACAAATAAAAATCGGTCGTTTTGGTTTGAAATCAAATCAAGTTTCTTTAAGAGAGCAAGTAGCTGGAGCATTTAATGGAGATATGGGAATTACGTCTTCTATTCACCCAATAGAAAACTGTACGGATGCACAACAAAATTGTAAAGAGGCCATTTCGGGAAGTACAGATGAAGAAATGGAAATTAGTGAATCAAAACTAGCAAAAGTAGTTTTGTATTGCCAGACACTTGCTGTTCCTGCTCGTCGTGATGCTGATAATGAACAAGTTTTGAGAGGGAAACAGATTTTTTCCAATCTAAATTGTAACAAATGTCATATTCCAAAAATGAAAACAGATTTTCATGAAATTCAAGCTCTTTCTAATCAAACCATTTATCCTTATACAGATTTGCTTTTACACGATATGGGAGATGAGTTAGCAGATAATCGTCCAGATTTTGAGGCAAATGGAAACGAATGGCGAACAGCTCCTTTGTGGGGTTTGGGAATGGTTCAGCGTGTAAATCCACGAGCTACTTTTATGCATGATGGACGAGCTAACACAATAGAAGAAGCAATTTTATGGCATAATGGAGAAGCAAAAAACAGTCAAGAAGCCTATAAAAGTTTATCAAAAAATGAAAGAACTGATTTACTCGCTTTTTTGAATTCTTTATGATTTAATTTGTCTTTTATTCTAAAAACTTTGTCAGAGTTTGTTTTGTCAAACTCTGACAAAGTTTAAATAAGTCTAATAAAACTATAAACTAGTCTATTTTTTCAATGATTCAGCCGTTTTGACAAGGCGAATAAATTCTCCTTTGTACCCTTCTTCGTCATTAGTTTTTGCGTTGGGAGCATTTTCCAAAATCCATTTATACAAATCAGAATCTTTTTCTTTTTTGTATTTCGAATCAGTCAGAATCATTCCAAACATCGCAACAGCATTTGTCCAAACAAAATTTTCAGAGTTATCTGTTTTAATTTCATTCATAATAACTTCTTCAAATTTTACACTTTTATCTCCGTCAGGTTCTTTGTAACGAAACTTTACAGTCATCAGTTCTTGACTTCCTGCTGCCTCCGAAACTTCTGAAGTTTGGTATTTTAAGTTCTGTTCTTTTCCGTCTGTTTTAGGCAGAAAATCAGATTTTACACCAACAGGAATAATTTCATAAAGAGCTGTTACTGTATGACCTACGCCTATTTCTCCAGCATCTTTTGTGTCGTCGTCGAAGTCTTCTTCATTCAAAAGACGATTTTCATAACCCACCAAACGGTACGCAGCTACATAATTTGGGTTAAATTCAATTTGAATCTTGACATCTTTAGCCAGTGTAAAAAGTGTTCCTGAAAATTCGGTAACAAGCATCTTTCTAGCTTCTTGAAAGTCATCAATGTAGCCATAATTTCCGTTTCCTTTATCTGCTAATGTTTCAAGTTTTGAATCTTTGTAATTTCCCATTCCAAAACCCAAACAAGTCAGAAAAACACCACTTTCACGCTCTTTTTCTATCAATCTTTGCATATCGCCATCAGAAGAAGCTCCTACATTAAAATCACCATCAGTACACAAAATGACACGATTTGTCCCATCCTTGATAAAATTCTCCTTCGCAATTTTGTAAGCTAATTCTATTCCCTGTCCTCCTGCTGTACTTCCTCCAGCACTAAGTTGGTCTAAGGCTGCAATAATTTCTTGTTTTTTAGTTCCAGAAGTAGAAGGCAAAACTACACCTGCTGCACCTGCATAAACTACAATGGCTACTCTGTCATTTTCTCGTAATTCTTTTACCAGTTCTGTAAGTCCTTTTTTGAGCAAAGGCAATTTATTTGCAGAACTCATAGAACCCGAAACATCAAGCAGAAAAACAATATTACTATTTGGTAAATTATCTTTTTTGATTTTTTTTGCTTGTAAGCCTACCAAAACAAGTTTGTGGTCTTCATTCCAAGCACAATTTCCATATTCTGTCGTAACTCCAAAAGGATGTTCATTTGTAGGTTCTTGATAGTCATAATTGAAATAATTTATCATTTCTTCTACTCTAACGGCATCTTGTGGAGGCATTTGTCCATCATTCAAAAAACGACGTACATTAGAATAAGAAGCCTTATCTACATCAATCGAAAATGTAGAAAGTGGATTTTGAGAAACAGAACTAAATCCGTTTTCTTCTTTTGATGAATAACTTTCAGTAGTAGGTTCTTGATAAGAAGAATTAGAATAACTGTATGAATAATTTGAACTTGTGCTACTACTGCTATGTTTATTTTTTTTACGTCTCTTTCTTCCTCCAGACCTTCCAGAATAACCTGTAACTACGACTTCTTCCAGTCCTGCATCTTCTACTAGAGTTACATCAATGACAGATTTTTGTCCAATCCTAATTTCTTGTGTTTGAAATCCAACAAAACTAAAAACCAAAACATCACTTCCTTCAGGAACAGTAATAGAATATTTTCCTTCCATGTCACTTTGCGTTCCATGTTGTGTTCCTTTTATTTGAACCGTTGCACCAGGTAAAGCACCATCAGCACTTGTAACTGTTCCTGTGATAGTGCGCTGCGAAAAAGCAATATCTGAAATAAAATAGCTTCCCAAAAATAAGAGAATTGTAAATACGTACTTGTACATCTTCATAATAAAAATAAATTAGTGAGTAAAAATGATTTTTTATAAAATTATATTTTGTAGAAAGGGTAATTTTTGATGTGATTCTTTCCCTATTCGTAAAAAAACTTAAAAACGTTGCAAAGTAATTATAAAGAATCTTGTGAGTAGGATTGTAAAACCTTTAGAAATGGCTAATTTTGTTTTATAAAATAATATTAATTAGCTCTTCATTTTGATTATAGATGCTACTTTGCTGATTAATCCATAAAAATAGTTTACATTTTAAAATAGTCCTTCATAAAAAGATATGAGTCAAAAAACAACTTTACGCCAATTTTTGAAAGATAATGAAGCAAATCTTCCTGCTCCACTTTCTGAATTAGACCATTTATTACATTCGATTGCTCGTACAGCAAAAACTGTTCATAGCCATGTTTCTCGTGCTGCCATCACAGATTTGTATGGAACAGCAGGTTCTAGTAACGTACAAGGCGAAGAACAGCAAAAATTGGATGTTCTTGCAAACACCCTTTTTATTACTACATTTAGAGAAAGTAATCTGGTTTGTGTAGTGGGTTCGGAAGAAGAAGAAGAAATTATTTTGACCGATAATAATGATGCTGAATATGTTGTGGCAATGGATCCCTTAGACGGCTCGTCAAATATTGATGTAAATGTTTCTATTGGAACTATTTTTTCGGTCTTTAAGCGCAAATCTCCAAAAGGAACAAAGCCAAAAGTAGAAGATGTTTTGCAAAAAGGAACTGAACAGCTTATTGGTGGCTATGTATTGTATGGAACAGCTACAGCTTTAGTTTTTACAACAGGAAATGGCGTTCATATTTTTACCTACGACCCAAAAGGAGGCGAGTTTTTGCTTACTCACAACAATTTAACTATTCCTAAAGACAGTAAAACCTATTCTTGTAATGAAGGAGGTTTTTTAGGTTTTACGGAAGGTGTAAAAAAATACATTGATTTTTGCAAAGAAGGTGGAGAATACAAAGCTCGTTACATCGGTTCTTTGGTAGCAGATTTTCATAGAAATATGCTAAAAGGCGGTATTTTTATCTATCCAAGTACAGAAAAAACACCAAAAGGAAAATTAAGATTGTTGTATGAATGTAATCCATTAGCTTTTATTGCCGAACAAGCAGGTGGAAAAGCGTATGATGGACGTGTGCGTATAATGGATATTGAGCCAGATTCTTTACATCAACGAACTACCTATTATGTGGGTTCTGCAAATATGGTCGATAAGGCTTTGGAGCTTATTGAGGCGAATGAGTAATTAAGTTATTTTGTAGGTTAAAGGTTTGCCTTTAAGTAGATTTAAAAGTCAGTTTTTTAAAATGCTATGAATACTATTTTGTGTTCATAGCATTTTTTATGTCTTGCCATTTTATTTTAAAAGTCAGTTTTAGAAAATATTTGTCGTCTTTAAATCGATAACTGACGTAAAGTATAAAATAGTCAGATGCAATTTGTATCTAAAAGGCTTATTTTTTCTTGTTGCTGCTTGGGTTCTCACAGATAACAGTAGGAAAAATATAACATATTCAAAAAAAATACGTATTTTTCTAAAATAAGGAATTACCAAATACCTACCTTACTTATGAATAAAAAACAACAAATAAATGAACTCTTCCGAAAACTTTCCATTGTAGAGTCAAAACAATCTGTTTTTGATAGAGAAATTAGAAAGTTACGTGTAGAAATTGAAGGTCTGCAAAATGAAACTTCTTTTGAAAAAGATACAACGAAAGAATCAAGAGAAGTAGAAGATCCAATTTTAAGACAAAAACCCATCTTTAGAGATATTCCTTCTGACTTTCCTTCTGAATCTGAAAATGAGAAGAAAGAAGAAAATAGAGAGTTAAAAAGAAGAAAAACACCTGTTTTTGAAGCACCAACTCAACCTCAGCAAACAAAAGTTCATCAAAAATCAAGTATCGAAAAATTCATTGGTGAAAATGTAATTTATATAGTTGGGGTTTTGATTATTGTTTTGGGGGTTGGTATTGGAGTAAAATATGCCATCGATAATGATATGATTAGTCCACTTACTAGAATCATTTTAGGGTATTTGGTAGGAGCTGGTCTTTTAGGTTTTGCTATTCGTTTGAAGGCAAAATATGAGAAGTTTAGTGCTGGACTACTTAGTGGTGCAATGGCAATTTTCTACTTTGTTACCTTTATGGGATATGATTTTTATAATCTTTTTCCTAAAGAAATGGCGTTTGGTCTGATGGTCGCTTTTACGGTCTTTACAGTGGTGGCTTCTCTCAATTATGACAGACAAATTATTGCTCATATCGGACTTGTGGGGGCTTATGCAGTTCCGTTTTTGCTTAGTGATGGGTCTGGAAAAGTGATGATTTTGTTTAGTTATATGGCAATTATCAACTTAGGAATTTTAGCTATTTCTATCAAAAAATACTGGAAGTCTCTTTATATAAATGCTTTTACGCTTACTTGGCTTGTCGTTTTGGCTTGGTATGGATCAAAATACAATCAAGAAGAACACTTTAGTTTGACATTGATTTTCTCTACTCTCTTTTTTCTCATCTTCTACATTTCGTTTTTGGCATATAAAATCAAGAAAAAGGAAATTTTCAATGTTGGAGATGTTATTTTGATGCTCATCAACTCATTTATTTTTTATGGAGTTGGCTTTGCAACACTTTCAACAAATGTTCAGACAGAAAATTTAGTAGGTTTATTTACACTCGGACAGGCAATTATTCATTTTGGAGTGAGTGTAGTTTTATATAAAAATAAACTGGCTGATAGAAATTTATTCTACTTAGCTTCTGGGTTAGTTTTGGTTTTTATTACTATTGCTGTTCCTGTTCAGTTGGATGGAAATTGGGTAACTCTTATTTGGTCGTTACAAGCTGCACTGCTGTTTTGGATTGGACGAACAAAAAAAGTCGGTGTTTATGAATCGCTTTCTTTTCCTCTAATGGCTTTGGCTGCTTTTAGTATGATTCAAGACTGGGGAATGGCTATTGATGCTTCAACAGGTATTTATGATTATGAAACAAATAAATCTATCATAAATGAAATTACGCCAATTTTCAATGTAATTTTCTTGACTTCCATTATTTTTGCAGCTTCATTTTTCTTTATTGACTGGCTCAATAAGAGTGATAAATATGTTTCTACTTTACAAGAAAAAGCTAATGGATTTTTGGGTTTTGTTACTGTTGTCATCACTACAACATTGCTCTTTGCTCTTTATCTACCTTTAGTTGTCGAAATTTCTATTTATTTTAATCAACTTCTTGAAGCTTCAAGAATTGAAGTAATAGCAGAAGGTGGATATCCTAATACTTTTTATGATTATGATTTAAGAAGTTATCAAAGAGTTTGGATTCTAAATTATACACTTCTTTTCTTTATTGGTTTAGGTTTTTATTGTATCCAAAAAGTAGAAACTCAAATGTCAGTCATTCTCTATTATTTAGCTTCTGCTCTTTTACTGTTTATTTTTATGAGCGCAGGGTTATACGAATTGAGTGAACTCAGAGATAGTTATATTTCACAAAGTTTAGCTAAATACTATGAGGTAGGTAGCTTTAATTTAATAGTTCGTTATATTTCTTTTTCACTTGTTATCGGTCTTTTATTTATCCTTTTCAGACTTGCAAAACAAGAGTTTTTGAAATTTGATTTTATTCCCTTCTTCGATTTTATTCTTCACGTTTCAGCTTTATGGCTATTGAGTGCCGAACTTATTCATATTCTTAGCCTAACTAGCAATGCAGATGCTTACAAACTTGGTTTGAGTATTTTGTGGGGAACTTATTCGCTTTTTGTAGTCGTTTTGGGAATTTTGAAAAAGAAAAAATATTTGCGTGTTGGTGGTTTAGTTTGGTTTGGAATTACGTTTGTCAAACTCTTCTTCTACGACATTGCAGCTTTATCAACAATTTCTAAAGTAATTGTCTTTTTATCTTTAGGAACACTTCTTTTGATAATCTCATTCTTATATAATAAATATAAAGACAAGATTGAGGGATAAATAATAATAAGTGTCATAAATTAAAAACAGCTTGTATTCTCTAGTTTTGTTGAGAGTACAAGCTGTTTTTATATAAGTTGAAATTGAGAGTGAAATTTATTTTTCTTCAAAAACAAAATATTCTGTATTATCATTTTCGTTTTGATGTAGCGTAATAACAAAAGTATGTTTACCTGATTCCTTGATTGGATATTCCCCTACTCCACACCAAAGACCACTGCTAATGCCAAAACTTTTCAACTCCTCTTCAAACTTTCGGGTTATTTTTGCAGAAAGAGGACTCATATATTCAAAATACTGCGTAGCCATATAATCTGATATTTCACCATTTTTCAAAGAAGTGATTTGAATTTTATCAATAGTGATGTCGGTTAAGTCATAACCTGTTTTGTTTTCAATTCTGATTTCTAAAGGTTCGACAGTATCTTCATCCCCACAAGAAAAAGCTGAAAAGCATAACATTATTCCTAGTAAAAAAAGATAAGTAAAGGATTTTAGATTAAAATGAAGTGTTTTTTGAGTTTTCATAATAAATAAAATTTTGAGTTTAATAAAAATTAAATTAGAGAGTCATTTTTACTATTACTCTAATAATGCAAATTTTGCTGCAATAAAATATAAAAAATCTAAAATTTAACATTTTAGTTTATTTATCATGTAGAACAATGAACTCAGAACTTTATTTTCTATAAATTCGTTTTATAAAAAAAATAAATTATTCTACTCAAAAAAATAGAACTATGACCATTGAAGAGAGAAAAAGTGAAATTATAAATCAAATTGAAAATCTTTCAGAAGAACAACTTACTACTTTTGAGAAATTTTTCTATGGATTAGTAGCTCAAGAAGAAACAAGTGAAGAGGAAAGGGAAGAAAAAATAAAATCAATTATAAAAAATGATTTTTCTCGTTTTAAAGAAACTTTTAAAGCCTTGTCTTAAACAAAACTAAATGAAAAAACTAGAATTATTAAGGAAAAAAGATGTCATTCTGATAAATAGACTTACTTCTGATGATGTAGGAGGAAAATTCGTTCCACCTTCTAATTTTTTACACGAATCTAATTTAAATTATCTTATAGAAATAGTTGAAGCAGAAGTTTTTGGTAGTGAAATGTACCCTGAAATTCATCATAAAGCAGGACTTTATATGTACAATATTATCTCAAATCATATTTTTCAAGATGGTAATAAAAGAGCAGGTTTAGAAAGTGCTTTACTTTTTCTACAACTCAATGATTATGACTTGAAACAAGAAGTAACAAATGAAATTCTAACAAGTTTTACTCTATCTGTCGCAGCAGCAGAAAAGACATTAGAAGAAGTACAAAAGTGGTTTGAAGAGAATATAGAAACTAAATAGCATAAAAGACGAACTACAAAATAAATTGCAGTTCGTCTTTTCTATATAAAATTCTTCTAAATATTAAACCAATTCAGGTTTATAAATTTCAGCATAACGGAAGAAGAAATGAGGAATTGTATTTATTCCTTTATAATAATTGAAAAGTCCGTAATGTTCGTTTGGCGAGTGAATGGCATCAGAATCTAAGCCAAATCCCATCAAAATACTATCAATTCCAAGTTCAGATTTGAACATCGCAACAATTGGAATACTTCCACCACCACGCATCGGAATTGGGTCTTTGCCAAACGTTTGTTTATAGGCATAACTTGCAGCTTGATATGCCTGTGAATCGGTTGGTGTCACAACTGGCTCACCTCCATGATGAGGTTTTACGACAACACTAACTGAAGGAGGAGCAATTTTTTCAAAATGCTTCTTGAAAAGTTTAGTTATTGTTGCAGAATCTTGATTAGGAACTAAGCGCATAGAGATTTTTGCATACGCTTTCGAAGCAATAACTGTTTTTGCGCCTTCGCCTGTATAACCTCCCCAAATTCCGTTTACATCTAAAGTTGGACGGATAGAAGCACGCTCTAAAGTAGAATATCCTTTTTCACCTTCTACATCTTTAAGTCCAATAGATTTTTTATATTCTTCTAAAGAAAAAGGAGCTTTTGCCATTTGAGCACGTTCTTCTTTCGAAAGTTCTGCTACATCATCATAAAAATTCTCTACTGTAATTCTGCCTTCTTCATCTTTCAAAGAAGCAATCATATCACAAAGAACATTGATAGGATTTGGAACAGCACCACCATAAAGACCAGAGTGTAAATCACGATTAGGTCCTGTAACTTCTACTTCTACATACGAAAGACCACGCAAACCAACTGTTACAGAAGGAATATCATTGGCAATCATTCCAGTATCAGAAATCAAAATTACATCAGTAGCTAATTTTTCTTTATTATTTGCGACAAAAATTCCTAAGTTGTCTGAACCTACTTCTTCTTCACCTTCTATCATAAACTTGACATTACAAGGCAAAGAATCAGTTTTCATCATGGCTTCAAATGCCTTGATGTGCATATACATTTGTCCTTTGTCGTCGCACGCACCACGAGCATAAATTTTTTCATCTCTAACAGTTGGCTCAAACGGAGGCGTTTCCCAAAGCTCTAATGGGTCTGGTGGCTGAACATCATAATGTCCGTATACCAAAACAGTAGGTAAAGAAGAATCAATCATCTTTTCTCCATAAACAATTGGATAACCTGCTGTCTGACAAAGTTCTACTTTATCAGCTCCTGCTTCTTCTAGTTTTGTTTTTATAAATTCTCCAGCTCTGAAAACGTCTTCTTTGTATTTTTTGTCTGCACTTACAGAAGGGATACGAAGTAAGTCTTTAAGCTCTTCTAAGAAGCGTTCTTTATTTTTTTCTATATAATCGTGTGTATTCATTAATAAGGGTATGTTTATATAAGTTTATTGAATGAGTTTTACTAATATTTTTGATGCAAATTTAGTAAAAATAAAAATTCTTCAACGAAGTTCGAATATACGGCTTTTTCTTCAAAAAAAGAACCTTCATCTATTCAAAAGGTAGGATAGTCTAAAAAACAAATGTTTTTAATTCCTTTGGTTCGTCGTTTGTTCTTTACTCAAAAAATAAAAGACTGTTTGAATAAAAAGTTACAAAAATTTGAAACAGTTTAGCAAAACAATCAAAATCATTCCATTCCAATACTCATTTCATAATGAATTATCTCATTTTTATAGTTAGTGTTATTGTTCTTGTTAAGGGAGCAGACTGGGTTACTGACGGAGCTTCATCAATCGCCAAACGCTTTAATATCTCTGACCTTATTATTGGTCTGACAGTAGTTTCGATTGGTACTTCTGCTCCCGAGCTGGTCGTAAATCTTTTTGCTTCTAGTAGTGGAAGCTCTGAACTTGCAATTGGAAATGTTTTGGGAAGTAATATTTTTAATACATTAGCTATTTTAGGAATTTGTGCCATGATTTCGCCTGTTTTTGTCAAGCGTGCAACTGTTCAGATAGAAATTCCTTTAGGACTTTTGGCAGCTTTGGTATTGGGTGTTTTGGCAAATGATATGCTTATTGATGGTTCTAGTAATTCTATTCTAACCAGAAGTGATGGAATTATTTTGCTCTTTTTCTTTGTGGTTTTTATGTATTATACATTTTTTTCAGCACAGAAAGATAAAAAATTATCTGTTGAAGAAGCTGAAGACATACAAAAATTACCTTTAGGATTGTCTATATTGATGCTCTTAGGTGGTTTTGCAGGACTTATTGGAGGAGGGAAGTTTATGGTAGATGCAGCTATCGAAATTGCACAATCTTGGGGAGTAAGTGAAGGAATTATCGGACTTACCGTGGTGGCAGCAGGAACTTCTTTTCCCGAACTAGTCGTGTCAATCATGGCAGCACGAAAAGGGAGTGCAGATATGGCAATTGGTAATGTAGTAGGTTCAAATGTCTTTAATATTTTCTTTGTTTTGGGTATTAGTGCGACTGTTAGACCTATTCCATTTAATCCCAATACAAGCAATTTAGATGTTGTAGTTACAGCTTTAGGTTGTTTGATGGTTGTTGCTTTTGTCTTTATGGGAGAAGGACGAAAAATAAGTAGAGGTGAAGGTTCAATTCTTACACTTGGCTATGTAGTCTATATTGCTTATTTAATTTATCAACAAATTGGATTAGCATAACTTCGAACTACGCCAAAAAGGGTTTTTTTAGATAAGAGTTTCGCAAAAACAAAATTTTAGATAGAGAATAAATTTTGTTTTTGCAATTCAACAAGATTTTAACCTTGTTTATGCTTAATATTCCACGTCATCAAATAGAGGTAAATTTTTATCCTTTTCAGAAAGAATAATTTTATCCAAATCCATTTGCCATTCTATTCCTATTTTTGGGTCATTATAATACATTCCTGTATCTGCTTGTGGCTCGTAAAAAGCATCACATTTATAAAAAAACTCAGCATAATCACTCAAAACCAAAAAACCGTGTGCAAATCCTTTTGGTATGAAAAGCTGTTTTTTGTTTGTTCCAGAAAGATTTATACTCAAACTTTTGCCATAAGTAGCTGATTCTTTTCTCAAATCAACAATTACATCTTGTACCTCTCCAACAATTACTCTAACTAACTTAGACTGTCCGAAAGGAGATTTTTGAAAATGTAATCCTCTCATTACTCCCTTCGTAGAACCAGATTGGTTATCTTGCACAAAAGTAGGTTTTAGACCTGTGTGTTTCTCAAAATTATTAAGATTAAAACTCTCAAAAAAATAACCTCTATGGTCTTCAAAAAGGCGTGGTTCGAAAATCCAAACACCTTCAAAATCTGTTTTGTTATACATATAAATTAATTATGAATTAAACGAAGTAATACAAAATAACGTATTAATTTTATGAATTGCATAATTTTATCACTACTCTTTTCAAATTTTATAAAAAATGACCACACAAAAAACAATTTTATATCAGATTTCTTCTCGTGCTTGGGAACATCCAGCCGATCGTGCAGCCCTAAATTCACTCAAAAAAGTACCTGGATTGGATAAACTTCTCAGTATGCTTTTCGGAGCAACTTCTGAGCGTTCGCTTCGTCTTATGTATTTGGCTTCTGCTGTTAGAGTTTCTGATAAGCAGTTTGCAAGAGTAAAAGTACTGTTTGATGAGGTTTGCAAAACGTTTGATATAGAAAAAAAACCAGAGGTTTATGTTTCTCAAAGTGAAGTGCTGAATGCTTTTGCTGTGGGAATGGATAGCCCTTTTATCGTTTTGAATTCAGCTTTAGTAGAACGATTTGATGATGAGGAACTGACAGAAGTTTTGGGACACGAATTGGGTCATATTATGAGTGGACATATGTTGTATCGTACTCTTTTTATACTTCTTCAACAAATGTCTAGGTCTGTTATAAAACTTCCTATTCCTGATTGGATTTTCTCAGGTGTCTATTATGCACTACAAGAATGGAGTAGGAAAAGTGAGCTTAGTGCAGATAGAGCAGGTCTTTTGGCTACTCAAAATCCTGATGCTTCATTGCGTGTGTCGATGAAACTGGCAGGAGGAGATTTTGAGCAAATGGATGTTGCAGCCTTTTTAGAGCAAGCTGAAGAATATCATAAGATGGATAATGTGGGAGATAATATTTTTAAGTTTTTTAATATAATTGGACAATCTCATCCTTTTGCGTCTACTCGTGCTTTAGAAATTGTAAACTGGGTGCGTTCGGGAGATTATGATGCAACTTTACAAGGAAATTACCCAAGAAGAACAGATGCTGAAAAAAATGCGTCTGTTTGGGAAGATGTAAAAGAAGCTTCACAAGGTTATGCAAGTGATTTTAAGGAAGCAACACAATCGACTAGAAATACAGCACAATCTACACAGTTTAATGAACAGTTTAGGCAAACAGCTCAAAATGTATCTGAAAAAATGGATGAGACTACCAAAAAAGCAAAAGATTTTTTTGATGATTTTTTCAAGCCAAAAAATTATTAATCTATTAAAGGTTATCACGGTTAGTTTAGTAACATTGATTTTTCCGTAGCGACAGGTTTGCAAACCTGTCACTACGGAAAAATAAGACTGTTTTGCTTTTCTATAACTTGCTAATTATTAGACCTGTAAATAACCGTGATAACGTTTATTATGAATTACAAACAAAAATAGAAGTTTTCTAAACTATTGATAGCACTTCACTAAGAGCTATCAATAGTTTAAAATAAAAAATATATGACTTAAAATTAAATTTAGTGTAAGTTTTGATTGAGTTGAACAACTTACTTGACTGAACTGTTAAATCACTCTATTTGAATAATTAATTTTACTCTTATATTTTTAATTCATACTTCTAACTTTGTATTATCATATGTCTAATAAAAAACTTTTTATAATCATTGGTGCTGTTGTTTTGCTTGTTATCTTAGGTGTTGCAGGAAAAAAGCTAGGCTGGTTTGGTGCAAAAGATGGAATTGAAGTAGAGTTTGCTCCTGTTAAGCGTATTCAGATTGTAGAAAGAGTTAGCGCATCAGGCAAAATTTATCCAGAAGTAGAAGTCAAATTATCGCCAGATGTATCAGGGGAAATCACAGAATTATTAGTAAAAGAAGGAGATTCTGTAAAAGAAGGACAATTACTTTTGAAAATACGTCCTGATACGTATCAAACAGCTGTGGATAGAACACGTGCTTCTTTAGGCTCACAAGGTGCAAATATCGAACAAGCCAATGCCAGATTACAACAAGCTAAAGCACAATATTTTAGAGCCAAAGCAGATTTTGGAAGGCAACAAAAACTGTATGATGATAAAATTATTTCTTTACAAGATTTTCAAGCTGCTGAATCTACTTTTAAAGTAGCAGAAGCAGAATTGCAAGCTGCCGAAAAAACAGTGGAAAGCGCACGTTATTCTCTCCAAAGTGCTAGGGCAACATTAGAAGAAGCCCAAGCAAATTTATCTCTAACTAATATTTTTGCTCCTCAAAGTGGAATTATTTCTTCACTCAATGTAGAACAAGGTGAACGTGTAGTAGGAACTGTACAAATGACAGGAACAGAGCTTTTACGCATTGCAGAATTTAAAAATATGGAAGTGAGAGTTAATGTCAATGAAAATGATATTATAAGAATTGAAATGAATGATACAGCCTATGTTGAAGTGGATGCTTATCCAGACCAAAAATTTATAGGAATCGTTACTTCAATTGCAAAGAGTGCAAATAATTTACAGACTGTTACAGCTGATGCTGTTACAGAGTTTGAAGTCAAGATACGAATGAGTAGAGAGTCATACAAAGAATTATTAGTAAAAAGAAAGTTTCCTTTTCTCCCAGGTATGACGGCAAGTGTTGAAGTTATTACTAATCGCAAAAATGGTGCATTGGCTGTTCCGTTGGCTGCCGTTACAGTTAGAAATGAAAATCAAAATAATGAAAAAGAGGAAGATGCTCCAAGAGGAAAACCTAAAAAAGAAACTACTCAAAATGCAAAAGTAGAAGAAGATAAAATGAAAGAAGTGATTTTTGTGAGAGATGGCGACAATAAAGTCAAGATGATACAAGTAAAAACTGGAATAAGTGATTTTGACAATATAGAAATTTTGAGTGGAGTGGAAGAAGGACAAGAAGTAGTAGTTGCACCTTACAATGCAATTTCAAAAACTTTAGAAGATGAAAGTAATGTCAAAATTGCAAAAGACAAAAAAGCGAAGTAACTTGTAGGTTATTAATGTGAAACTTGCTTAGTAATTTATATCGCAAGTTTTGTGTTAAATTAAAATTTATTACTGCTTGATACCAAATAGCCTATTTTTTTACTTCATAATGCAATTATGACTTTAGCTAACATTAATTTTTATAGAAATATTCAGATAGAAAAATTTAAGGAACTCGCAGGAGTTACAGGTTTTGATACAGGAGTAGATATTGACCAAATTTATCCTCAAATAAAAGATGCAAAAGCAATTGCAGAACTAGGAGTAGGATATGGAAGAGCCGTCCAACAGCTTTTAGAACGTGGTTTTGAAGGTAAAATCTATGGTGTCGAAAGAGTAGAGTCTTTTGTAACTTATATGGAAAAAGAGTATAAAAATGAAAAATTGTTTATGCTTCATCAAGACATAGAAGAGTTAGAGCTACCTGAGAAAGTAGATGCTGTTTTGTGGCTTTGGTCTGGAATATTGGAGCAAAACCTTGAACAACAACGAGATTCTATCTGTAAAATTAGAAAATACCTCAAAACAGGAGGTAAACTATTTATTGAAGCTCCTCAAGACAAAATTAAGTTTGTCGGAATGAAAATCAATAAACATTATATCCGTGTAGAAATGGATTGGGGAACACTTGATGCCTATATGCCTTATGAGGAAGATATGCACCTCATAAAAGAATCATGTCACTACAAATCGTTAGAAATGATTAAATATCAATCTGTTACAGGATTAGATAGAGTATTTTATGTTTTTGAGAATTAAATAATTGATTTTGAAAAAGAAAAACTCTCTAAAAAAATTAGAGAGTTTGGTTCTTCCGATAATTTAGCGAAATTACAAAAGGGTGTGCGTTAGTTTTAGCTTCGCTGAGGGTTACACCGTTCTCAAAAACTAACGAAAACTTCCTCAAGCAATATTACGCTTCTGAGGAAGCGTTTTTTCAGTTCTGAGGAACTGAACACACAATGTTTCACTTAATAATTCACCATTTATAATTCATAACTGATGTTAAGCAGTCAAAAAACGAGACCCATAACTTTACTTATGGGAAAAACATTTACTACTATTCTGTGCCTGTTTTACCACGATTAAAATCGTGGGTTTCGTTATTTATGCAAGAAATTTGCAGAAATTTTATTGTTATGTAATATCAGTTCGTAATTAATTTTAAGCATCCATATCTACCTTTACATCATCTGTAAGTGGGTGGGCTTGACAAGTCAGAATATAACCTTCAATAATTTCGGCTTCGCTAAGAGCTTCATTGGAATCCATCGTGACTTTTCCAGACAGACAAAGCCCACGACAAGCCGTACAAAGTCCACTCTGACATGAGTAAGGCATATCAATTTCATCATCTAAAGCAGCTTCTAAAATTGTCTTTTTGGCATCGACAGCAATTTCAGTTTCTTCACCATTCAAAATAACTTTTACTGTTTTTCTTCCATCAGGAACGATTGCTCCATTTTCATCATCAGAATTAACAGGTGCAAAAAAGTTTTCTTTATGAACCGTATCACTAGGTACATTCAATTCTGATAAAGTTTCTTCTATAGTATCCATCATTCCTTCAGGACCACATAAGTAAAAAATTCTATCTTTTATTGTTGGTAATTTTTCTAAAGTTGTTTTAATGAACTCTTTTGTAACTCTACCTTCAAAATGATTTTCTTTAGTTGATAAATCTGTTTTAGGCTGTGTTAAAGAATAAATCAAATTAAATCTATCTCCATGTTTTTGTTTGAGTTTGTCTAATTGATTTTTGAAAATAGTGCTTTCTTCATCTCTACACGTATAAATTAAGGAAACAATACTATTTTGCTCATAACTTAAAGCCACTTTTAGCATCGACATCAATGGCGTAATTCCACTTCCACCCCCAAAAAGAACAATATGACGTTTATTATCTGGATGTGTTCTCAAAACAAAATTACCCATTGGTTCCATAATTTCTAGTTTTTCTCCAGCTTTCAATGTATCATTCAAAAGATTTGAAACTACACCACCCTCTACTCGTTTTACAGTCACGGCAAGCGTACTATCTAAGTGAGGAGCAGAACAAAGCGAGTAAGCACGACGATATTTTTTACCATTGGCATCTTTAACAATTAGTGTCAAAAACTGCCCTGCATAATAAGGAATCTTTCTAAAAAGAGGTTGTTTGAGATGTATAGTAATTGTGTCAGGTGTTTCTTTGACAATTTCTTTTATTTTTAGTGTTTGATAGCGATTAGATGACATAAAACAAATTATATTTATTAGTTGGGTGTAAATTGTATATGAATTGGCTAAGTTTTTCTTTAAGGACAAATAATTAAATTAGTTGTATTTTTTTTCAAAATAGCTTGTTAGACTATCCAATAATTTCTTAAATTGATGCAAAGTGCAAAGATAGTCATTCAAATAAATTTAAGATAGACTTAAAGGCTAAAAAAAGCAAAAACCGATTTTATATGATAAATGTTGAAATTTTATCTCCTACTACTACTATTACTCCATCTTCTAGTTTTTCTGTGCCTTCTCAAATACAGGCACAAACTCTATTTTCATTTCTCAAATCAGCAAATAGTTGTATTTCTTTTAATGCACTCTATGATTCTATTTTCGAACATCTAAATAAAGTCTTTGAAATAGATTTTAGTATTGTAATTGTATCTTATCAAATTATTTATTCGAAAAAATATTCAAAAAATACGCCTTTTCTGAGTGAAGAAGAAATAAATATGTTAGAAAAAGAAAGCAAACTACAAAAGCTAGTTTTTACAAAAAATGAAAACAATCATTATTTTCTATATATTCCAATTCAAAAGTCTAATCAATTATTGAATATTTTTGTTTGTCTTTCTCAAGATAGTTATCAAAATATAGATAATCAGACTATTAGTTTTTTAGATTGTTTCTATCAAATGATTTTGTCGGCTTTAGTGCGCTTAGACAAACAAGAAAATGATATAAAATTCAAGACCATTTTTGAATCTTTTCAAGATATTTATTTTCAAGCTACTCCAAATGGAATAATAACAAGCATTAGTCCGTCCGTAAAAGCAATATTAGAATATGATCCAAAAGAACTTGTTAATAAAGCGATTCATTCCTTTCTTATTTCAAAAGAGAAACTTGAAAATCTTCTTTTTATATTGAAAGAACGTAAAAAAATAAAAAATTATGAAATACATGTCTTATCAAAACTAGGTCATTCGAAAACGCTACTCTGTAACTTTCAAGTATTAGAAGACAAGACAAATAAAAATATATTGGCAATAGAAGGCATTGCACGAGAAATTAATGAAAGTAAAAAAGTAAGCCAAGAAGTACAAAAAACCAAACAGAATATAGAGCGAATTTTGGAAAGCAAAAAGCAATTTTTAGCTGATATGGGACATGAAATAAGAACTCCCATGAATGGAATTATTGGAATGATTGATTTGCTTCGTACAACTCAGCTCAATGAAGAACAAAATAATTATTTAGATACAATTGAAGCCTCTTCAAATGATTTATTAACCATTTTGAATAATGTATTAGATTTATCAAAGATGGAAGCCAATAAAATGCTTCTAAAACCAGAAGTATTTGAGTTAAAATCAGTATTAGAACAATTTTTATTACTTTTTACCAAGGAAATTAGGCAAAAATCATTACAGCTTTCTGTCAAAATTACAGATAAAACGCCAAAAAAAATTATCGCTGATAAAAGTCGATTATTGCAAATTTTTGGTTCTTTAATTTCAAATGCTATTAAATATAATGTTCAGAATGGAAAAATTTCTATTTCATTAGATACTCTTAAAGAAGAAGACGGAAAACTACTTTTGAGAGGCGAAGTAAAAGATACAGGAATCGGAATTTCGGAAGAAAATCAAGAGTTTTTATTTGATTCATTTTCTAAACTACAACATCATTATCAAAAAATAGTAAGTGGAACAGGACTAGGACTAACAATAGCCAAACATCTTGCAGAAATAATGGGAGGAACTATGCAAGTTTGGTCAAAGGAAAAAGAAGGAAGTACATTTTATTTCTCTTTTGAAGCTCTAAGAAGTACAGAAAATAACAGAGAAGACGAATTGATAAGTGAAAATAATTCTGAAATTCAAAGTGAGTTAGCAAGTCAAAAAACAACTACTCAAATACAATTAGATTGGGAAAATTCATTTATTAATAATCCTTTGATTTTAGTAGTCGATGACAATACAACAAATCTAACAGTAGCCAAAAAAATACTAGAAAAATCGGGTTGTCAGATAATTACGGCAGTAAATGGCAAGGAAGCAATTCATAAAATAAAAAATAATCAATTTGAACTCGTCTATATGGATATTCAGATGCCTGAAATGGATGGTGTAACAGCTACTCGTTTTATAAAAAGGCTCAAAATTTCTGTTCCTCCTATTATTGCCTTAACAGCTTTTACAGTTGCAGACGAAAAAGAACGTTTTATTAGTGCAGGAATGGATGATTATTTGCCCAAGCCTGTAAAAGCAGAAACACTTATTCAAAAAACAAGACAATGGATAGATATTAAGTTTCATAATTTGGATGATGAAAACTCAAAAGAGAATAGAGCAAAAAAGAGTCAAGAATCTATAAATAAAGCTAATCTAGCGAGTCAATCTTCGACAGAATCTTTAAAATATCTGCCTATTGTAAATACACAAACAGCTCAACAGCTTCAAAAATGGGGCGGACAGGAACTAGTGGACGAATCCTACGAACTTTTCGAAACTGAAACAACAGGGCTTTTGATTGAGGCAATTATGGCATTTAATAAAAATGATAGACAAACCTTAAAACTCCATGTTCATACCATAAAAGGAAGTGCTGCTACTTTGGGAATTGATAGAATGGCAACTATAGCCACTGAAATTGATGCAATGCTAAAAGATGATATTGACGCAGATGTAGCCGAACAAATGCAAGCCTTCGAACATTCTTTTGAAGAATATAGATTGAATTATCGTATTATTTTGAATTTGTGATTGTATTAAAATTATTTCAGCTAACAGAAATTAAATGGCTATCAATAATGAAATAGATAGTATTCTACTATGAGTGCTTTCACATTTATCTATATTTTCAAAGCCTATTAATTCTACGAATCTTTAAGAAAAATCAGTTGCAAAAAACCTTTACATAAATTTTATTCTTTCAAATCACACTTTTTTCCCTAAATTAGTGTAAAAATAGAATTACGTACAACAGACTTCCTAGTCTGTTCAAAAAACATAAAATTTATATATGAGTACAGTTGATAATAAAGTTATATTTTCGATGGCAGGAGTGAGTAAAACGTATCCTCCTCAAAAACAAGTATTAAAAGATATTTATCTTTCATTTTTTTATGGTGCTAAAATCGGTGTAATTGGTCTGAATGGTGCAGGTAAATCTACCATTCTCAAAATTATTGCAGGTTTGGAAACAGAATATCAAGGAGAAGTTGTTTTTTCACCTGGTTATTCGGTGGGTTATTTGGAACAAGAACCAAAACTTGACCCAACCAAAACAGTAAAAGATATTGTACAAGAAGGCGCACAAGAAACAGTTGATTTACTCAAAGAATTTGAAGAGATAAATTTAAAATTTGGTGACCCAGAAATTTTGGACGACCCAGATAAAATGGACAAACTCATCGAAAAACAAGCAAAAGTTCAAGAAAAACTAGATGCTTTAGATGCTTGGAGTTTGGACACAAAATTAGAAAAAGCAATGGATGCACTTCGCACACCTCCAGAAGATGCCATTATTGGTAATCTTTCGGGTGGAGAAAAAAGACGTGTTGCCCTTTGTCGTTTGCTTTTGAAAGAACCTGATGTTTTGCTTTTAGATGAGCCTACCAACCACTTGGACGCAGAATCTGTACACTGGCTTGAGCATCATTTGAGAGAATATAAGGGAACAGTAATTATTGTTACTCACGACCGTTATTTCTTGGATAATGTAACTGAATGGATTTTGGAATTGGATAATGGAAAAGGTATTCCGTGGAAAGCAAACTATTCAGATTGGTTGGATCAGAAGCAGAAAAAAATGTCTGAAAATGAAAAAACTGCTTCTCGTTACCAAAAAGCTCTTCAAAAAGAGTTGGAATGGTCAAGAATGAATTCAAAAGGCAAACAAGCAAAATCTAAAGCTCGTATGTCTTCGTATGACAAAATGATGAGTGAAGACCAATCTCAAAAAGAAGAAAAACTAGAAATTTTTATTCCTGCAAGTGAGCGTTTGGGAGATGTGGTTATTGAAGCAAATGAGGTTTCAAAAGCATTTGGAGATAAATTATTATTTGAAAATCTTAATTTCTCATTACCTAAAGGTGGAATTGTAGGAGTAATTGGACCAAATGGAGCAGGAAAAACAACCCTCTTCAAAATGATTATGGGAACTGAAAATCCTGATGGAGGAACATTCAAAGTCGGAGAAACTGTACAAATAGGTTACGCAGACCAAGAACACATCCATATAGACAATGAAAAAACAATCTTCGAAACCATCACAGGAGGAAGCGAACTGATGATGTTAGGAGGAAAAGAAACAAATTCTCGTGCCTATGTTAGTCGCTTTAATTTCGGAGGTTCAGACCAACAGAAAAAACTAAAAGAGCTTTCAGGTGGAGAAAGAAATCGTGTACATTTAGCCTTGACATTAAAAGAAGGTGCAAACTTACTTTTACTAGATGAGCCTACCAATGATTTGGATGTAAAAACTCTGCGTGCCTTAGAGGAAGGTTTGGATAATTTTGCAGGTTGTGCCGTTGTTATTTCTCACGACAGATGGTTCTTGGATAGAGTAGCAACACATATCTTGGCCTTTGAAGGCGATTCGCAAGTGCGTTTTTATGAAGGAAACTTTAGTGAGTATATGGAAGACCGTCAGAAAAGATTAGGCGATGAAATTCCTAAGCGTTTGAAATATAAGAAATTAGTTTAAAATAACAACAGGTTATTAACTTTTCAACCCTAAGGGTCTTTAGCGACCCTTAGGGTTTTTACGTAAAAATAAATTTAACATTTTCAAGACTTTTTACGTACTAGGTAATACCAACTACTAAAACTACTTTTCATTAAATTACTTTATGCCTACTCAACTTCCTACCAAAACGGTTTGTCTTAATTGTGATTACGAGGTTAAAACAGAAAATAAATATTGTCCGAATTGTGGACAAGAAAATGCTGATAAACGTATTTCTTTATACCTTTTATTGAAAGATGCTATTGCAACAGCTTTTAATTTTGAGTCAAGAGTATTCAAAACCATTCCTTATTTTCTTTTCTACCCAGGAAAACTAACCAATGAGTTTTTAAATGGAAAACGAGTGCGTTATATGCACCCTTTTAAAATTTATTTGCTTTCTAGTTTGCTTTTTTTCTTTGTCGTTATCAAATTATTTACGCCAAGTATTGAAAAAGCTATAAGAGATATTAGTACTACAAATGAAGAGAATCCAGATAGTGAAATTACCTCAAATGACTCTGCTATCACAAGCAATAAAATAGATCCACTCAAGGATTTAGAAACAGGATGGAATAATTATGAATCAAATGATAGTATTTCAGAAGATTCTCTAGTAAATACATTATCAAGTCAATTTGCTAAAAAACAAATAGTTATAAGAGATTCGTTATCTAAAGTAATTGCTGCAATTAGGGAAGGAAAGATAAATGACTCTACTATAAATATAGATTCTTTAGAGAATTTAGTCCAAGATAGTGCAGTTTTGGCAGAAACGATTATGCTTTTTGACAATAAAGTTAAGGAGAAACAAGGCAAACTTCATAGGTTTTTTCGTTTGATACAAGATAGAAGAATGACTGCTGAATCATTATTAGACTCTATAAATATAGTTGCAGTTGGAGATAACAAAAAAAATGTTATAAATATGCAATTTGCTGAACAATTGCTAAAGATTGGCAGAAATGATCCTGCTATATTTTTGGCAAATATTATCAATAATATTGGTACACTTATGTTTTTTACGCTGCCTTTATTAGCATTTTGTTTTATGCCTTTTTATATAAGACGAAAAAAATATTATATAGACCATCTTATTTTTACGCTTCATTTACAAGGGTTTACATTTATAATTCTGACACTTGCAGCATTATTCTTTCATTGGAATTTTTGGATAATTAGCTTGCTTATGTTCTTAGGACTGGTAATTTATGTTTGGCTTGCTTTTAAGAATGTATACAAACAAGGGTTTATCAAAACAACTATTAAAGCATGTATTATTTCTATGCTTTATGCAACTATACTTATGTTTATGCTTTCTATTAATTTATTGTATTCTTTCTTTATGTTTTAATTTTATATCAAAACTCGTCTTCAAATTCCATCAAAAAAAGCTCATGCGCCGATTTTAATTCTTGAAGTGATTTTAAAGTTACTTTATCAATTTCTATATTTTGCTCTTGAGCTTTGTGAATTGTTGTTTTACAAACTTCAATACCTTTTAAATACATTTGATTTGCCTTTTCATAGTTGCCTAAATTGGTATATAATTCGGCTGCATGATAATAGGTAGGAACATACTCAGCGTGATTTTGAAGTAAATTTTCATAATAACTTACGGCTTTTTGGGTATCTGTTTTGAGGTATTCGGTTGCAACTGCATATAATAAAAATGTATCGTTGGGTTCTTTTTCTAAGAATTTTAATAGCTGTTCTATGCGTTCCATATTTGTTTATGAATAGTTGTAAAATTATTTTTTTGATTACAAATTTAGTAATTTTGCAATATATATTTTTGACAAAAACTAAAGAAAGTATAATGCAAAGAGAAAAAGATTATTTAAAGAAAAAAATAGACAAACTTGCTGTAGTATTAGCAGAACTTTTAGCTAAAGTAACCAAAACAGAGGTTGCTTTCACAAAAGAAGAGTTTGCAGCCGAGTTTGATAAAGTTTTAAACGAAGAATCAAATCTCACTATTGCTATGGTTTTAGAAATGAAAGCTGAGGTTTTTTTACAAGTCTTGAGAGACGAATATGAATTTAATCCAAATCAACTCCATATTTTAGCAGATTTATTATATCAATATTCCTTAAATTTTGAAGAGAATGGAGAAAATTTGAATAGTAAAATAGTTGCTCTCTATGAAAGTTGTATTGATGAGGGAATTGCACTTTCATTAGATAAGTATAAATTGATAGATTTCTTGAAAAATAAAATGTAGCATACTCTTCAGAGTGTGAAAAAAATGATATGAATAAAATAGACATACAAAAAAACACCAAAAAGTGGTTTGAAGAATGGATTTTGAAATTAAATCTTTGCCCTTTTGCTCATTCTGTTTATGCAAAAAAGGAAATTCGTTTTGAGATAGAAGAAAGTGATAGTTTTGAAAAATGCATACAGAAAGCTGTTTCTGAAATTGAACTTTTACAAGATAATGATAATGAACAAAGTCAAAATTACATAGACACAACACTTTTAGTTTTTCCAAATATTTTTTTTAACCTTTTTGAAAAGATAAATAACGAAGAAAATACGCTGTTCAACGACTTTCTAGACTTTGTTGCTGTATTGGATTTATATTTGGAGCAAAATAACTTAGAAGAAAAATTTCAACTTGTAGCTTTTCATCCCAATTATATTTTTGCAGGGGAAGATATAAATTCAAAAAGTCATTTTACTAATCGCAGTCCTTACCCAATTTTACATATTTTGAGAGAAGAAAGTGTAGAAAATGCAATTATAAATTATAATCAAGTAGAAGCTATACCTCAAAAAAATATAGAAAAATTAGAAAAAATGAAAGATACTGACTTTGAATGGTTAAAATTTTTTTCTTCATAGTTTTCGAAATCCTTAGGGTGTAAATAAACATTCAACTTATCACTAATAGTTAATCATTAATCACTAAAAATGTACGGTTCTTCTTCCTCTTCTCGTTCGCCTTTCTCTCAGTTAGACTGGATGACAATTTTATTGTTTTTTGGACTTCTAACTTGGGGTTGGATTAGTATTTATGCAGCCATTTACGACGCTGAAAAAACCTATACCATTACTCAATTTTTATTTAAGACCAATGCAGGAAAACAAATCGTTTGGATTGGACTAGCAACAATGTTGGCTTTGGTTTTGATGCTTTTAGATGTTCGGCTTTTCGCTTCTGTTTCCCCCTTTTTTTATATTGGAACAATGGCTTTACTGGTCGGAGTTTTACTTTTTGGAAGAGAAGTAGCAGGGTCAAAGTCGTGGTTTGATTTTGGAGGAATTCGCTTTCAACCTGCCGAACTCGCCAAAGTAGGAACAGCTCTGATGATAGCCTTTTTCTTAGGAAATAAACGGGTGAGTGCCGAAAAATGGAAATATATTGGTGTTTTGATGGTCATTATTGGCATTCCTGCCGTTCTTACAATTTTGCAAGGAGATACAGGTTCTGCAATGGTTTTTGCTAGTTTTTTCATCGTTTTTTATCGTGAAGGGTTGCCTTCTTTTATTATGGTGGCTGGTCTTTCTGCTATTTTACTTCTGGTGGCTACACTTGTTATGCTCTCCGATTTGTGGGGATTGATGCAGCGAATTATTGTCATTGGAGGAACAGTTTTACTCTGTATTCAGCTCATAGATTTTTTTAGAAGGCGAGCAGAAGACCGTCCAAAATGGTTTGTTTTTGCAATAGAAATCGGCTTGAATGTTATTCTTTTAACTATTCCTTGGTGGCTTCCTGTTCAAGAGTATCAGTCAGAAGATATTGCTCTTATCAAATCTGAATCTTTCAAACAAAATTTGATGTGGCTAAGTGGTGTTTTTGCTGTTTGGTTATTTATTAAAGGAATTTTTTCAATTACAATAGACAAAAAATACAAACCGATTTGGCTTGTGGGATTTATCGTAATTGCTGCTGTAGCAATTGTAGGAGGACTAGACTTTTTTGTAAAAGATGTTTTGAAAGAATATCAGCGCAAAAGATTAGAAGTTTTAGTCGATCCAACACAAGGAAAACAAGATTTTGGCTGGCAAGTCTATAACTCAAAAAGTGCCATCAGTTCAGGAGGACTAACAGGAAAAGGATTTTTAGAAGGCACACACACAAAACTTAATTATGTACCTGACCAAAGTACCGATTTTATTTATTGTACCATCGGAGAAGAACAAGGCTGGGTAGGAAGTTTTGGTGTTTTAGTGTTGTTTGTTTTGCTATTTTTCAGACTTATTCACGTTGCAGAACGGCAAAAATCAAAGTTTTCTAGGGTGTATGCGTATGGTGTAGTTTCAATTTTGTTTTATCACTTTGTAGTAAATATCGGAATGACAATCGGACTTTTTCCTGTAATTGGTATTCCTTTGCCATTCTTTAGTTATGGAGGTTCGTCGCTATGGGGTTTTACGCTATTACTCTTTATTTTGGTAAAACTAGATATGCACCGTAAAATTGAAGTCAAAATTGATTAAATCAGTTATCAGTCATCAGTCATCAGTTAATTTCAAATACTATTTTTCAGATTGATTGTAAGAAGGTATTTTCAGTCTCTTGTCTTTTCTCTTTATTTCTCTGTGGTTCAAAATGTATTTTTATTCCTCTGTGTTCTCTGCGAACTCTGTGTTTAAAATGTATTCCGTATTTCATTTATAATTTACCATTTATAATTTACCATTGTTAAAAATATCTATAATTACCGTCGTCCGAAATGCAAAAGAACTTTTCCTTCGAACGCTTGAATCTGTCAAAAATCAAACGTACAAAAACATAGAATACGTAGTTGTTGATGGAAACTCTACGGACGGAACAAAAGAAATTATTGAAGAAAATCAAGAATTTATTACCACTTGGATTAGCGAAAAAGACAAAAGCCTTTATGATGCAATGAATAAAGGTCTGAAACTTAGCACAGGAGATTTTGTGTGGTTTCTACACGCAGGAGATACAATTCCAACTCCTCAAACTTTAGAAAATGCGATAAATGATGTTTTGAATAAGGAAACAGACTTTCAAAAAATAGACTTCATTTATGGAAAAGTAAAGATTAAACATTTAGATAATACCTTCACAGATTATCATAAAATTGCTCCCACAGAAAAACAATTAGCAAAAAAAGGATACAAAAATTTCTTAGAAGGAATGGTAATTTGTCATCAAGCAATGCTCGTTCGTAGAGAAATTGCACCTTTGTACGACCTTGATTTTAGATTAGCTGGAGATATAGATTGGTCTATTCGTCTTTTTAAAGAAATAGAAAAACGCAAAACGAATAAACAGGAAATTAGAGTAAAACAAACTGAAATAATAATTGCTCATTTTTTGGCAGGAGGAATTTCCACTTCACAAAAGAAAAAATCATTACAAGAACGTTTCAAAATCTTTCAAAAACATATTGGTTTTTTAGGTGCAGTTTGGCAGCATTTTATTATTTTTGGAAAGCGACTTTTTAAATAAACTTTATTTTATATGTCACAAACCTCAAATAAATTTTCCTCTGTTATTGGATTCCTTTTATTAGTTGGAATTATAGGCTTTACTGTTTTTATAAATTTCTTTGTTGATAAATCCATTAATCAACAGAATAATAAAGAGAATAGTGCATTTGAATATATAGTCTTAGAAGAGAGAGATTTGATTTCTCTTTGGAAGCTAAAAGACTTAGACACTAATCCATTGACTATTGATCCAAAGAAACCAATATCACATATAGGTATTAATGAGAGTTTTAAATTTGAGCAGTATGATTCATTAATAAGTAGTGAAATGTTTAAGAAAATACCTGATTCACTAAAACATCTATCAGAAATATTTAATGAAGGTAATCAGCAGAAAGCTATTATAAATTATGGTACATTAAGTTTGAAACATGATTCCAAAGGTAACTACATAGGAACACCTGAAAGTATCAAAATAAAGAATTATGATATTAATTTTATAGATTCTACTCAACTAATGGAAATAGGAAAAACGTTATTAAAGTATCAGATTGATAATATTTCTACTCCTACTTCAGAACAATTTACAAAAATTGATTTGAAAGATGGTAGAAAATTATTCTTAATCAGAAAAGCTATAAAAATACAAGATGATTACTACAGAAACATACTAGGGAATGCAATATATTTGAATGACAGTACAAGAATAATTTATCCATCACACAAATAAAATATGCGACAAAGTCTAAAAAATAAACTCTCTACTTTCATTGGAATCATTTTACTTCTTTTAGTAATAGGTTTTACTGTTTTTATAAATTTCTTTGTTGAAGAATCGACAGAAGAAATAAAAGAGGTGGAGAATGTAGTTTTTGAGCAAGAAGCAGTATTAGAAGATACTTTAGTAAATTTTAAAGACAGGTATTTTACAGAAGCTGAGTTATCTGATTTGTGGAAACTAGAAAATATACACACAGATTCTATAGTAACAAATGAAATAGAAAACCGAACATACATGAAAATTTATAAAGAATTAGGATTTACAAAACTTAATCCTTTTAGAGATTCTGCATTAATTGAAATACTCGGCGAGTCTGAAATGCGTGAATTATTTATAGATGTTTCATCAAAATATACAATTTACAACGGAATAATTTCATTCAAACACGTAGAACAAGATGATGCTAGTTTATCTAATACAGATTCTTTTATTGAATATTTCGAATATTTTTCAATAGAATATACAAAAGCTAGTGATTTCGAACCAGCAATGAGAGAAATTGCTCACTTAATTGTAAAATATCAAATTGAATCTATTACTACATTGCCAGAAGCAGGTAATTTTACCAAAATTGAATTCAAAGGTGGAGGAGCTTTATTTTTAGTAAAGGAAAATGCAGAAATAATAGATAATTCTTATAAGAACACAATCAACAAAGCACGTTATTTAAATGATAGTACACAAATAGTCTTACCTTCTGATTATTAAAATGTTATGTCACAAAGCCCAACAACAAGTAAATTTTCGTCTTTTATTGGAATAGTTCTCTTACTCATAATTATAGTTTTCACTGTTTTTATAAGTTTTTCAGAGAAAATATCAATAGAAGAATTAGTAAAAGTTACGACAGATGAGCAAATAGATGAAATACCCTTGCACAAAGATTTTACTAAAATAGAAATAGAACGACTTTGGCAATTAGAAGGAGTTGAATCCAAAAAGGTAGTTATACCAAACAAAGAAAAGGAACTGTATATGTCAGTTAATAAAAGACGAAAACGTTTTGGTTTTGCTTTTTTACCTGATGTGAGTGAATATGAAAGAGATTTTCTTTCAAAAGATAGTTCATATATTCATTACGGAATATTGAAATTTAATAGAAATGAAAGAATGAAAATAGAAACCTTCGAACTTCTATATTATGATATGAATTCTGTTGCCTCACATGTGGGTCATTTGATTACAAATTTTCAGATAAGTTCTATATATATCTTGCCAGAAAATAATTATTTCACCTGTATTAATTTGAAAGATAGTTCAAAAGTGTTTTTAATAAAGGACAATAAGACAATAGAAAACACTTATTACAAGGAGTTTATAAAAGAAGCCAAGTTTCTAAATGATAGTACAAAATTATATTTGCCTAAAGTAGAATGAAGTTATTATTCTAAATGAATACTCAATATGCCACAGAACCCAACATCAAATAAATTTTCATCAATCGTAGGTTTTCTTTTACTGATTGGAGTTATTGGTTTTACTGTTTTTATAAATTTCTTTGTAGAAAAGCCTGTTGAAGAAATAAAAGAGGAAGAAGAAATAATAGAAACAGCAGAACCAGAATTTAGTATTTTAGATTCTGCTGACTTAGCTGATTTGTGGAAGCTAGAAAAATTACAAACAGATTCTATAAACTTTCATTATGAGAAGCTAAGAAAGCATATTCAAATCAATAAAAACTTTGGTTATATAACTACTGAACTTATTAATAACTCCAACAACTTAGAACCTAATACGAAAAGACGTTTACAAGAAGCATACAATAACTTCGACCAAGGTAAGGTTATTATCAATTATGGAATGTTAGATTTTGAATATTCTTACCCTACAAGCTATACTACTAAACTTGAAGAGTTCGATATCAAAGAATCTGACTCTAGTTATTATTATCAGCTTAAAGAGATTGGAGTGTTATTTTTAAAGTATCAGATAAAATCTATTTTTACCGAATCAAAGGCAGGAGATTTTACTAAAATTGAATTAAAAGATGGAAGACAGTTATTTTTGATAAGACAAAATGCAGAAATAAAAACGGAATATTCCCAAAAACTTATCGAACGAGCAGAGTATCTGAATGATAGTACAAAAGTAATTTATCCTTATTAAAAATAGAATATGCCACAAAATCAATTTACAAGTAAAATTTCTGCTTTTATTGGGTTTACTCTACTTCTTTTGATAGTAGGTTTTACTATTCTTGTAAATCTTTTTCCTATAAAAACGAAAGAAGAGATATTGCAAAGTAAAACCTTAAAACCATTTACTCAAGATGAATTGGCTGATTTATGGGAGTTGGATAGCATACAAACTAGTATAACTTATCCAGTTGAGGGAGAACAAAAATGCACAATTCGTACCACCAACAATTACTACTTAGGAATCTTAAAGTTTCAAATAGATATTGATAAGAATGTGAGCGAGCCATTAATGATAATTGAAGAATCTGAAATTCTGTATTCCAAAAATGAAAAAGATTCAATATTCTTAAACAGAATAGGACATTTATTTATGAAATATCAAATAAAAAATATTGTTTCTAACTCTTACTATGGCGATTTTACAGCAATTCATTTAATTGATGGAAGGATAATCATTTTGATGGAAAAAAAAATAGAAACAGAAGATAAGTATTATGAAAAAATCATTGAAAAAGCAGATTTCGTAAATGAGACCACAAAAGTAATTTCGCCATTAGAAGCCACAAAAATCTATAAAGAGATTTATGTTAATTTGGAAGTAAATTAATGGTTGATTATTCTAATCAAAACTTTCTATTGTAAAATAGCAAATAAATCGTTTTTTTTGTAGAACCTAAAAAAGAAAACACAGAAAAGTAAAACCTAGCACACACTACAAACTATGGCAGAATCAAAAAGTCCTGATAAAACTAGCACTCATAGCAGCCCTTCAAAATCTGAAAAGGAAAATGTACAGCTCAATATTAATGAAGATGCAAACAAACAGCTTGTTTTTCAACTTCAAGCAAAGCTAGACAAAGTAAAATTAGGAGGAGGACAAAAAAAAATAGACAAACACAAATCTAAAGGAAAACTAACAGCTAGAGAACGAATCAACTACCTTTTAGATAAAGACCAAGAAGGAAACACCACTTATTTTAATGAAATCGGAGCTTTTGTAGGTGATGATATGTACAATGAGTGGGGAGGTTGTCCATCTGGTGGCGTAGTTACTGGTTTGGGACATGTAAGTGGACGACTTTGTGTAATTGTGGCAAATGATGCCACTGTAAAGGCTGGAGCATGGTTTCCAATTACAGGAAAAAAGAATTTGAGAGCGCAAGAAATAGCGATGGAAAACCGAATTCCTATTATTTATTTGGTGGACAGCGCAGGAATATTTTTACCATTGCAAGACGAAATTTTTGCAGATAAAGAGCATTTTGGTAGAGTTTTTAGAAATAATGCTCACATGTCAGCCGAAGGAATTGTACAAGTTTCTGCTATTATGGGAAGTTGTGTGGCAGGTGGCGCATATTTGCCAATCATGTCCGATGAGGCTTTAATTGTTGAGGGAACTGGTTCAGTATTTTTAGCAGGTCCTTATCTTGTAAAATCTGCCATAGGCGAAGATATAGACCAAGAAACACTAGGTGGAGCTTCTACACATTGCGAAATTTCGGGAGTAACTGATAATAAATATCCAAATGATGAAGCATGTTTGGATGCTATTCGAAGTATTATAGATAAAATTGGAGAGCCTGATAGTGCAGGTTTTAATCGTTCAGAACCAAAACTTCCTACCAAAAACATGGAGGAAATTTACAGACTTTTACCTGCTGACCGTACCAAGCCGTATGATATGCGAGATATTATCGAAAGAATTGTAGATGATTCTGACTTTGAAGAATATAAAAAGGAGTATGGCAAAACTATTTTGTGTGGACATGCAAGAATAGATGGTTGGTCAGTTGGAATAGTAGCCAATCAGAGAACGATTTTGAAGAGTGGTAAAAAAGAAATGCAAATGGGTGGAGTTGTTTACTCAGATTCTGCTGATAAAGCTGCCCGTTTCATAATGACGTGTAACCAAAAGAAAATTCCACTTTTGTTTTTACATGATGTTACTGGATTTATGGTAGGAAGTCGTTCCGAACATGGAGGAATTATTAAAGATGGTGCAAAACTAGTTAGTGCAATGGCAAATAGTGTTGTTCCAAAATTTACTATTGTAGTTGGTAATTCGTATGGTGCAGGAAATTATGCCATGTGTGGAAAAGCGTATGACCCTCGTTTGATGTTAGCTTATCCGACAGCTAAAATTGCTGTTATGAGTGGTGCTTCGGCTGCAAAAACACTTTTACAGATAAAAGTAGGTTCTGAAAAGGCACAGGGAAGAGAAGTTTCTAAGGAAGATGAAGAAAAATTACTAGCAGAAATAACAGAGAAATACGAAAAACAAACAACTCCGTATTATGCTGCTGCACGCCTTTGGATTGATGCTATTATTGATCCATTAGAAACTCGTCAGATTATTTCGATGGGAATTGAGGCTGCTAATCAAGCACCAATTACGAAGCGTTATAATGTAGGCGCAATTCAAACCTAGAATTTTTAGTTATCAGTGAACATTAATCAGTTACTAGTTAAATGCAAAAGCCAATCATTTTTATAAAACGATTGGCTTTTTTGTTTAATTCAAGTGTCCTCAATTGAATTTTAAAACTAAAAAGATAGTTCAAAAAGAGTATAAAGTCATATATTTTATTTTCATGCGTTTGCCCTATAACAAGATAGTATTTTTCGTTGAGTTTAGATTTTTTACTAAAAAAATCTGTGGTTTATCTGTATAATCCGTAAAATCTGTGTTCCATAAAATAGTAGGTTAGATTATTCTAAGGAATTGGAATTAAATAACATATTCATTTCGAAGTAACAAAACGCTAATATTTAGTGTATTACATTCGTAATTGTTCCTAAAGATTAAACCAATAAGAAATCTTTGCTACAATAGCACGGTTTTTCGAACCAAAACTTTCAGGTAAATAATTTTCTGAATAGACTAAGAAAAAGTCCGAAACAGGTTTGAAACGCCATTGAAAACGGGCATTCAAATTGACATTATCAGCTTGTGTATTATATTGTAAAAAAGTAGTTAGGAAAAGACTGCGAGTAAATGAAACATCTAAACGAGGACTAATAATCCAAAAATTAGCATCATTATAAGGCTCAGGCAAATCAATAATATTATGGTCAAAACTAACAGCTATTTGTCCATAAGGCTGAAAACGGTAGCGAATCGTTCCATCAACATTAAAACGAGTTCCTGTAAAATATGTGCTATGTGATGCTGAAGTAGAAAGATTAAAACGCTTACGAGAGTCAGAACTAAAATAAACATACGCTCCTGTATTTGTAAATTCTTGTCCTTCTTCAAATTGTTTTCCTCCAGAGTTAGTAGGGTCAAAGGAAAAGAATAAATATGTATAATCATTGAAAACACCTGCTCCAAATTCACTAGTATTAAATAAAGTAGCATTGTATTCTAAAGAAATATTTCTGTCTGTCATTTTCCAATTCAAATCAGTATAAGTATTGAAATAAGCATAAAAATTATGACGCTGTATTTTTCCTTTTTTAGGATAAATATTATAGCCTGCCCAATCTTCAAAACGCCAAAGACCTTTTCGAAGCACATAACCAATATCATTAATATCATAATTTTCTCCTACCAATTCGTGATTCCAAGCAGCATAAAATTTGCGAGTATTGTAGGCAAAAAAAGCAGCATGAGCAAATGTTCCTTTTGTTTCATTGGGCAAAAAAGCATGATGATAAAATACTTTTCCTCTCCACTTGCTGTCCTTTGATTGCATATTATAATCAATTCCTGCCATTCTTGTATAAGGCTTGTCAGAAGTTTCGTTCCCAGTTTCCTGACGATTAACAAAAATCCCTGCAATATTCGAACGAGAGAAAATCTGTCTTTGAAAAGCAGCTACTGTGTAGTTATTACCAATAATTCCTTTTTCTTTATCTTGTCCTGTTTGAATATTTAAAAGACCTACACGCCAATCTTTATTAACTTTTCCACTCAAACGTGCGCCATATAAAATAGGATTCTGAACATTTTGATTAATAGTAGTATCATAAGCAATTCCAACACGACGAGAGAAAAAAGGTCGCATTCTACTAAAACCAAAATTGGCAAACAAATCACTATTTTCTAAAAAAAACTGTCTTCGTTCTGGAAAAAATATCTCAAAACGACTCAAATTAGTAACCTGCTGATCGACTTCTACTTGCGAAAAATCAGGGTTTACAGTCAAATCCAAATTTAGAGAAGGAGTAACAGCAATTTTTGCATCTCCCCCAATATTTCCTTTGGTTTTGTAAGGAGTATTATTGATGTTGTCTTTTGCAGCCGAACCTGCTAAATAAGGAATAATAGAAATATTTGAACCTGCTTTTTTTAAGTTTTCATCAAATATAAGTTCGCCTGTAAAAGCCAATGAAACCGTCGAAAACTGAATTGGAACAGGAATCCAAGCCGAAATTTCATTTCTATACGCATCATTACGAGCAAAATTTACTTTCCATTTTGATTTGTCTTTTGGATAACGAAGTGTCTTGAAAGGAATTGCAATTTCACATGTCCAAGAACCATCAGGCAAGTCTGAAACAGCACTATACCATTTATTATCCCAATTAGAAGCATCTCTATCGCCCTCAAAAATAAGTCCTTCCAATTGCGCTCCAACAGGTGAAACTGTAAAATAAACACCATTCAAGCCATCTCCAAAAGGGTCAAGATTAACAGAAAAATTGTCATTTTGTCCCCAATCATAATCTCTTCGCATGGAAGAAATAATGTATTTTTTTTGGGGATTCCCTTTACAAATTGCAGCGACATACAAATAATTTTCATCGTATGCCACTCGCACTTCAGTCTGAGAAAGAGCAAGTAACGTATCAGTAGGGAAATTCTGAACAAAACCTGTTGCTACTTCAGAAACTTGCCAAATTTCTTCATCTAATGCACCATCTACACGGATAGCAGTTGTTTTTCTAACTGAAAGGCGATAAGGAGAAGTGGCAAGTGAATCTATATTTTTTTCATTTATGATACTTTCTGTTTGATTAGGAGTAGTTTGACAAAAAATAGAAAAGTGAAAACAATAAAAACAGAAAGTAAGAAAGACAGAAGAATAAAAGTGTTTCATTAAAAGTAAAATTGAAGTTGTGAACTATGATTGACTAATCAAATTAAACAAAAATACTTGCTAATAACTTTGTTACTTGTTAAGAAATTCAAAAATCAGATTTCTTTAAGAGAATTTAATACAATTCAAACGAAGTTTTGAGCAGCTAATAAAAATAAATTTAATTTTTTTAAACCTTTTCAAATAAGATACGTTTTAAATACTGAACTTAAATAAAAAGAAATTTTTGCTTTATTTTTAAAAAGCATAAGTTTTTAGCTCAACAAATCAACTTATATTGTATCATTTTTTCATATACACATTTTTTTTTATGATTTGTTTAATAAAATTATTAAATTTACCCCATAATTATTTCAGTTTTTAAACAATTTTTTGATAAAACTGTATAATACACAAAGACAAAACTGAAAATCGAAACCAAAAAAAAACGATTTTTAATTATTATTTTTAACCTTATTTTTTCAACAACTATTTTTTATTATGAATACTAAATTATCTGTATTTTTATTTGCCCTTCTATTGTCTTCAACAACACTTTTTACAGCTTGTTCTCCTTCTGAAAGAAAAGAAGCTCAAGCAGAAGTAAACGAAGAAATGACTGAAATGAACAACGAAATCAATGAAGCTAGTGCTGAATTTAAGCAAGAGCGCATGGAGTGGAAAAACGAATGGAACACTAAAATGGCTACTTGGGATGCTCGTTTGGCAGAATTAGATGCTAAAATTGAAGCAAAAGGCGATAAAGCATCTGCAGAGCTTAAGCAAGAGCGTGAAGAGCTTCGTAACGAATATGCAGAATTTAAGACAAATATGGAGCAAGCTGAAAATAAAACAGAAGCTGAATGGGCTGAGTTTAAAGCTGACGTAAATAAAACAGCTGATAAAATTGCTTCTGATGTAGATAACTTTTTTGCTCGTATCGATGTAGATGGCGACGGCAAATAATCCAAGGCTAAATAGACTTTTCAAACATCTGTTTCTAACAAGAAACAGATGTTTATTTTTACAACTTATTTAATTTTTTTAAACTCAACTGTATTTTTATTATGAACACTAAATTATCTGTATTTTTATTAGCATTATTAGTTTCTTCTTCTTCTCTATTTTATTCTTGTCAGTCTGCAACTGAAAAGAAAGATGATGCTGCTGAAGAAGTAGTAGAAGCAAAAGAAGAACTTGCTGAAGCAAATGTTGAATATGCTAAAGCAAAACAAGAATGGCAAAACGAAATGAATGTGAAAATGGCTGAATGGGATGCTCGTTTGGTAGAATTAGACAAAAAAATTGAAGAAAAAGGAGATGATGTTTCTGCTGAAATGAAAGAAGAACGCAGAGAATTGGATAACAATTATGAAGCATTTAAAGCTGATGTAAATCAAGCTGAAAACAAAACAGAAGCTGAATGGGATCAATTTAAAGCTGACGTAAACAAAACGGCTGACCAAATCGGTGAAAACGTTAGTAATTTCTTTGACCGTTTAGATGGAAAAAAAGATAACTAATAAGCAATTTTTAGGATACTATTTGAAAGACCTGTTTTCTTTAAAAAGAAGACAGGTCTTTTTTTATAAATTAATTTGTGATAAATTAAGATTATTTTTACTACATTTGATTCAAAATTAATCTAAAATACAGAATAGATAAGTTTCTACTATTTTTGTATCAAAACTATTATTTTTATTACTAGCATTTTTTACAAAAAACTTTTATTATGACTACTAAATTCTCTGTATTTTTATTTGCAGCTCTTCTTTTTTCTTCTACACTTTTTTATTCTTGTACTCCTGCTGAAAAAGCAACAGCAGAAGAAGATGCTACGGAAATGGTAGATGATGCACAAGCAGAAGTGAACGAAGTGAATGCTGAATTGGCACAAGAGCGTATGGAATTGAAAAATGAGTGGAATGCAAAAATGGAAAAAATGGATGCTCGTTTGGCAGAAGTAGACGCTAAAATGGAAGCTGAAGGCGATAAAGTTTCAGCAGAAGTAAAAGAAAGACGTGAAGCACTTCGTAAAGATTACGCAGATTTTAAAGCAAATTTAGAAAATGCTGAAAACAAAACTGAAGCTGAATGGGAACAGTTCAAAACAGAAATGAAAGCAGCATCAGATAAAGCAGACCAAGAAGTAGATTACTTCTTTGCTCAATTAGGCATGTAGTTTTTATAATATTTATAAATTCAGAAAAGCTATTTCTTTCCAAAAGGAATAGCTTTTTTGTTCGATTCTTTCTTATTAAAATTCTTTTCCGTGAGTCAGACTAACTACTTTACGAGCCAAAGAAGGAATATATTTGAATGTATTTATCAAAAGTTCACTAGATTGTCGTCCCCCAAAAAAACGCTGAACGGTTCTGCCTGCCTTTAATCTCAACTGAAACTGACTATTCCAACGTTTTTGGTAGTGTTTTTTCAAAGTATTAAAATCTATTTGATTATCAAAGTATTGGATGAGTAAATCACTCAAAATTTTTGAACTATGAAGAGCCATTGCCATTCCATTTCCACACAAAGGCGTTATCATTCCTGCCGAATCTCCACACATCAAAACATCATCTTCAATTAATTTTTTTGGAGAAAAAGAAACTTGATTGATTATTTCGGGCTTATCATACAAAAACTCAGCTTCTTTCAATATTTTACTCAAAAATGGATTTTCTGTAAAAAGCTGTTTTTCAATTTCTTCTACCTTCTTAAAATCTGTAATGTTGTCTTTATGAGAAAGGTAACAGAAACAAAATTTGTCATCTTCAATTCTTGAAATCCCACAGTAGCCACGCCAAAAATTATGCAATGCAATTACATTATCAGGCATTAAATTGGTTTTTAAATGATATTTTACACCAATATAAGGGAAATTTTTACTTGAAAAGTCTCTTTGTAGTTTGTTGTCTAAGTTGCTTCGTTTGCCATAAGAACCAATTATAATCTGACTTTCAATAGTTCCATTTGAAGTTTCAATCAAGAATTTGTTTTCAGAGCTGTTATTCTCATTGGTATTCTCCAATTCCCAATTCCCAATTTCCCTTCCCTTATTTACGTCTTTTACAAAAACTCCTTCCCAAATATCCACGCCTTCTTTTTTCGCAATTTTTGATAATTCATAATCTAATGTATAACGGCTAATTCCGAAACCACCCAAAGGCAAATCTAATTCTAGTTTGTTTCCAGAAGGCGAAGAAAGCCAAAATTTGTCTAAAGCAACTGCACCAAAATCAAAGGGATTTACGCCTAAAGATTTTACATATTCTAGGGCTTCATTTGAAATATATTCTCCACAAACTTTATGAAATGGATAGGTGTTTTTTTCTATTAAAATTACTTTTATTCCTGCTCTAGCTAACCGAATACTACACGCTAACCCAGCCAAACCACCTCCAATGATGGCGATTTGAGTGGAGACAGATTTATTTTCTTTTGTTTGAGTTGTTTTTTTTTGCTTAATTTTTATCATTTTATGAAATTATAGTTTACAAACCCAAATCTAATCTATCGTTTTGAGGTGTAACAAAAGGAATATTTTGAGTCGTATTTTCAATGCTATTTAGAGCCGAATATTTTTTTAGAATATTAGTTTCTAGTTCAATTCGTTTTATTTCGTGTTCTGAAACAAAAACTGTATGGGTTTCTCCATTTTTTGTTGTGATAATTAAATCATAAAAATTTTCTCCTTTATTAAATAAAATAGAGTTAGCAAGACTAGAAAAGAATTTTGCTTTTTCTGTATTTATAGATTCGATATTTTGAGTAGGAATAACTACTTGATTTTTTTTATCTTTATTGATTATGAAATATCCAGAATCTAAGATAAGCGTTTTTTGTTTGTACATTTTTTTTCCTGCACCTATTCCCAATAAAACAGCACCTAAACCAAAAAGAAAAAAGTCCATATCAAGAAGATACGTTGAATAAGATATAATTCCCCCTATCAAAGCGAAAAAACCAGTATAAATACTAGTTGCTTCCGACTGTTTTACTGTTGTGAACTGATAAAAAGCAAGTTTATCAAGTCTTTCATTTCTTGATTCTCTATCAATTTTTACGGCTTCTTGTTTTGGTATTTCTCTTAAAGTATGTGTTTGATTACAATGTTTTCTATCCATATACGACCACGAATCAGCTAAAAAAGCAGACTTACAACTTGCACAAATTACAATTTCATCTCCTTCTTGCAGAATATCGCCAGTAATGGGGTCAATTCGTTCTTGTTTTAGGAAATCTTGGTGTTTTTCTTTTTGTAGGATGTGAGTGGTCATTTTTTATGCTAATGTGTTTTATTCAGCTATTTCTATTGATTTTGAATTAACGGAAAGAAAAGAAAGAGAGTTTTTATGGAATTTTTGTAGAAGATTGGTTTCTTTTGAGATGCGTTCTAGTTCTTTGTGTTCAAGTAGAAAATTATATTTTATTTCGTGCTTGTCTGTGATTTCTAATGTATAGGCTTGATTTTTTGAAGAGAATAAACCTTTGATTGCATTCATAAATGTATGTCTTTTAGATTTATATACTTTGACCTCTTTAATCTCTTCAATTTTTAAGCTATTTTCTGAGTTCTTTTTTTTATCAAAAAAGAGGATATGATTCGTTATTTCTAATTTGTTTTTATAAGAAGATTTAAAATAAAAAATAGCTGTCATAATTATAACAGACCAATTTGTTATTTGCATAGCCTCAGTACGATTAGAAAAAAAGGAAAAATAATAAAGTATAGCGCAAAATATACCAGTTATCAGAAAATAAGGTGTAGCAGAAAAAATAGCTTCTCCATATCTTGAAGCCACTTTTATTTCATTTAAATCAATCAAATAAGGTCTTTCAATCCTAACAACTTCACTTATAGGAACTTCTTTTAATGTAAGGCTTTGCTCACAATGCTTGTCATTCATATACTCCCAAGAATCCACCAAAAAAGCAGATTTACAACTCGCACAAATCACAATCTCATCTCCTTCTTGAAGAATATCTCCAGTAATTGGGTCGATTCTATTTTGTTCTAAGAAATCGCTGTGTTTTTCTTTTTCTAAGGTGTGGATAATCATTTTTTATGATAATATATCTTATTCAGTTATTTCTTTGACTTTTGAATTAACGGAAAGAAAAGGAAGAGAGTTTTTATTGAATTTTTGTAGAAGATTGGTTTCTTTTGAGATGCGTTCTAGTTCTTTCTTTTGAAGAAGTAATTTATATACTGATTTATTTTTAGCTGTGATTTTTATTGTGTAAAGAGAGTTTTTTTGCGAAAAAATGTCTCTTATTATATTGTCACTCCAATGTCGTTTAGATTTATATAGTTCTATATTTTTAATTTCTTCAACTTTTAGTTTATTCTCTTCGTTTTCTTTCAAATCAAAAAACAGAGTATTATCTTTTATTTTAAAAATATTCTTGTAAAATGATTTTTTAGAGCCAAAATGAACATAATAATAACAAATACACATAACTAGAAATGCACTATAACTAACATGTATAAGGGAGTAATGGTCAAGTAGAAAGCAAACAAGATAGCCTAAGAGGAAATAAGGAAAGATAGTTGTACGAGCTTCTTGACGATTCGGAAATATTTTCACATCTTTTAAATCAATCAAATAAGGTCTTTCAATCCTAACAACTTCATTTATAGGAATCTCCTTTAATGCAATACTTTGCCCACAATGCTTGTCATTCATATACTCCCAAGAATCCACCAAAAAAGCAGACTTGCAACTTGCACAAATCACAATCCTATCTCCTTCTTGAAGAATATCTCCTGTAATTGGGTCAATTCGTTCTTGTTTAAGGAAATCTTGGTGTTTTTCTTTTTGTAGGGTGTGGATTGTCATTTTTTACTTGTTCTTTTGTTTTTTGAACAGACTAGGAAGTCTGTTATACTTATTCAAGTTAATAATATTCTCCCAAATATTCTATCAATCTTTTTTTTGAGTGTGGAAGCCCTGCATCTCTCATCATGAGACTAAAATTTGCAAAAGATATATCTTCTCCCCAACCTTTTGAATTTGCAATGGCTCTTAGTGCGATTCTTTCATTTTTTTCTAAGTCGTTTACGTCAGTTTCTTTGATAGGAGTTGTTCTGTTTCTATTCAAAATATCCAAAACAAATCCAGTTGTTTCGGTGGCTTGATACATATTCAATTTTTCCAAAACTTGACAAAAAGCTAAAAGTATTTTCTGTTCTTCATCTTCATTTTGTGCATAACCAGAAAGCATTCCACTTGCATAACCGTTTATATTTCCGTCGTTAAATGGAATTTCGTTTATTTTTCTTAGTTCCTCATTTGAAGTAATTGAATCAATCAAAATTTCGATAATTTGATTTGTTAGAGGATATTTCACTAGTGCAATCGCTGCCGAGGTTTTTAAAAGAACAGAAGTAGAGTCTAAATACTTTTCTAAAAAAGAAATATCTATAACTGGTTCTGTATTTTTGGAAAGCAAACCAATCGCTAAAATACAATTTGCAATATCGTTTTCATGTGTCAGAACAGGAATTTGTCTTTTTATAAGTTCTATCGATGCTGTTCCTTTTTCGGCAAACCAAGCCAACGCATAGATAGCTGCGTTTATTAATTTTCTGTTTTCAATATTGTTGTTTTTAGGTGTTTTTTCTATTATTTCCCATAAAATAGGAATTCGTTCTTCTACAAAACTATAACAATCCAAAAGAGCCAAATAACTATATCCATAATCTTTACTATTCTGGATTTCTTGTTCAGACATGGTTGAGTGTGCATGTTTGAGTTCTGCCTTTATTTGTCGTGGATTTATTCCTTCTAACAAATACGAATTTTCGTAACCTAAAGCCAAATGAACAACATAATAAATAAGTTTGTGTCTCTCTTCAATATATTCACTCTCAATAAGTTCGAATAAAAATGGAATTGCGTAAGGAGTAGCCTCATAACGTGTTCCCTGATGAAAAATGTTTCCATAAAGAACCCAAAGAGCATTTTTACGAAGTTCTTTATCAGAAAATGTCAAGCTACGTATAGTATCAGGTACATCAGCAGCCGAGCCATAAGCATGTTGCAGTTTAGCCCAAGGAATTGTGTCTATTTTTTCTAGCATTTTATTAAAATTTAAAAGTCGTTGAACAATTTTTTTGATAAAAACTTTCTAAACTCTCTCTAATGCCATTTCAGAAATTGTTTTTCCAATAGAAAGTGAAGACGTAGCTGCTGGAGAAGGTGCATTGACAACATTAATGACACCTTGCTTTTCCAAAATCTTAAAGTCGTCTAAAAGCCCTCCATCTTTATCACAGGCTTGCGCTCGCACACCTGCGTCAGCAGTAATCAAATCTTGTTTTTCTACTTCTGGAATAAGTTCTTGTAAGGCTTTTGTAAAAGCATTTTTAGAATAAGAACGATGAATTTCTCCCAAACCTGTTTTCCAATATTTGAAGGCTACTTTTTGAAAACCTCTGAAAGTCAGAGTTTCTAATAGTTCAGAAATTGAAATATCTGTTTTTTTGTATCCTTCTCGTTTATATGCCAAAACAGCATTTGGTCCTGCTTCTACTTCGCCATTTATCATGCGTGTAAAATGAACACCCAAAAATGGGAAATTTGGATCTGGAACAGGGTAAATTAAGTTTTTGACTAAATGTTTTTTCTCTGGAACAAGTTTGTAATATTCTCCTCTAAACGGAATGATTTTGATAGGTGCATCAGGCATTGTCATTTTGGTGACTTTGTCTGAATACAGACCTGCACAATTTATTACTAAACCTGTTTGATACTCTGAATTTGAAGTAATTACTTTTGCTAAAGTGATATTCCCATTCGTTTCATCATTGAGTTTTATATCTTCTACTTTTTCGGAAAGATGAATATGTCCTCCTAGTTCCTCTATTTTTTGTGCTAATTTCTGACAAACCGTTTTATAATCAATAATTCCTGTTTGTGGAACAAAAATTCCTGCGACTCCTTTTACATGGGGTTCATAATCAGCAATTTCTTCTTTTTTTATGTTTATTAGTCCAGTCAAACCATTTTCCAAACCTCTATCATAAATAGTTTTGAGTGCTGGCAATTCTTCGTCTTTTGTGGCTACGATTATTTTACCACATTTATCAAAGGCAATATTTTCTTTCTCACAAAAATCTAAAAGCATTTCATAGCCACGAATACAATTTATAGCTTTCAAACTATTAGGTTTATAATAAATGCCAGAGTGAATAACACCACTATTGTTTCCAGTTTGATGTTTCGCAATAGAATTTTCTTTTTCTATTAAAAGTAGTTTGATGGAAGGACGAGCCAAAAGAAGTTGATACGCTGTCGCAAGTCCGACAATTCCACCTCCAACAATGAGTATATCGTATTTCATTTTTTATATATAATTTTGTCGTCGGTGGAAACACCGACAACGGCAAAGTGATTGATTTTTATGATGAATTCTAGGATAAAGACGAAAAAAAATAATGTACGAGTTTTTATTGAATTTCCTTATCCAAATGATATTTTCTTCTAATATCATTGATTAAATGTAGTTTTTGCATGACAAAACTTTTTGGATGAACAGCAGAAAATAAAGTTTGCCATTCTTCAAAACGTTCTTTTTCAGCTTCTTCGAATAGTTTTGGACTAATTTTTTTTGATTGTAAGAATTTTTCGAATTCTTCTCTTAGAGATTCTTCCATGATGTATGTATTCCTATTCTCAATGAATTATCAAGGCAATATAATAGTTTGTGTATCAAATCATTATTAAAAACTATGATTTTAGCAGTGATAAACAAAACAACAATTATCTTTGTTTTACGTAAAATTAAATTACAAATTTGCACTTAATTAAAATCAAATTCAAACAAAATGGAAACTCTCATTCAAGACTCAACACTAAAAAAAGTAAATTTTCAAGAAGTAGCTAAAGATAAAGTAGTCATTTTATTTGATGGTGTCTGTAATCTTTGTAATGGTGCAATTAATTTTGTTATCGATAAAGATACTAACAATAATTTTTATTTTGCTTCTCTACAGTCAGAGTTTGGACAGGCTCTTTTAGCGCATTTTGGTAGAAATACAAGTGATTTTGATTCGATGATTGTTTATGAAAATGGAAAAATAAAAACCAAATCTACAGCAGCTTTACGTATTACAGCAGGACTTTCAGGAGGTTGGAAGTTGTTTAGCATCTTCAAAATTATACCTGCTTTTTTAAGAAATGGAATTTATAATTTAGTGGCTAAAAATAGATATAAATGGTTTGGTCAGAAAAATGAATGTAGAATCCCTACGCCCGAACTGAAAGCTAAATTTATAGAAAAATTATAATTCATTTATCAATTAGTTTCATATCTCCACCTACTAGAATTTTGTTTTAGAAGAAATTTTTATGTAAATTTTAAATTAAAATTATGAATATTCGAATTTGTAATTCAAATTTGTAGTTTCTACTAAAAAAATATTTTATTCCTTTTACTTCTAGCTTTTACGATTATGAAACAAAAAAATGTAGTTATTCTTGGTGGTGGAGAAAGTGGTATAGGCGCAGCTCGCCTTGCAGCCGAAAAGGGGTATAATGTTTTTCTTTCTGAGAAAAATAAACTTTCGGACGAAAATAGATATGAGCTACAACATCATAAGATTTTTTATGAAGAAGGACAGCATACCGAGTCGATAGTTTTGGGAGCAGATTTAATTATCAAAAGTCCAGGGATTCCTGAAAATGCACCTATTATGGAAGCTATTCGATTAGAACATATTGATGTAGTTTCTGAAATAGAGTTTGCTTCTCGTTTTGTTTCTGGCAAAATAATAGCCATTACAGGAACAAATGGCAAAACCACAACCACACTTCTTACCTACCATTTACTCAAAAGTGCTGGACTTAGTGTTTGTTTGGCTGGAAATATAGGAAAAAGTTTTGCTCGTGAAGCCATTGAAGATAATTATGAATATTATGTTATTGAAGTAAGTAGCTTTCAATTAGATGATATTGATGAGTTTCGTCCTCATGTAGCTGTTTTGCTCAATATTACACCTGACCATTTGGATAGATATGATTATCAGATGGAAAATTATGTGAATGCAAAATTTAAAATCAATGAAAATCAGAGTAACAAAGACTTTTTTATTTATAACGAAGAAGATATAGAATCTCTCAAGCACATTCGTTTTCATCGTCTTGCAGGGAGAATGCTTCCTATTAATATTTCTAAACAAAAAGAATATTTATCGCTACAAAATAAAATAAGAATTTCGGCTACACCTGCCCAAATGTTAGATATTCCTATTTCAGATTTGCCACTCAAGGGAGCGCATAATTTTCTAAATATAGCAGCAGCAGGAATGGTAGCACAAATTATTGGTCTTTCAGATAAGCAAATTATGAAAGGTTTAAAGTCGTTTGTCAATGCACCTCACAGACTAGAAAAAATCAAAACAATAAAAGGAGTTACATTTATAAATGACTCAAAGGCAACCAATGTAGATGCTGTTTCTTATGCTCTTGAGAGTTTTGATAAACCTCTTATTTGGATTGTTGGAGGAGTAGATAAAGGAAATGAATATGAACTTATTGAAGAGTCTGTTAGAAAGAATGTGCGTGCAATGGTTTGTTTGGGAAAAGATAATAATAAACTAACTACCTTTTTTAAAGGAAAAGTAAGTGAAATTAGAGAAACCAAGAGTATGAAAAAGGCAATCGAAACAGCTTTTAGTTTGGCTGAAAGTGAAGATATAGTTTTGCTTTCTCCTGCCTGTGCTAGTTTTGATTTATTCAAAAATTATGAAGATAGAGGTGACCAGTTTCGTCGTTATGTACAAGAATTAGCACTCAATACAAGAGAAAGACAAGAACCTGAGAATGTGTAAAATCTACAAGTCGCTTTAAAGTCTATTTTGTTTTAACAAATAGACAAAAAGCTGATACGAAAAATAAAAAATAACTTTTTAACAAATGTTTACGTTAATGGACTTATCCATTTGAGTTTTTTTAATAAAATATATACTTTTATAAAAAGTGTAAAGCTCTTTTTTAATTTTAATGTATTTCACAATTTAACAACTTTATTTTTTAATTATGACAACAGAAGAATTTTATAGTGATGAAACAGCAGCCCTTCATGTAAATGATGATTTTGCAAAAGTACGCCAACAAGGCTATAGTGTAGAACTAGGAGATACTATTTCTAAAGGTTGGGATTTTATGAAGCCTCAACTAGGTTCTCTTATTGGTTTCTTAGTAATAGCAGTGATTATTGTGGTCATACTAAGTATGATATTAGGATTAATTCCATATATAGGAAGCATTCTGAATGGTGCTATTAATGCTATCGTTTTGGCAGGTTTTTATTATTTCTTCATTAAACTCTACCAAGATAAATATGCTACTTTTTCTGATTTCTTTGAAAGTTTTCAGGATGCTGTACCTCTTGGACTTTCAGGTTTGTTAATTAGCTTATTCACTTATGTTCCTTTTATATTATTGGGTTTAATAGGTTTTTTTGCTTTTGACTTAGCGAATGTTAATTTTTCAGATCCTAATGAAATAATTCAAATGATGCAAGGAGGAACAATGAGTATTTTGTTTCTTATCGCTATAATACCTATGGTTATTATTTCTACATTATATACATTTACTGCTGTTATTATTGCTACTAATAAATCTGGAGCTTGGGATGCTATGGAATCAAGTCGAAAGTTAGTTATGGCTAATTTTGGTGGAGTATTTGGATTTATATGGGTTTTGGGATTGATTAACGCAGCAGGAGCCTTACTTTGTGGCTTAGGACTTTTTGTTACTGTTCCACTTACCTATGCTTCTATTTTTATTCTTTATACAAAACTGGTAGAAAAAAATGGAGCAGGAGAATTTTTCTATGGAGATGAAAAAGCTCCTTTAGACGCTATTTAATGTCTTATTGTTCTAATATAAATTAACTAAAAAAAGTCTTCCTCGTTATGTAGTAAGACTTTTTTTGATTTTTACTATTCCTCTATTTATTATCGATATTTATGGAAAATCAAGACAACGAAACTTTTTATACAGAAGATGATCTTCTACAAAATAAGACAGGACTTACTCCCACTGACGAATTTGCTACCATTCGTATGGAAGGGTATAGTGTAGAGTTTTCAGATACATTTAGCCGTTCTTGGGATTTTATGAAACCTCACTTGGGGCAATTATTAGCTTATACTTTATTATGTTTTTTTTCTTATCTCACTTTATCTTTTATAGTTCCACAAATTGCAGGTTATATGGGAACACTTGGTTATTTGGTGGGAGCAATCGTTAATTTGACAATGATATCAGCTCTTTTGGCTGGTTTTTATTCTTATTATCAGAAAATATATGAAAATGATAAGGTTTCATTTCAAAATTTATTTGATGGTTTTCAACATATCAAAGAACTAGCTTTATATCAAATTTTAGTTGTGGTTATTTTAGTAATTCCATTTTTAATTATTTTTTTTATAGCTCAAAAGTTGGGAGTTAATGACACAGTTGATATTTTTGATACAAATACGTATGAAACTTTCACGATAGGTTTTTATGCGTTTTTTGTGATTCCATCTTGTCTTATTTTTACACTTTATATTTTTACTCCTATTTTGATTGTAGTGGCAAGAATGAATTTTTGGTCTGCTATGGAAACAAGTCGTAAATTAGTAATGGCAAACTTTATAGGTATCTTGGGTTTTGTGGTAGGTTTTGCTTTGCTTAATCTTTTAGGTTTACTTTTTTTAGGATTAGGATTAACCATTACTCTCCCTCTGACTTTTGCAGCTACTTTTATTCTCTATACCAAACTCATTGAAAAAAATGGAGGAGGAACTAATTTTGGTGGAGATTTTTATGCTGATGAAAATGCTCCCTTAGATGCTTTTTAAAAAACTAGAATATGATAAAATTAAACTCAAAGAATTTCCAAAAGACAAAAGACTTTTTAGAAGAAAAATATGAAAAATACAACCACATTGATTTTATAGAGAATGATCCTATCCAAATTCCTCATCGATTTACAAAGAAACAAGACATTGAAATTTCGGCACTCTTTGCAGCCGTTTTAGCTTGGGGATTGCGAAAGACAATTATCAATAAATGTAATTTGATAATGGAATTAATGGATAATTCGCCTCACGATTTTATCCTAAATCATAAAGCGACAGATTTGAATAATATAGGTTTCCAAGAGTTTAAGCACCGTACTTTTAACTCTACAGATTTACTTTATTTCTTAGATTTTTTACAGCGATTTTATCAAGAAAATGATTCTTTAGAAATTCTTTTTTCTTCAAAAGAAACTCAAAAAGAAAATATAGCTCACTTTCACAATACGTTTTTTGATATAGAGTATGCTCCACAAAGGACAAAAAAACACATCAGTACACCTGAGAGGAAATCAGCTTGTAAGAGGTTGAATATGTACTTGCGTTGGCTTGTCAGAAAAGATGATAAAGGAGTAGATTTTGGAATTTGGGAGAATATTTCACCTTCTGTTTTGATTTGTCCATTAGACATTCACGTAGAAAGGGAAAGCAAAAAGCTAGGACTCTTGGAGAGAAATATTTCTGATTGGAAAGCAGCTGAAGAACTTACCCAAAATTTGAGGTTATTTGATGCAAATGACCCTGTAAAATACGATTTTGCTCTTTTTGGCTTGGGCGTGGAAAGCAAAAGGAAATAAAAAAACTCTAACAGAATTATAAAATAGTTTCTGTTAGAGTAATTAAAGGAATGACTATGTTAATTAGTTATTCAAAATGAAATAACAATGATATTTTGTGTGTAGTCATTCTATCAATATTTTTATAATAAACACTTTGATTACGAAGATTCATATTTGCAATACCGTGCGAAAAACGGATTTCGGGTGCAAATTTGAAAAAACTAAAGTAATGATCCCAACCCAAACCATAGGTAACTTCTAAGTTATAATCTTCCATTCCAAAGGCTTCTTGGTTATTACGCTGCTTTCTTCCTCCTACTTTTATACTTGGAACAATTCCACCTACCATATACATACGGTTGTTGTTTCTTCGTATTGATTTGTATTTCATTAGGATAGGAAAATCAAAGAATACACTTTCTACGGGAACTTTAGTATCTACATATTTTCCACTTGAGCGTTCAAGTTGTTTATGAGTAATACTGTATTCGTATAAACCTACTGTTGGTGTAAAACGAAAATTCCATTGGTCAGCCAAAGGAATATCTATAATCATCCCAACAGCAAAATTACTAAAACTACGTTGAGGTAATAAAGCAATAGTTGTATCTGTATTGTCTGTAAAATAGTCAGAATAATTTATTCTCATAGTAGCATAATGCAATCCCAAAATAAAACCATAGTGTAACGGTTTTGAATCATAATCAGGAATGTTGAGGCTTTTATCTTTTAGCTTTTTGTCCTGATTAACAGGCTTTTTCTTGTTCATAACTTGAGCTGAAACAGAAAAAGTAATTCCAAAAAATAATAAAACAAAGAGAACTGAAAATAAAGTGTTTTTTTGTCTGATTTTCATAGTTAAAAGTAAAGAATAGAATAACAAAAAGAAAAATTTATTTCTTTCCGTAATAAATCGAACTTATTCCAAAAGTAAGTGCTTCATCTCGTGTAAAAACAAAACCTACCTTTTCCATAATTTGAAGAAAATCTTGTCCGTACGGAAATGCAGCAACAGATTCAGGCAAATAGGTATAGGCTGAAGTATCCTTAGAAATCGTTTTTCCGATTCTTGGAAGTATCTGTGCTGAATAAAATGAGTAGAATTGTTTTATAGGAAATGCTTCTGGTTGTGAAAATTCTAGTACAACAAGTGAACCACCTTTTTTCAAAACTCGGTAAATATCTCTCAATCCTTGTTCCAAATTTTCGAAGTTCCTTACTCCAAAAGAAACGGTAACAGCATCAAAAGTATTGTCTGGAAATGGTAATTTTTCAGAATCTCCAACTTTTAAGTCGATAATATCTTGAAGTCCTAATTTTTCTATTTTTTCTCTTCCATAAGACAGCATTCCTGTAGAAATATCTACACCCACTATTTTCTTAGGTTTGAGTTTTTTATAGGCTTCAATGGCAAAATCACCTGTTCCTGTTGCTACATCAAGCATCAGTTGAGGGCGTTCGGATTTGAGGTATGAAATGGCTTTTTTTCTCCAAATAATATCTATTCCACCACTTAGTATTCGATTGAGTAAATCGTAGTTATTCGATATATTATCGAACATTTGTGCTACTTGGTCTTTTTTAGAAGCTGTTTGGTCTTTATAAGGAATAACTGTCATAATCTTTGTGTTATATTTGTTAAAAGAGTTTGCAAAGTTAAGTAATTCTTTAGTCAATTACGACCTGCTAGAGCAGTGAAGCTAATTACAAATTATATTATTTATGAATGACTGAGGTTTAATCCAATTTATCAGAAAATAATCGTATTTTGTCCTGTCTAAGGAATATAAAATGAATAAATTCACCCATTAATAAACAGGGTTAAAACCCTGTCCAATTTATAATTCATAGCCTATTTTTGAAAACATATCTTTGTGAAAAATCACAAAAGGTAGTTTTTTAATTGAACAGGATTTTAATTCTGTTTTTATAGATAGCTAAAAATGTAAATTTATTTTTTTAGTCTTTCTAAGCTAGGTTATTAGTTTCAAAAAAAACAATCCATTCTATTAAAAGTGTCTTTTACTTCTAACAAAAAAATATCTTATTTTTCTCTCAATTTACAATTTGTAAAGGGTTTTTGTTTGTGGTTTTTATTCTGTTTTCTTTTTTTCTTCCTGTCTTTTGTTTGCATTATTTCTTCCCAAGCTCAGTCATTTCTTTCTTCTTCCAAAAAAATCACGCAGTATAGCCAAAATACGTGGCAAAAAAGAGATGGACTTCCTCAAAACAGCATTACTTCAATTACTCAATCTGATGATGGTTATTTGTGGATAGGAACACACAATGGACTTGTCAAGTTTGATGGTAGAGAATTTAAAGTTTTTTCTGCACCTACCGATTTGAAAAACAACGTAAATACTGGAATTCCAGATAATTTTATTTCGGTAGTACAGAATACAGAACAAGATGGTTTATGGATTGGAACAAATGGAGAAGGGCTTTCTAATTATAACTTTCTAACATTTAAGAATTTTAATACTCAAAAAGATTTAATCAATAATACTATTCTATGTTTGGAAGAGTGGGAACAAAGTATTTGGATAGGAACACCAAAAGGACTTAGCCGTTATCGTAGAAATGTATTTAGGAATTATACACAAAAAGATGGTTTTTTAAATGTAAAAGTAAATACACTTTTAAAGGATACAAAAAATAGACATAATACGCTTTGGATTGGAACAGATGAAGGACTTGCCAAGTTTGATTTAGATTCTGGAAAAGTTATTCCGATTTCTATTCCTTTGCCTGATTTGCAGATTTTGACACTAGAAAGCGATGCCGAAAATAATCTTTATATAGGAACTGCGAATGGTCTTTTTTATTGGAATGTAGAAACAAATGCGCTCAGAAATTTTAATATTTTATCAGAAAACGAAGTAACAAAACAAACAAACACTTATTCTGATAAAAATCAGCTTATTAAAAGTGCCACTATCAATACTCTACTTATCGATAGATTAGGTTCACTTTGGATAGGAACAAATAGCCGAGGACTTTTGCGTTACATTCCTAGTTTAGAAAAATTTGAAGCCTTAACTACAAAAGAAGAACTGGCAAGTAACAGCATTACAGCACTTTTTGAAGATAAAGAGGGTAGTTTGTGGGTCGGCATGAACAGAGGTGGACTTTTGCGATTGAATGATAGCAAGTTTACTCCTTATTCTACTTTAGAAGGACTTTCTGATAATTTGACCAATTGTGTTTTTGCTTATTCTGATACTGAAAATACTACTAATAAACAAATTTGGGTAGGAACACAGAGTGATGGAATTTCTATTATAAATCAAGCTAATACATTTTCTTATCTGACAATCAAAAATGGTTTGCCACACAATCATGTCAGAAGTATTACAGCTACAAAAAATGAATTAAATCAACCTCTTTTTTGGATAGGAACGTATGGAGGAGGAATAGCAAAATACAACGCTGAAAATAAACAAATAACTACTTTCGATACAAAAAATGGATTGGTAGGAAATTTTGTAAGAGCAATTAGAGTAAGTCAGAAAAAATCCAAAACACTTTTAATTGCCACAACACAAGGATTAAGTATTTTTGATGATACTAGATTAGGTACAAATAAAATTACAAATTATACTACTTCAAATGGATTGGCTTCTGATAATCTGACTTGTGTTTTGGAAACTCACGACGGACAAATTTTAATAGGAACAGAAGACAACGGTATTTTATTGATAGAAAATCCATATTCAGATACCAAAGGAAACATAACACCTTCATTTTTTTCATTTACTACACAAGATGGGTTGGCTGATAACTTGGTTTTGAGTTTGTATCAAGACCCTTTGGATAATACGATTTATATAGGAACTAAAAATGGAATTTCTACTTATGATAATGGAAAAATAACTACTCCAAAATCGACAAGTCATTGGTCTAGTGATGCTATTCATTCTATTTTAAAAGTAAGTTCGACGTGGTGGTTTACAAGTAATGATGGCGTTTGGACAGTTTCGAATGATAATTTTACAAATTGGATTACACAAAAAACAGATAATCTAAAAATTACTTCATTCGATGAAAATGACGGACTTCGAAGCAGTGATTGTGCATCACTTTCATATCCTAACATCACAACTGACCAAAATGGAAATATTTGGATTCCGACAGCACAAGGCATTTCTTCTTTTAATTATACTACTCTACATAGTCTTTTACCCAAACCAAACGTAATTGTAGAAGGTGTTTTTGATGAAAATGGAAAAAATTGGAGTTTGAAAGAAACAGATGCAAATGGGAAAGTAGTTTTTCCTTCTGAACTAAATAATTTAGAAATTCATTTTGATGCACTTACTTTTGTGTCACCTCAAAAAGTAACTTATAAATTCAAGCTAGAAGGATATGATGAAGAATGGCGATTTACAGATAAAAGAACTGTTTTTTATGGCGATTTGCCTCCCAAGAAATATATTTTTCAAGTAAAAGCTGCTAATAGTGATGGTGTTTGGAATGAAGAAGGAACAAGTTTTTCATTTAGAATACAACCAAAACTAACTCAAATTATTTGGTTTTGGCTGGCATTAGTTGTTCTTATTCTTGTTGTTGCTTATTTTATTTATAAGTGGAGAGCAGGAATAATTGAAAATCAACGCAGAAAATTAGAAGAACTTGTAGAAAGTCGTACAGAAGCATTATTAGTTAAAACAAGAGAAACACAAAACCAAGCCTCAGAATTAGAAGTCATTGATAGAATTGTAGCAAGTGTAAATCAGCAAGTTACCTTTGAAAATGTTTTAGAGACGCTTTTAGAACAAGCTCTAACACTGGTAAAAGATACCGATAAAGGTTATTTTCTGTATTATCAAGAAGATTATTTCCATGTAGCTGTTCCACATGGCTATACGCACCGTTTGCCCGAAAAACTATCTTTTGATAGAGTAATTAATTATTTCAAATGGGGAGTTCCGTTGGCTCGCTATTTTTATAAAGTGTATCCAACAGATAGAGAATATTTACTTGCTCCTTATCTTCCTCGTTTTTCGCTTGTTATTCCAATTTTGATAGGAAATTTTCCAGAAGCAATATTAGTTTTTGATTTTGAAAAAGAACGTTCTTTTTCGCTTACAGAATCTCGTCAGTTGCAGCGTTTTACCGAACATGCTGTTTCTTCTTTCCTGAAAGCAAGAGCTTACAGAGAAGTTCATTTGCAAAAAGAGGCCTTACAAGATACTGTAGGACATCTTTCAGATAGTATTCAATATGCTTTCAGAATTCAGCAAGCAATTTTGAAAAAACCAATTGAAATAAAATCTCATTTTGAAGATGCTTTTGTTTTTTATCGTCCTCGTGATGTAGTGAGTGGAGATTTTTATTGGTTTTATGAAAATAAAGAAACAGGTATTATTACTTTTGCCGTCATTGATTGTACTGGACATGGCGTTCCAGGGGCATTTATGACAGTAATGACAAACTCTATTCTGAATCAGATTATTAGAGAAAGTCATATTGAAGACCCAGCTCAAATTCTTACTCTTTTAGATAAAAGATTAGAAGAAACCTTTTCAAACGATTCTAAACGAAAAGATGGAATGGACATCGGAATTTTTAGTGTCGATAAATCTAAGAAAGTGCTCAAGTATGCTGCTGCAAAACTAGATTTGTGTTTTATTAGAGATAATGAAATTCATCAAATAAAAGCTACTCGTTATCCAATTGGAAATATGGGAACGAAAAAAGTACAAGAAAAGAATTTTCAAACTCATTCTATTGAATATCAAAAGGGGGATGTTTTTTATCTTTATACAGATGGTTTCCCAGACCAGTTTGGAGGAGAAGAAAATCGTAAATTTATGAGTCGTCGTTTTAGAGAGTTTTTATTAGAATATCATTATTTATCAGCAGCAGAACAAGAAGAAAAACTACAAGCAGCTTTAGAAATGTGGCGTGGAAATCTAAAACAAACAGATGATATTTTGGTAGTGGGTGTGAGAATAGAATAGTTATTTGAATTAAAATATTTACACCTATTTATTGCTTAGGAATGTAGAAAAAATAAATTTACATTTTTAGCTATCTATAAAAACCCTGTCCAATTTATAATTCATAGCCTATTTTTGAAAACATATCTTTGTAAAAAATTATAAAAAGTAGTTTTTTAATTGAACAGGGTTTTAACCCTGTTTATTAATGCGAATTTAATTTATTGATTACCAGTTAATTGAATGTTTGAAAATAGTAATTTATTTAATTCTTGTTCCTTAGTCAAAGTCTATAATATGCTTTTTAAAACTTGTAAAAGTTCTACTAAAAAAAGTGTTTTTTTTGATAAATTATTTAAAAATGTAAGTTGTTGATAATCAATAATTTATTTTATTCCTACTTAGCTTCTCTGAATAAATATTTCATAATTTATAATTTGTCTTTCTTCAATCCTATGTATTTTTCATTTTTTTAACTAGATTAGGGAACAAAATAATTTCACTCTAAATCTTACTTAATTTTTATGAAAAATCGTCGCTTATCCAAGCCTATCGAAAAAATGCTTCCTCATTATGATGTGGTTGTGATTGGTTCTGGTTATGGAGGTTCAATTACTGCCTCTCGTCTTTCTCGTGCAGGAAAAAAAGTCTGTTTGTTAGAGAGAGGAAAAGAATATCTCACAGGAGAATTCCCAGATACACAAACAGAAGCTGCTTCTGCTATGCAGTTCAATCTAAACAATAAAAGAATAGGTTCTCAATCTGCTCTTTATGATTTTTGGATAGATGATGATATAAATGTTTTTAAAGGTTGTGGACTAGGTGGTACTTCGCTTGTCAATGCAAACGTTTCTATTCGTCCAGAAAAATGGGTTCTCAAAGAAAAAGTATTTCCTAAGATACTACAAGATGAATCAGAAAACCCTCAGAGCGATTTAGAAGAAGGCTATCGTTTAGCCTATCAAATGCTAAAACCAAATCCATATCCTGATACTTTTCCTAAACTAGACAAGTTAGAAGCACATCGAAAGTCTGCAAAGGCGATGAATCAGCCTTTTTATAAAACAGATATTAATGTAAATTTTGATATTGATGGAGAAAATCATGTTGGCGTAGAACAAAAACCTTGTAATCTCTGTGGAGATTGTGTTTCGGGTTGTAATGTAGGTGCAAAAAATACGACTATGATGAATTATTTGCCCGATGCTGTAAACTTTGGAGCAGATATTTTTGTCGAATGTTCGGTTTCTCATTTAGAAAAAAATGGAGAGCAATGGATTGTACATTTCGAACTCTTGGGAGCGCAACGCACAAAATTTGATGCTCCTGAAATGTATGTAACAGCAGATACAGTTGTTTTGTCGGCAGGAACACTTGGTTCTACTGAAATTATGCTTCGTTCTAGAGATAAAGGATTAGAGGTTTCAAACAAATTAGGCTTCCATTTTTCTGGAAATGGCGATGTTTTGGGTTTTGGATATAATACAAATGAAAAAATAAACGGAATTGGAAGAGGACAACATTTAGATAAAGACAATCCTGTTGGACCTTGTATTACTTCTGTAATTGACCTTAGAAAAACAGAAAATAAAGAAGAGGGAATGATTTTGGAAGAAGGTTCTGCGCCTTCGCCAATGGCAAAGATTTTTCCTGAGTTTATGATAACAATGGCTAGTCTTGCAGGAAAAGATGAAAATAAAGAAGGATTTGTAAGTGAAGTAATAGAGAAAAAAAGAGAATTAGAAAGTGTAGTACGAGGTGCTTATAAAGGAGCAACTCAAAATACACAAACTTATCTCATCATGACACATGATAAAAGTGCAGGTGTGCTGACTTTGAAAGATAACCGTTTGCAAATTTCGTGGTCAGGTGTTGGAAATGAAGAGATATTCAAAAAAGCCAGCGACCATATTGGAGAAGCTACTAAGGCTCTCAATGGCACAAGTGTTCCGAATCCTACTTGGACAAAATTATTTAATAAAGATTTAGTAACTGTTCATCCTTTAGGTGGTTGTATTATGGGTGAAGATACTCGTGAAGGTGTTGTCAATCATAAAGGACAAGTTTTTTGTACAAAAGCAGAAGAAGATGCTGTTTATGAAAATCTTTATATTGCTGATGGTTCGATTGTTCCTCGTTCGTTGGGGGCAAATCCACTCTTGACAATTTCAGCACTTTCAGAGCGTATTTGTAAAATTATGGCTAGAGAAAAAGGGTGGGAAATCAATTACGATTTGCCTTCAAAAGCTCCTATCTTGAAAGAATTAGAAGAAATGCCTATCGGAATTCAGTTTACTGAAACCATGAAAGGATTTATTAATGAAAAAACAGCTGAAGAACCAAAATGTAAAAGTGAAGAAGAGTTTGAGAGAGAATATAATTTTGGTAAATCTAAAAATCAAGAATTCAAAATTACGCTGACAGTTATTTGTGAAGATTTGGAAAAAATGCTACACAACAAAGAGCATTTGTCTAGAATGGTCGGAACAGTAGAAGCTCCATCACTTTCAGCAGACCCACTTTTGATTAGCGAAGGAAGTTTTCAACTCTTTGTAGAATATGAAGGTGAAATGGAAACCAAAAGAATGGTTTATAAAGCAAAATTATTCAATCCAAGTGGAGAAAGCTACAACTTTGAAGGTTATAAAACCATACGAGGAGACAAAGGTTTTGATATGTGGAGTGACACAACAACACTTTACACTACTATTTATGCAGATATAGAAAGTGTAAAAGAAGAACTGTTAGATAAAGATAAAGACTACATTAAATCACAAGGAATTATTCATGTTCATTTGACTGATTTTATCAAACAAATGACAACTATGAAAGCTCTTCATGCTGATACAAATACTGAAAAACTAAAAGCTCTGTATAGTTTTGGAAAATACTTTGCAGGAAATCTTTATGATACGTATGGAGGTGTTTTTGCTAGAGATTCACCGTTCAATCCTAGTGCGCCACCACGAAAAAAACGACCTTTACGTGCGCCTGAACCACAAATTTATCCAGTTACCACTTCTGATGGTGTGGCTTTGCGACTTACTCGTTACGATGGAAGAAACAAGGAAGTATTAGAGATGGGAGTCAATAAAGGTTCGGTAATGCTTGCTCATGGATTTAGTGTTTCAGGACTTATCTTTGAAATTGATACGCCTGATACAAATTTGGTAGAATATCTTTGCGCTCATGGCTACGATGTTTGGGTAATGGAATATCGTACAAGTATTGCGCTTCCGTCTGCAAAAGACCAAGCTACAGCTGACGATATTGCACTCAAAGATTTTCCTGCTTGTGTAGATAAAGTATTAGAGGTTACTGGCGAAAAAGACATTCAACTCTTTACGCACTGTGTTGGCGCAGTTACTGGTGTTATGGCAATGCTGGCAGGATTGAAAGGAGTTCGTTCAATGGTTTGTTTTCAAGTAGCTACTGATATTATTGGAGGCGAACAAATCAAACTCAAAGCTGCTGCACACGTTCCGACGCTTCTCAAAAAATTTGGAGTTAAGACGATGACTGCCTACACAGATTCAAATTCGGGTTGGTTAGATAAAGCCTTAAATACAGCTGTAAAAGCCTATTCTAGTGTTTTGGGTTCGGATACGAATGACCCAATTGCCAACCGAGTTACATTTATGTTTTCTACACTCTACGAAAAAGAAAATATTGATGAGAAAACATTTGATTCTTTCCACGAGATGTTTGGAGTAACAAATCTGACTACCTATGAGCAACTTACTCTCATGTCAAGAGAAAAAGAATTGAGAAATGCTGAAGGAGAAGATGTGTATTTACCTCACGCAAAAGACCGTTTAAATATTCCGATGTGTTTTGTTCATGGAGAAAAGAATGAAGTTTTTGTTCCAGAAGCAACTGAAAGAACCTACAACCGTTTAAAAGCTCTCAATCCAGAACAGCATTACGAGCGTCATGTAATAGAAGGTTACGGACACCAAGATTGTGTTATCGGAAAAAATGCCGATAGAGATGTTTGGCATTTTGTAGTAGAATTTTTGGATAAGAATAATTGACTTTTATTCTATTTTTTAAATCCTCGTTGACGGCTTCATTTGAGTCTCAACGACGGTTTATTTTGCTATTTTTTAACCGTCAACAAGGCGTTGCCGTCGTTGAGAGTGAAAAATAAAAATAGTAGGATACAGAATTGATTTTTAGTAAATAACAAATCACATAAAAAAACTCAAGTCGTTTTGGTTTGAGTTTTTTTATGCAATTGTTTGATAATTTTTCAAAATCTTGTTATACCAAACCAACTTCATTAAAATAAATTTCGTATATTTATTGGTTCTATAAAGACGGATATTTTTCACTAAAGTATTTCAAAAATGCTTTCAAATCTTGATTAAACTGTCCTTTATAAATGGTTTTCAATGTATCTTGACTGGAATTATACCTTCTCACACTCATAAAATTAGTATTATTGAGTTCTCTTTCTTGAAAACGTTTTGCCCAGTTTTTATTTGACAATGAAACTGTATCTATTTTTGATTTGATTAGATTAAAATGATTTTGTTTAGCTATTTCATTTTGTATATCTGAAAGACTGTTTTCCATTCCATAGCGATAAACTGAATCTAAGGAAGTAGAAGCCAAAAGCATAAAGTTTCTATATTTTTTAGAATCTTGAAGTGAAAAAATATAATCATTTAATTCTTTTGAATCTTTACCATATTTTTTTTCTAAAAATAGTTTTGCACCTTCTTCTCCTATAAAATTAGCGAGATTTTCATTAAAATTTACACTGTCTTTTACATAAAGTGTGGCGTGGGTAAGTTCGTGTAAAATAAGTTCTACCAAATCGCCTTCATCTCTTTCTAAATTGTTGGAAAGCAAAACATCTTCAAACCAGCCTAGAGTCGACCAAGCTGAAACAGAACGAATATTTGTATCAAATTTAACTCCTTCTTCGCCTTCATTTTTCAATCTATCTCTTTCCTTTTTAGCTTTCTCTAAATCAAAATAACCTTTATAAGAGAATTTTCCTACTATCGGAAATTTCCATTCATAGGCTTCTAATTTATAGGGATAAGAAGCTGAAACATTCCATAAAATATTTTCTCCCTTTTGGTCGTATATTTTGGTGTAATTTTGAGAAAATTTCATTCCCAGTTTTTCCATTCCAAATTTTCTAGCTTCTTCAATAATTTTTATTTTTGCTTTTAGAGAATCTGGAAAATTTACATCTTTTTTTAGTTCTTCAAACGAACGAGCATTATTCATGACTTCTAATTGTCCGTTAAGCTGCAAAAGTCCGTAAGCAACAAGTTCTCTTTGCCAAATTGCTAAGGCAGAAAGAAGCAAGAGAAAAATGCCTGTGTATTTTAGTAGTTTTTTTTTGTTGATTTTAAAGCGTTTCATCTTTGATTTTTATTAAATCTTGCAGACTGATTTTTTTTGTGTACTTCTTATTTTTATTCTGTACAACAAAACTTACCTTATGTAAATTCTTTTTTTGATAAATGATTTTTTCAAATTCTTTGTACTCTATTCGTATTTCTTCTTTGTAACGTGTTGTGTTTTTCTTACCTTTTCTAGCAACTTTCAAACAAAATAAAAAGTATCTGGGGACAAATTCTATTTTTTCTCCCTCAAAAACTTCTATCATTTTACATAAATATTCCAAAAACAGAAAACTATTTTCAAATTGTAATTCATAATCATTTGCACTAAAATCAAATGATTTAAGTTCACAAAACAAGACGTTTATTTTACCTTCTAACTCACAAATCAAAATTGCATCACACCCTTTATTTACTCCTTTTATTTGACATTCTTCACTCAAAAACTGATTTCGAATATTTAAAACACGAGCGTCAAGCGTAAAAACTAAAGCATCTTTTGGAAGATTTTCAATAGTCAGTTTAGTGAGTTTTGCTGTTTCTTGATTTTCTTCTATGTCAATATAATCAATTATTTTTTCAGAAGATAAGGTAACGATTGTTTGATTAATAAGACTTTCTATTTTTTTGATTTGATTCATTCTGCTATCGTTTGTTTATTAGTTTTACTTTCTACAATCGCATCAGCGAGAGATTCGGTAATAGCATTTATTTTATCAATTTGCTCATCAAAAGTAGTCATAACCATTCCATATTCATCGAATTCTACTTTGTCTACTGTACAACCTTCTAGTTTTTCATCATAACGAGCAATGTAAGCACGAATATCATCACGTTTCAAAATTTCGTTTTCTTTATAGCCTAACTCTTCTAAAAGTTCTTTTTTATTCTCTATTTCTTGTGAAAACATCAAACAATTATTGAGTTCTTTTATGATATAATCGCTGTGTGTCGTTATCCAAACCTTAATTCCTGCATTGACAAGTTTAGCAAACAAACGAGCCATTTTGATTTGATTTTCTGGATGTAAATTCAATTCTGGTTCGTCAATCATCAATAAATCACCTTTTTGAGCTTTGTGTTTTAGCCAAAAATGCAAGTGCATCAACGAACGCACCGACGTAGAAGCCATATAGGCAGGAATTTTTTGAGTAGAATTTTTATCTTTATTATCTTTTATCAAAACCTCATCGCCCGAAACTTCATACGTTACTCCCAAAAGATTCTCAATTTCTTTTAATAATTCGGGATGTTCTTTGGCGAGAAAACTTTCCGTTTTGATGACTTGGCGTGTCAAATCTCTAGCGAAATCAATTAGTTTTTCGATGGGTTGTGGAAAGCGTGAACTTTCTTTATCCAATAAACTTAAATCTCTTGTAGTTCTTAATTTTTCTAATAAATGACTTCTATTTTTGTCTAATTCTTTATAAAATAATTCTATGCTATCTCTTTGAGCTGGAAGGAGGAAAGTAGGAAAATTGGGTCTTCTAAGAGCAAAACCAGTAATAAGTATATCTATCGCTCTATTGACTAGCATTTCTCTAAAAGATATTTCTTCTTTTGTTATTTCACCTTGTTCCATAAAAAAATCAGAAGCAGCATTTATTTTAAACTTTAAATCTGTACTATAATCTATGTGTATAGTTAATCCTTCTTGTGAAATTACAGTTTCATATTTATCATCGAATGATGATTTTGAATAAATTTTATTGTCAAAATTGAGTGTATGTTGATATTCTTTTACTTCATTATTAAAATTTGCATATGAGTTTTCAAACAGAGAATCATTTGAAGCAAAGACAGACTTCATATTATTCTGTATAATGTTCATGTACTTCTTACCAATATGTTCTAAAGAATTTTTGTCTATCGTAAAACTATATCTTTTGCTTTCTTTTATTGCACCTTTTATTTTTTCTATATCATATAGACTCATATCTTGAATGAAATCAGAGCTTGATTCTAATGTTATACTAGCTATTACTCCCCAAACCCCATACGTCAAATACGTTTTCCCCGTATTATTTTTTCCACAGATAACGGTTAGATTACCCATTTCTAATTGGGCTTCTTTTATTGTTCCTAAATTTTTAAATTCGAATTGCATAGTTATGATATTATTTGATGTCGCTTTACTAAAACACTAATGGCATTTTAGAAATAGAAAATGATAAATTAAACATATTTGAATTGTGATTTATTGGGTATTAAGTAGTAAGACATTATTAGCAAGTGATTTTTATGATTACTATGATAATTACAGGATAATACAATAAAATTTAAATAAGTATTAAAAAGATATTATTATTTAGCTTCGCTAAACTTCATTTGTATTTATCTTGTATTTCATCTTAAAAATCAGGTAAATCACTCGCTAATCAGTTATATGTATTATTAATTTTGTACGACTACTTACACTCATAATTTACCATTCACAATTTACAATTATTTTTACACTGTTTTTAGCCATTCTATAGCTTCTTGCAAATTAGAAAAAAAACGAATTGTATATTTACTTTTATCCATTTTATCGGCTATTTTTTTGACTGTAATTTGATTAAATATACTTTTTGATGCAATAACAGCAGAAGTTCTGTATCCATGTTCGTAAATTCTAGGAAACCACACTTTGTCTAACCAATCTTGATTTTTTGGACTTACAGCTTCTGATTTCAAATTATTAGCAATCATTTTGCTGCTTTTGTGTTTTATCAATAACTCTAAAAAAAAATCACACGCATCTACAAATTCTTCATGGGAAACATGACCAAACCATTCAAACTGAATTGCATTTATATCCTGATGATAATAAATTTTGCATTTAGGTTTATCATATTCAAGTGTAATTTTTTCGTCAAGCATATTTTTGTTTAATTTGAGTTGTTTTTCCTAAAAATAGAAATTTAACAGAACTCTTTTTAAGCAAAAAACGCTTAATTATTACAATCAAGCGTTTTTTATGAATTTAGCCTTTAAAGAAAATACATTTAATAACTTTCATCTTTACTAGGAAAATTCTCACTTTTTACATCCTTGATATATTCCTCAACAGCCTTTTGCATAATATCATTCAAATCAGCATAACGACGCAAGAAACGAGGATTGAACTCTTTTGTAATTCCCAGTAAATCATGAGAAACCAAAACTTGTCCATCCACTCCACCACCAGCACCAATTCCGATAATCGGAATATCAATTGCTTTTGATACTTTTTCAGCAAGTTTGGAAGGGATTTTTTCTACCACAATAGCAAAACAACCACATTCTTGTAAAATTTTGGCATCTTCAATAAGTTTTGCAGCTTCTGTTTCTTCTTTTGCACGAACGGTATACGTTCCAAACTTATAAATAGATTGAGGAGTAAGTCCTAAATGCCCCATCACAGGAACACCAGCAGAAAGCACACGTATAACAGACTCTTTAATTTCTTCTCCACCTTCCATCTTGACAGCATGTGCGCCCGATTCTTTCATAATTCGGATAGCAGAATCAAGAGCTTGACGAGAATTTCCTTGATATGAACCAAAAGGAATATCAACCACCACAAGCGCACGTTTTACACCACGCACCACACTAGAAGCATGATAAATCATTTGGTCAAGCGTGATTGGAAGAGTTGTTTCGTGTCCTGCCATAACATTTGAAGCAGAATCGCCAACTAACAAAACATCAATATTAGCAGCATCAAGAATTTGAGCCATCGAAAAATCGTATGCTGTAAGCATAGAGATTTTTTCGTTTTTATTTTTCATTTCCTGCAACGAGTGCGTAGTGATACGTTTGGCTGAGGAAGAATTAGCAACAGACATGTAAATAAATTTAGAAGGATGAATTTAGAAGTAGTACAAATATATATATATTGTATTTATTTATAGGGCAAAAAAAGATTTGCCTTTTCCTAAACAATTATCTTTTTAGTATAAAAAATAAAAATACTGATTAATTCACAATTAACCATTAATAATTCACAATTAAAAATGATTCCAACCTTGTGCTTTTATATCCATTAGTTGCTCTGAATTCATAACTACTTTTACACCTTTTTCAGCTTCATGAATATAACCAATCAAATGAACATCGACTATTTTTTCAATTTTTTCTAAATCTTCTTGTTTGATGGTAAATAAAAGTTCGTAGTCTTCGCCACCATTCAAAGCACATGTTAGAGGACTAAGTTTTAGCTCTTCTGCTGCTATTACGGCTGTTTCTTCAAAAATAGGAATGTTTTTTTCGTACAACATAGCTCCTACTTTCGACTGACGACAAATATGGTGAATTTCAGAAGCCAAACCATCCGAAATATCCATCATGGAAGTAGGCAAAACTCCCTTTTCTTCTAACTCATAAATAATATCCATACGAGCTTTTGGTTTGAGCTGTCTTTCAATGACATGTTCTGCGTTATCTAGTTTAGGTTGAGCTTCTGGCGCATCCATAAAAACTCTTTTTTCTCTTTCCAAAATCTGTAAGCCAACAAAAGCAGCTCCCAAATCGCCTGTAACACACAAAACATCGCCTTTCTTTGCTGTATTTCGATAAACAATTTTTTCTGGACTAGCTTGTCCAAGCGCAGTAATTGAAATAACTAAACCTTTTGGAGAAGAAGTTGTATCACCTCCTACCAAATCAATTCCATAATCTTCACAAGCAAACTTTACACCTTCATAAAATTCATCAACTGCCTCAACTGAGAAGCGATTGCTCAGTGCAAGACTAACCGTAATTTGATGAGGAATACCATTCATGGCAGCAATATCTGAGACATTTACGGAAACAGCTTTATAGCCCAAATGCTTCAAAGGAGTGTAAGACAAGTCAAAATGAATTCCTTCAACAAGCATATCCGTCGAAACTAAAAGTTGTTTGCCATTTTCAATTTCTATAACAGCTGCATCGTCTGCAATTCCTTTTTTGGAAGTGTTTTTTTGAAGTGGAAAATTGGAAGCTATACGTTCGATAAGTCCAAATTCGCCAAGTTTATTTATTTCTGTACGCAATTTTTATTCGTTTTTAAGTTTTTCTAGTTAGAATTAGAGTACAAAAATAGGGAATATTGAGGGAAAAAGATAGTAGGAAAGTAGAGAAGACAGAATTATATTTTATGCTTATTTTTTTGAGTTTGAATAAAATTAACTGAGATCTAATTTCCAATTTAATAATGAATCAGTTTCTCCAATAATACTAAAGTTATTTTTTTCAAGAACTTTGCAAGATGCTGTATTTATTTTGTCTGTTGAGGCAAGAATGAATTTTACTTTTGGTTGTGTCTTTGTCCATTCAATAATTCCTTTCACAATTTCGGTCATAAATCCTTTATTTTGAAATTCTTTATATGTTCCATAACCAATCTCTATTTCTCCCTCCTTATTTGGTTCGCCTACGATACATAAATCGCCTACCATTTTATTTTCAGCTATTGAAATGGCAGTCCAGAGTGTTGAATATAAATAATTTTTACTTTTATTGGCTACATTTGGAAGAATAGTTTGTTCAAGTGCTTCTTTCAATTCTGGGGATATTGTCCTTGAATTTGGTTTCAAGTCTAGTTCTTCTTCCAATGAATTATTACAATTTATATACTTTATCAACTGATTATAAGTTAATGGTTTTAAAATAAGTCGTTGAGTGGTTATCATTTCTTTTTTTAGGAGACTTTGTTCTGTTTGTGCTGTTTTTTTAGTGGTTTTTAAAAGACTTACAAAGATAAGGTGTAAGGATTTAAAAAAACATACTGATTTGAATTTATGATAAATTACCATTTTTTCTATTCGGATTGATCTTCATTATTTTTATTCTAAATCCCAAAGATTTTGGTAAATTTATACTTATTTCTAATAAAGCAAATCGCAGTAGCGTACCTTTTAAGGTGCGAATCTGTATCGTAGGCTTTAGCCTTCGGAAGAAAAAATGATCTTTTTTTATTATATTTTGTCTTATTTTCATTTTAAAGGCTAAATCCAGTGTTTCATAAGTTATCTGCTATTTTATTTTGTTCCTCAACAAGGTTTTAAAAAACTTGTTTATGTCAAAATTCTATCAATAAAGCAACTATCAGATACTTCTGAACTATAGCCCTCAATAAAGTTAAAGTGCCTGATAGTAATAAAATAATCTCAAAATACAGATAAACTTTTGAAATACGGTACTAAAATATTTAGTGTATTATCCCATCCTAAAGAGTAAGTTACATATGCAACATCGCAATTTACCTCATATTTATCCAAGAGGAGCTACCTTTTTCATTACATTTTGCCTGTATAATGCCCTTCCAAATAAAGTAGTAAAAGAAATACAAGAAGAGTATGATTTAAAGATAAATAAAATTAAAAAAGAACAGAATTCTAAAGATGAAAGAAACACATCTCTTTATAAGTTAGGAAAAAAATATTTTGCAGATTATGATATTCTATTAGAACGTTATTCAAGAGATGATGATTTCTTAAAAAACACGAAAGTAGCTCAAATAATTATCAATAAAATGAAAGAATATGATGGGAAAAGATATGATTTATTAGCATATTGTGTGATGTCTAATCATGTACATGTATTATTTTGTACAGCAGATTATGAAAATGAAACAGTAAGCAAAACGATGCAACTCATAAAAGGAGGCTCTGCTTATGAAAGCAATCAAATTTTGAAACGAGAAGGGAATTTTTGGCAGAAAGAAAGCTACGACCATTATATAAGAAATGACAACGAACTCAAGAACATAGTTCATTATATTCTAGAGAATCCTGTAAAAGCAGCAATTGTAAAAGAATGGAAACAATACCCATTTTCATATCTAAAAGATGAATTAATGTAGCGTACCTTTTAAGGTGCGAATCTGTAGCGTAGGCTTTAGCCTTCGTAATATTTTTAATTTTACCCGAAGGCTAAAGCCTACGGTACAATTTTACTCACTCTAAAGAGTAAGCTACAAAAAAACCTGTTAGATTTTCTTTTTGAAAATCTAACAGGTTTACATAATTTGTAATTGAATTATTTACTCAGCCAGTTCAGCATCAACAGCACTAACAAAATGCTTCATAAACTCTTCAATATTCATCGAACCCAAATCGCCTTCGCCTTTCTTACGAACCGAAACGGTATTTGATTCAACTTCTTTTTCACCTACTAAAAGCATATAGGGCGTTTTGGCAACTTCTGCATCACGAATTTTGCGACCGATTTTCTCGTTGCGCTCATCTACACTACCACGAATATCATTTTGACGTAATTTTTGTACAATTTCTTTTGCATAATCATTGAAACGCTCCGAAATTGGCAAAACAACAAGCTGGTCAGGAGAAAGCCAAAGAGGGAAATTTCCTGCTGTACTTTCAATCAAAATAGCTACAAAACGTTCAATAGAGCCAAAAGGCGCACGGTGAATCATAACTGGACGGTGTGGCTTATTATCCGAACCGATATATTCTAATTCAAAACGCTCTGGAAGGTTGTAATCTACTTGAATTGTTCCTAATTGCCATTTTCTACCGATTGCATCACGAACCATAAAGTCTAGTTTAGGTCCATAAAATGCAGCTTCTCCGTATTCAATGACAGTTTTTAAGCCTTTTTCTTCGGCAGCTTCTTTTATTTGAGCTTCTGCTAAATCCCAATTTTCATCAGAACCTACATATTTCGTTTTATTTTCTGGGTCACGAAGTGAAACCTGTGCCGAATAATCTGTGAAACCGAATACTTTAAATACATAAAGTACCAAATCGATAACACTTTTAAATTCGTCTTTTACTTGGTCTGGCATACAGAAAATATGTGCATCATCTTGTGTAAATCCACGTACACGAGTAAGTCCGTGCAATTCTCCACTCTGCTCATAACGATAAACTGTTCCAAATTCTGCCAAACGCAACGGTAAGTCACGATACGAACGTGGTTTTGTCTTATAAATTTCACAGTGATGAGGACAGTTCATTGGTTTCAAGAAAAACTCTTCATCTTCCGAAGGTGTTTTGATAGGCTGAAAAGCATCCTCGCCATATTTTTCATAATGTCCAGAAGTAATATAGAGATTTTTGTGTCCAATGTGAGGTGTAACAACAGGGTCATAACCACGTTTTACTTGTTCTTTTCTTAAAAACTGCTCTAAACGCTCTCTAAGCATTGTACCTTTAGGCAACCACAAAGGAAGACCCAAACCAACACGTTCAGAAAAAGTAAACAATTCTAGTTCTTTTCCTAATTTACGGTGGTCTCTTTTCTTAGCTTCTTCTACTTGCGTTAAATATTCTTTTAATTCTTTTTCTTTTGGAAATGTAATTCCGTAGATACGTGTGAGCTGCTGACGGTTTTCATCGCCACGCCAATATGCACCAGCTACATTCAAAAGTTTTACGGCTTTTATGCCAGAAGTATTTGGAATGTGAGGTCCACGGCACAAATCTGTAAAATTACCTTGTGTATAGAAAGTGATTTTGCCATCTTCTAAGGCTTCAATCATTTCTAATTTATATGGATCTGATTTTTCTGTGAAATAAGAAATTGCATCAGCTTTCGAAACTTCTTTTCTTACAAATTCGTTTTTTTGTTTGGCAAGTTCTTTCATCTTCGCTTCGATTTTGGGCAAATCATCAGAAGAAAAAGTTTTTTCACCAAAATCAACATCATAATAAAAACCGTTTTCGATAGGAGGACCGATAGCAAATTTTACATTTTCGTAAAGAGCTTCTAAGGCTTCGGCTAAAAGGTGGGCAGAAGAATGCCAAAACGCCATTTTTCCGTTGTCGTCATTCCATGTGAGGAGTTTTAAAGCTGTTGTTTCTGGCAATGCTCGGGTAGAATCCCACACTTCGCCATTTACTTCGGCTGCCAGCACATTACGTGCGAGTCCTTCACTGATACTTTGTGCTACCTCAAAGGCATTTGTGCCTTGTGGATACTTTCGGATACTTCCGTCTGGAAGAGTTACATTAATTTCGCTCATAAAAATTGGTTAGTTGTCGCTTACAAACGCAACAACATTAGGGTTAGAAATAAATCAAAGCTACAATTCCTTGATTTTTTTATTTTAAACCGTCGTTGAGACTCAAATGCAGCTCTCAACGAGGATTTGATTACAAATATCTATAAAATAAATGTAGAATTATCTTTCAATCTTGCTATTTTTCAGAAAATTATCAAATTTAAGAAAGTGTCATATATATACAGAGTCAAAATTCTAAAACTGATCAAATTTATAAAGTATTATTGCTTTTCAATCCAAAAACTACCTCCAAAGTGCTTATAACAAAGAGGCATTTCTTTAAAGCTATCTGCATATAATCGATGCAAATAATCTGGAAAAAGTATAATTTTATACTTTTCATTATACATTAGAAAGGCTTTTAATATATAGTTTTCATTCCAGTTACGTCCTTCAAAAACCCACTTTTTGTGGTATTCAAAGGGGTAAAAGATATCATGAATATGAATAAAAACACCTGACTTTAGTGCAGGTAAAACTTCAAATAATAGATAATTGACATCACTTCCTGTTTTGGATACATGTGTACTATCAATAAATAGAATATCCCCAGCTTCTAGTTCTTCAAAAACGCTTAAAGGAATATTTTGTACTATATCTTTCTTGATTATACAGTTTTGTTTATCTTTTTGAGTTAAGAGACTATCTAATCTTTCTGTATCAGGGTCTATAAAAGTAAGATGAATTGAATTATCAAAAAATAGTTGATTAACATCCAAAATTGATGCAGAAGAAAATCCAGATCCCACTTCAATAATTTTTTTGGGTTTTATATGACGCATCATACCATATAAAATGATTCCATCTGTATAATGATAGAAGTTATTTTCAAAATAGTATCGTATCCCTTCTTTTTGATAGGGTTCAAATGGCATTTCAGGATATAAAGCAGATATTTTTTTAAGAAGCTCTAGCTGTTCTGGTGTATTTAGGTCAATACCTGCTATTCCATCTTTATATTGGTTTTTCCATATTTCATCTTGCTTTTCCTCTGCTTCTTTTACCAAAACTATTGGAGAATAATAATGACCTGCTGGCACAAACGCATTATTGTTGTAATGTTCTACTTGTTTATGGAGAGTTTTAATATAAGGTAGCTTATTTACTATATTTTTTATATATTGTTTAAATGCCATTTTGTTCTAATGAATTAATTTAATACAAAAAAAACGAACTTTGAAAATATTCATGAATTTTGTGAAGTGAAAAGTTAATTAAACGATTATTTTGTTAAAAAACAATATCGGATAACTGCAATACATATACTCTTTTTTTAAAATAAAATGTAAAGTAAATTTACAAAAGTCTTATTAATTATATTTTTGAAACTCTAAAATAACTTTACTTGCTTGATAAGCAGACTATTAATAATTGTAAATAATATAAACATGCAAGTTAATTAATGCTACAAAACCTTATAGATATATTTAACAATCTACCACTACTCTTATATTTAAGTCTTTTACAAACTGAAGTATCAATAAAGTTTTATGATTGATAAGTTTATCTTTGGACAAAGTTAATGGAAAAAACTTTCTTCTAATGAAGGCTAAGGTCTTTAGTACTTTTTATTCACACTCCAAAGAGTATACTACAAATATCTAAAAATAAATGTAGAATGATAGGAATATTTTATTCTTACTCTATTTTAATTAAAGCAAATGATTGGAATAAAATTATTTTTCAATGAATTTAAAAGAATTTAGAAATTCATTCATAGAATCATTTTCATCTTTCAGAGGAATGGTAACAACCTGAATTGCTATTTGTGATTTTCCTTTAAGAAGTATTCTCTGTTTAATCATCATCTTTCCTTCTTTTAAACTTTCTTTGGTTTCAATTCCACTAATTCCACTAACAGATATTTCTTTTTTACTTATCAGAGTAGATTGTCTTCCATTAAGACCTGCTCTAATAATACTTAAATAATATTCATCTAAATCAAAACCAACATTTTGTGTGATATCTTGTGAATATGTGAGGGTGCTAACCATATAAGCAATATTTTCATCATTTTCTAATTTTGGTTGATAGCCTTCTAAAACAATTCTTACATCACCATATTCAGTAACTGCTTCCGTTTCTTTTATCTCTGTAGGGTTATTAAATTTAATAGTATATATTTTTTCAGCATTTTCAGTCTGTACTTCTGCTTTTGGATTAGGCTGTGTATTAATCAGCTCAAACGAATCAAAAAACGCATTAATGCCTAGGTTGAAATTTTTTTCTTCCTTTGTATTTATGGTAAGAATATAAACTCTATTATCAACTAAATACATTCTAGTTCTAGAAAACATACCTGTTTGAATATCTTTAAATCGGAACTCTCTTCCTGTATATCCTAATACTTTTTGGTTCAAAAGTCCTATTAATTCAACCTTTTTGGAATTGAGAGCCATGGAATTAAAGGTAGCAAAAAAATTATAGGTATTCTCTGTACTGATTATATCAGTAAACTCTTTTGGGTAATCTATATAGCTTACATTATATGAAATATTATCATCTAGTTTGGGTTCTGATATAAATACATATTGAGTTGTTTCTCCTTCCAAAGTAGTAAAAGGTTCTTCTTTTAGGGTAGGTTTCGTAGGAAAAGAAATTTTAAACCTTCCTTTTTTATCCTCAAATTTATTTACTTCTTTTTTGACTTGATTACATGAAAACAAGACAAAAATACAGACTAACAGGTTTAAATATACTTTCATTTTTTTGTTTGGTTTTTAAACTTATAGGTAGCTTAAAAAAAACTATTTCTCTTCTAACAAACTCACCGTTTTTGCATCAGCATAATTCCAAGAAGCCCAAGAGTATTTTTTTTGTTCTTGCAGATACGTTTCAATACGTTCATCTAAATATGTTCCATAAGTATTTACATTAGGCGAATTACGATAAGAAGAAATACCTCTTTTATCAGTTTCAAAATATTGTCTATTTTCCCTTAAAATCGGCAAAGTTTGGTCTGAGCGACTGAGCATAAATCCTAAATCAATTTTAGCTTTGCTTTCTACTGTTTTACATTTTTCAATATTATATTTGACAATCAACATATCCCAATTTATACAAGCCATAAAAACGAGCATTGCATAAGTTGCCCAACTATTTACTCTCCATAAATAAAAACTTGATTTGTGTTCCTTAATTTTTACAAATAAAGAATACAAACCATAGGTCGTCAAAGCCAAAAAGAGCAAAACACCAATTCTTTTGTAAGCCAATCCATGTTCAATGATGTAATAGTACGTTCGGATAACTACAGAAATTACTAAAATGGTATTTTGGAAAATCCAAACATAAGCTAACTTTTTAAGTAATTCGTTTTTGAGGTAGAAATTTAGATTTTTACGAAAAAAATACATCAAAATACTCATAGAAAGTAAAATACTGATTATTAACATATACGTTCCCTCATGAACTAATTCTGCTAGATTTCCAGCTTCATCAACCTCAAAATTCAGCCATAAAAATTGAATATCAATACCATTTACAACTAATAATAAAAGATTTACCATTGCAATCAAGAGTATTCCAGTTTGATATTCTTGTTTCAAATCCATAATTTTAAAAGTAGTATTTTTTTGTGTTTCCAGTAATTCCATTTCCATTACTCGTCTTTCTCTGCTCAACTCTCTTCTTAGTACATCTGTTTTCATACTTTCCCATAGAGCAACTATAAGAGTAGTTTCACGTTTGACAAGACTTACCAAAATTATAACAGCTCCAAGAAGTAGAAACAGAATTTTCAAAAAAGAAAAATCAACAAACAAATTACTCAAGATATCAAATAATTGATTGCCTAAATTATTCGTCATTTTGTTAAAAACTGGATTAGCTATCTTAAAAATCATAAAAAATATACTAAAAGCAATTAAAGGAATAATCAGAAGACGAAGTTTGCGAATAGAGGATTTTGGAATAGTAGCAGGAGCTTTAATAAAATTGATTTGCTCTAAAAAAGAATGATGTATAGACACAAGAGCCACTAAACTACTCCAAAAAGCAGAACTAAGTAAACGAAGATTTCCTTGTTGGAAAAAACCTAACATCAAACAAAAAGATACAATATGAGCAATTTTACTGATTATAGAATTATGAATAAGTACCATAATTCCTGTAACGAAAGTGAAACCAATAGCTATTCTAACAGTTTGATATTTAAAACTCTTCCTATGAAACAACAAGAAAGTTCCTATCAATAGATTTGAAAATATAAATAGATTCAAACCCAACATTTCATTCCAAAAAAGAGCATTAAAAATCACTAAAAGAAGTAGCATTAAAGCACTTTTTAGAGTTTTTATTTCCACGATACTTTTTATATTACTTTTCATATAATGAGAATTTTAATAGCTGTATTTTTTTAGATAGAAGTGAGATAATACAAAATTACATGAAATTTGGAGGTAGTCCCACAAATGTAAGTTTATTTACACTATTTTTATGTTTTACTCATCAAAAAGAAAGTAAGAAGTCTGTATAGAGTGTAATGTTAAACAAACGAGAATAAGGGTTAATTACTAAGTAAAACAAAAAACTAAAAAATCACTTTATACTTATGGCTGACAAAGAACAAAATTTACTACCATGAAAGACTACAACTTTACTCGTCCAATAGATAAAGATACTCATGAATTTTCTGATGCAACTTCGCTTTTAAAAGATTTTGAAAACGGAAAAACTACTTCACTTAATTTGGTAGAAAAATCGTTGCGAAACATTGCAGACAATCATGAAAGGCTAAATGCAATGATTCAACTTTTTGCAAAAGAAGCCTTAGAAGAAGCAAAAAAAAGCACAGAAAAAGATAATTCTACAACACAAAAACGAGGGAAATTAGAAGGAATTCCTATTTCACTCAAAGAGCCTATAGGTTTAGAAGGACAAGAAGTAACAGGAGGCTCAATGCGAATGCCAGCCAAAATAGCTGAAAAAGATGCTTTAGTAGTTCAACGACTAAAAAAAGAAGGTGCAATTATTATTGCTCGCACTAACACACCTGAGTTTAGTTTTGGACACGAAACAAGAAGTCCACGTTTTGGAGTTACAAATAATCCGTATGTAGAAGGATATATCCCTGGAGGTTCTTCAGGGGGAGAAAGTGCCTTGATTGCTTCTGGTGGGTCGGTTATCGGAATTGGAACAGATGTCGGTGGTTCTATTCGTTATCCTGCTCATTGTTGTGGTTTGGTAGGATTTAAACCTTCTGGAAGAGCTGTGAGTAAAAAAGGAATTTTTCCATTTATAGAAAGAGAAGATTTTTTCTTAAATGACTGGTTGGCAGTAGGACCAATTACACACTCTGTTAGAGATGCAAAACTAGTTTATGAAGTAATTGCTGATAAAATCCCAACAGATAGCAAAGATTTAAGTAATGCAGAGCTTATCATAAGTACAGATTTTGATACAGAAATAAGAAGCGAAACAATAAAAGAGGTTTTGATTAAGGCAAAACAAAGTCTTCTGAACGAAGGTTTACAACCTAAAAATATAACTATTGAAAACATCGGAAAAATTCATTGGAATTTTGGTAAAATGATGATAAAGGCAATGAAACTAGGTTTGAAAGATTGGTTGAGAAATGATAAAGATGTTGGTATTTCTGTTTTTGTGGAATCTTTACGCAGAGTAATTGGAGAAAAAACCGTTTCAGGTGAGATTTATTCCGTACTTTTGGCTTCTAAATTTTTAGAACCTTCGGATAAAGAATTGAATAAAATGATTCAATTTTATCAAAAAGAAAAAGAGAATTTATACAAAAAAATAGGGCAACGAGGAGTTTTGCTTCTTCCAACTTCTGGAGATATTGCACTCAAACATCAGCAGACAATGCAAATAGATATGTCGCCACTTGTTCCAAATATCTTTTCACCCATGATTTTTACTAATGTTATGGATTTGCCTTCTATTACTATTCCTGCCTGGAAATATAGAGATAGAAAAACAGGTTTGCCCACTTCGGTAATGCTTTGCTGTCTGCCAAATAGTGAAAACTTACTTTTTGAAGCTGCATCAAAACTGGAAAGCATTTTGAACTAAATTTTAATTCTCTTACTAAAACAAAATAATTAATACAGTCTATCTAATGTTACAATTTTTCAGATATATAGCAAATTCTAAAATTTTAGTTGTGATTCTTCCTTCTATTATATTTGTAGGCTTGTTTGTCTTTTTAAAATTTTTCTTTGTTCTTTTTTCTGACCGTCATCAGCTTAAAGTTTCTACTCCTTCTGAAAAAATTGTTTCTACTATTCGTAAAAATATCGGAAAAAAAGATTCTTCTAAAAACAAAGTTGAAAAAGATACGCTAGTAAAAAAAGATAATTATTACGACCAAAAAGGAACTTATCGCACCCAAGCTATAAAAAAAGATACAACACTGAGGAAACCAAATAAATAATTTTTTATGGGCAAAGAAATAGAAAGAAAGTTTTTAGTAAATCATAAAAAGTGGAAAGATAGTGAGAAAAAAGTAGGGCAATTTTTCCGACAAGGTTATTTATTGACAGACCCAAACAAAACAATCAGAGTAAGACAAACAACTGAAAAAGCCTTTCTGACAATCAAGGGATTATCAATTGGTGCTACACGTCCTGAATATGAATATGAGATTCCACTTCATGATGCGAAAGAATTATTAGATAATTTTTCAATTTCTGAATTATCAAAGATTAGATATGAAATCTTGTACGAAAATAAAATTTGGGAAGTTGATGAATTTCTTGGAGATAATTCTGGACTTATAGTCGCAGAAATTGAATTGGAAAGTGAAGATGAAAAATTTAGCATTCCGTCTTGGGTTGATGTAGAAGTTACAGGAGAAGACAAATACTACAATTCCAATCTAACTATTGAGCCTTATAAGAATTGGAGAAATAAAGTTTAAGCTGGTTATAAAAAAAGGATTTTATTTAGTCATAACATTTGAAAAAATCGCTAACCTTGATATTTTTTCTCAACAACAGCAACGTCTCGTTGACAGTTTAAAAATGAGAAAACCACCTGTCGTTGAGGCTTCGCTATCAATAAGGTTAAAAAAAATAGCACAAAATTTCAATCTTCAAAATTGTTACAATCTCTATTCAAAAGGCTTTTTTAAAGAACATTAATACAAAATTTCAAAAAAAACGAGAAAAAGATAAAAACTTTTGAATTTTTTGCTACACCTTTGCAGCACTTCCAAACTTACTTGCGTAAGGACTTTGAAAGCAACTTAAATATTACCCTAAGAACACATTAACTACTAATTGTTGGTGAAAGCCATAGAGCTAACAGATATTGAACTTCGCCTAATAGAAGGCTGCCGAAATAAACACGCAAAAAGTCAAGAAATGTTATACAAGCATTTTTATGGGTATGCGATGTCGGTATCGCTACGTTATTGCAAAAGCAAAGACGAAGCGAGTGAGGTGTTAAATGACAGCTTTATGAAAGTATTTACAAAAGTAAATCAATATGACAACAAAAAGTCGTTTAGAGGTTGGCTTAGAAGGATAATCATTAATACAGCAATTGATTTTTATCGCAAAAATGAAAAACATACCAATCATTTAGATGTAGAATATGCTGATAGAGAAGAAGATTCGACAGGCGATGTAATAGACCAAATGAGTGCAGATGAAATTTATGAACTTGTACAATCTTTACCAGATGTTTATCGAATTACCTTCAACCTCTATGAAATTGAAGGCTATTCACATGAAGAAATTGGAGAACAAATGGGAATTCCAGCAGGAACTTCTCGTTCAAACTTGTCAAGAGCAAAACAAAAATTACGCTTACTAATAAAAGAGCATTTCGGAAAAAAGTATGAAGCATATATACGATAACCAAAACGGGAATCACAAATCATCGGAGGAGCGTTTTACAGAACGGTTTAAGGAGGTGGCACAGAGTTATGAGCCTACTTTTCAACCTGCTGATTGGTCGGCTATGCAATCAAAATTGGCTGCTCATAATGAAAAAGACCGTAAAGCAGTAGTATTTAGACGCTTAGCAGTTTTTGCAACTATGGGAGCAGCAGCAGTAATCTTGTTATTTGGAGGGTATCAATTTTTAGATAATTCAGCAAATAAAATTTCGAATAGAGGAATAGCTTTTCAAGAAAATTCTATCAAAAATCAAACTTCTACTAATCAAAAATCAATTAATAATAATTCTACGGATGATAAAACACTTACACAAAGTAATTTAGAAGAAAATAATAATCATAATAAAGATATAGCTAGTAATTTGAGTGGTAGTTCAAATACAGATTCAGCCAAAAATAAAAAGACTACTAATTTCACTAAAACAAAATCATATTCTAATTCAAAAACAAAATTAGAAACAAACAATCAAATAGCTTTTAATCATTCTTTAGATAATTCAGAAGAAAAGATAGTTATCACAAATAGTTTATTAACTGATAATGAAGCAAGTAAAGAAGTAGAATCAAATCAAGTGCTTAGTGCATTAAAATTGGAAAAGGCTACTTTTGATTTATTTGCTGATGTTAAACCAAATGAAGTAGTATTACCAGTATTAGAAATTGATGAAATGCTTATTGCTTCTAATCAGAATGAAGAATTAATTAGAAAAAATCCAGTAGCAAGTGCTATCGGAAAATGGAGAATTGGAGCTGCTCTTATGGCAATGACAAACATCTATAAAAGCAATGATAAACAGCGTATGAATTATGCAAATGGATATGGTGTAATGGCTGATTATCAAGTTGCTAAACGATTTAATATTTCGGCAGGAGCACTTTATATGAAAAAGCAAATTGATATAGAAGAATCTCTTTCTATACCAAATATTACAAATTACTTTAACCCAAATGATAACGCTTGGGTAAAGAAAAACAAGACAAAAATTAATTGGCAATTAATAGATTTACCTATACATTTGCGTTACAATGCTATTGAAACAACTAGAAATAAATGGTTTGTATCAGCAGGTACTTCAAATTATTTCTTTTTAAAAGAACGTTACGAATCAGATTATACCGTTTCTTATCAAGATATTTATGACCCACGACTTACTCGCTCACAGGAAATAGTAAGACAAAGGGAAACACAATCAGCTTTACAGCTTTTTGCAACCATTAATGTTTCTGCAGGAATTGAAACCTCCTTAGGAAAACATTTAACGCTACAAGTTGAACCGTATTGGAGGTTTCCAGTACGCTCACTTGGTTCGGAAGGGGTATTTGTTCAGACAGGTGGATTACTTACACGCATTAACTTTGCATTGTAACAATCAACGTTACTGAATAAATATTATCATAAATTGGCAATCTTCTTTGAGGATTGTCAATTTTTTTTTGCGTTAATTTGTGATTACTTTTAATAAGAGTATTTTAGATTTTACTAATTACAGTATTGATTGCTATTCACTGGTAATTGATTACTGGTAACTGATAACTGAAAAAATGAATTTATATACTATTTGGTGCATTTTCTGGTTTATGCTTGTTTTTTTATCTTTATATCCTTTTTTATGGCTCTCAACACAACGTAAAGAATGGCATCACTGGAACGGATTCTTATATAGAATTTGGGCAAAGGTTTTATACTTTGGAATAGGAATAAAAATGAAAACAGAATGGGAATTTGAGCCAAATCCGAAGCAAAACTATATTTATGTATCTAATCACACATCTTATATGGATATTGCTGCTATGGTAATGACTGTGCCTAAGTTTAGTGTTTTTATGGGAAAGGCATCGCTCAGTAAAACTCCTTTGTTTGGTTACATCTTTAAAAAGATTCATATTCCCGTCAGTCGTGGAAAAGGAACAAGTCGTTTTGAAGCCTTTGAGCAAGTAAAAGAAGCTTTAGCTGAAGGCAAAAATGTTTTGATTTATCCAGAGGGAGGAATTATTGGCGATAAGCAGCCTGAACTAAATCCTTTTAAAGATGGTGCTTTTCGTGCAGCTATTCAAACAGGTATTCCTTTAGTTCCTGTAACAATTCTTTATAATTGGATAATTTTTCCTGATAAACAGCCTTTCAAATTTACTCGTCATCATTGTAAAATGATTTATCATAAACCGATAATAACTACAAATCTAACAGAAAAAGATATCGAAGATTTGAAAAATAAAACCTTTCAACTTATTGACTCCACAATAAAAAAGTATACAACTTAACTTACGCTTTAGAGTAAAAAATTAAAGACAACATAATTGGAATTACAAATTATCACAGTACAATGATACTATATTTGTAATTGACTGCGCCGATCTAAAGGTTAGCTTTGCTGCTTTAGCAAGTCGTAATTTATAATTCGTAATTGATTCATGGACATTATCTCAGCTCAAACTTTTTTTGTAAAACAACTCATCCCATTTTTTAGAGAATGGGGATTTGAGTATATAGATGTTTATAGTCAATTCAGGAAAACAGATAAAATAGGTTTTCAAAACGTAATTTTGTCTATTTCACAGTATGAGACTGAAATTTGGATTGAAGTAACTTTAGGAATTAGAAAAGATGAAGTAGAACGTATTACTCAACCTTTTTTGTCTAACCCTACTGATTTTCAAAATCAAACAACTACTATTTCAGTTTCTGTGGGAAAATTAAATCAAAACCCTTACTTTAGATACAAAGCCGAAAACGAAGAAGATTTAGAAGTGTGTGCTGAAGAACTTATAAAATTTATGAGTGAAGAAGGAATGATTTTTTTAGAAGAAAAAAATTCAATGCAAGAATTAGATTTAGCCTTTAATAGAATTCCTAAACGTCCAATTTTATATATTTATAATCAGCACCATCGCTTTTTTAAAGGAATTGTTTTAGCCAAGATTACTAACAATCCAAGATATGAAGAGTTAGTAGAGCTTTATTACCGTTCTTTGGTTATTCAAAAGGCAAACGAAACTATTCAAGCTAATTTCAAACGTTTAGTCAATTTTTTAGTTCATTACTCTGTAAATTGATTGGTTAAATTTGTCGTTGGTGAGGACACCAACAACGACAAAATATAATAAATTTACCAGAATTTTATTTTTTAACTTAATAAACAGCCGTTGTCGGTGTCTCTACCGATGACTTATTCATAACATTTTTTATGGCAACAGTACTCATTACAGGAAGCACAAGTGGAATCGGTTTAGGAATTGCAGAACATTTTGCAAAAGCAGGATATAATGTAGTTTTTAATGGTTTGGAAGATAACGGTGCAGAAATAGCAGCCAATGTAGCAAAAGAACATGGTATACAAACTATGTTTTCTAATGCAAACATGCTTGACCCAGAGCAAATCAAACAAATGATAGATGAAGCGAAACAAAAATTTGGAACTATCGATGTTTTGATAAATAATGCAGGTATTCAATATGTTGCGCCTATTGATGAATTTCCTGCTGCAAAATGGAATGCTATTATTGGTATCAATTTAAGTTCTGCTTTTCATACTTCACAAGCTGTTTGGGCAGACATGAAAAAACAAAAATTTGGTAGAATTATCAATATTGCTTCTGCACATGGGCTTCGTGCATCTGAATTCAAATCAGCTTATGTAGCTGCCAAACACGGTATTGTCGGACTTACAAAAGTATTAGGTTTGGAAGGTGCGCCATATAATATTACTGCAAATGCTATCTGTCCAGGGTATGTCAAAACACCTTTAGTAGAAAAACAGATTGCAGACCAAGCCAAAACACATGGAATGAGCGAAGATGAAGTAGTAGAAAAAGTAATGCTCAAAAAACAAGCTGTTAAAGATTTTGTGTCAATTGATGCTCTTGCAGGAATGGCTTTATTTTTAGCTTCAAAAGAAGCAAGTACATTTACAGGAACAGCAATTCCTATTGATGGAGGTTGGACAGCACAATAATTAAAAAAAAAGACCAAAATAATAAAGGGAATAGACAAGAAATGTTTGTTCCCTTTAATTTTATAGAAATTCTTTATGATACCATTAGAAGAAAAATACTGGAAGAGTTTTAGCAGCCCTTATGGAGATTCGTCAGAATTACCAGCACTTTTGAAAAAATTAGATAGTAATTATACTGAAGAATTATCAAATGAAATATTTTGGGAATATATTTATCATCAAAATACGCTATATCAATCTACTATTGCTTCTTTTCCTTATCTCTTTAAAATAATTACGAAAGAAGAAAACAAATCCATACGTTTGGATGGCTATATTTCATTAGGAGTCATAATTGCAGAGTTGGATGAGAATGAAGTATCTCTCAACAATATAATAGAAGATAATTCATATAAATTAGATAATCAAACGAAAGAAGTTTTATATATCTCTTTTCAAAAGAGTTATAAGGAATTTAAAAATTTGCTACCTAAACTTATTAATGAGGCTAAAAATCTATCAGAAGATGAAAAACGCTATTTTTTGGCAGTAATAGCTTTATATAAGGGGAATTCTCTTATAGCAAAAATGTTTATCTTGTTTAATGGTAATGATGAATACATGAGTATTTGTCCAAATTGTAACTCTGAACTTTATCTTTGGAATGAAGAAAACAGATTAAATGGATATATAGAAGATCCTGTTTTTAATAAAATTCAAACTCCTTTTGAAATTATTCCCAAAAGTATAGACCGAAAAAAAGCAACCATTCAGTCTGATAATTATCAAGAGTGGATGATTGCTTATATAGATTTACTGGAAATAGATTCTTTAAAAGAGATTATAACTTTTTTATTTGGAGATACAATCTGTCCAACTTGTAAAGTTAAATATTCTATTTTTCCTTCTGTTTGTAATGCTTAAATTATGATTCTATCAAGACAGCTCTTTTAGTTCTTGAGTTTGAGTTATTTTGTTGCATAGAAACTGCTTTTATTTTATCTCTTTGCTCTTGTAGCTGCCTAGCTTCTACTTTAGAGCGCATTTTTCTAAAACGGTTTTTTGCATGAATATCTCTCACAGATTCTTCTACTCTTACTTTATCGATTACTTCTGTATATTTCTTGATAATAATCTGTTGATCAAATTTGGTTTCGGCAAGCCAACGACTATTTACTCCCATTTCTTCTAGTTTTCCTTTTTCCAGACAAATCATTCTTTGCATTTTGTCAGCTAAGTCATACGCATTTTTTACTTCACATAAATAACCATTAAAATTATGAATAACTGTTTCTCTGCACCCTGGAACATCAGTTGTAATTATTGGTTTACCAAGGCAAGCAGCTTCTAAAAGCGTACGTGGAGTTCCTTCTCTATAGGAAGGCAAAACGATACAATCAGCATTTGAGATAAGAGGACGTACATCTCCAGTAGTACCAAGATACTTCAGAATCCCTTCTTTTTCCCATTCTTTGATTTGCTTTTCAGGAACACCTAATCCTTTTGTTTCGTCTATCTTACCTAAAAGTTGAAAACGAGCATTAATTCCCTTACTTCTCATAAGTTTGATAGCATCTGCATACTCTGCAATTCCTTTGTCATATAATACTCTAGCAATTAAAAGAAAAGTAAATTCTTTTGTGTTTTTTTCTTTTGGAATAGATAAGGTAGGTGTATTAGGCACAAAATGCGTAGTATCTATACCTGACCCAGGTAAAAGACGGGCAATAGATTCATTAATGAGATTCTTACTAACAAAAAGCTCTCTATCATCTTTATTCTGAAAAAATACAATTTTAGGAAAGCGAAATGTAAAACGATACAGATATTGAGCAATTTTAGAAGAAATACCTTCTCTTAAAAATACAGTTCCTAATCCTGTTACATTATTGATAGAGGGGATTTTTAAAATCTCAGCTGCCATTGTACCATAAATATTTGGTTTTATGGTATAATGCAAAACTACATCAAGTTTGTGTTTTTTGTAAGCAGTTACCAATCTTTTGACAAGCAAAGCATCATTAATTGGATTTGTGCCTTTACATTCCATAGGCACAGGCTCAAACTTACACCCCATTTCTTCCAATGGTTTTCTATATCCATCGTCTGGAGCGATGGCAATTACTTCATGGTTTTGCAAAAAGGCTTTTATCAAACCTGCTCTAAAGTTATAAATGTTCCAAGAAGAATTGACTACAATTCCTATTTTCATCTTATGTTGGTTATTTCGCATTCAAATAAATCTCGTAAATTTCTTAAAGAATCTCTCATCAAATGAGTTAAGAGCTGCTTTAAAAGGGAGGAGTAGAGTTTAATTCATATAAAAGAGGTATGCGTAAATTAAAAAATTACCAGTTAAATAAATATGTCTGATTTGACTAATTGTAAAAGTAGAAAAAAGTATTAATAATCATGTTGATACTTTGTTGAGACAACAAAAACATCTATATAATTACGTTGTATTTTCGAATTTCTACCTTCAATAATTTTCTTTCAAAAAATCAAATTAGAAGCTAATTTATCTAAAGTATAAGCAAACGCAAGACCAAATTTAAAAAAATCTTAAAACGCTTTTCGTTTTACACTACTCTTGTATGTTTTTGTCCGTAAAAAAATAGTTGTTAATACCTTATATTCTGTATTAGGATACAGACATCAAAGTCATTTTTTTAAAATAAAGGAATGACTCAAAATATCTATCAAATATGTATTCTGATACAAAAATCTTTAAAAAAATAGAGAATAAAAAATATATATCTAAACTTTCTTTAAACCTTAACTATTTGCTCATCAAAGAATTACCTCTAAAAAAAATAGAGCTGTCTTAGGTGCTAAAAATAATGATAACTAAAAAAAAATACTCAAAATAGTTATAATTCCATCTTTTTGTATTTCAAAAACAGTATTACTTTAAGTATTAGTTTTTTCTTATAATTCTAAGTAAAATCAATAAAAACATATTGTTCAGATTTGGCTTAATTCTCAGACATCTCATAAACGCTTTCAAAACAAAATAGTTATACATTTTTTTAAAACTAAAATTTTTATTTTTTTTTAATGAAGTTGTCTAAATTAACTATTTAAGTAAAAAAAGCTCAAATAGATAAATTATAGCAAACAGTCTTTCTTTTTTATTTTCACTCTAATTTTGATTCAAACATAAGTCTAAGGATATTTGTAGTAGCATATCAGAATGATATATTTTGTAACTTTACACTATCAAAAATGAGTTCGGAATTTACTCTATAGTCTATCTCAATTCATTAGAAAGTTTATCAAAAACTACTGCATTTTTATATTAGGTCTTTTCATATTAAGTCTTTTCATCTAGCTTACCTTTAGTATACCAATGAAAATCAATATCTTCAACCAAACCACCTTTGAGAGTCGCCACAACGGAAATCTTGATGATTCTGTTACTGAAATGCTCAAAAAAGTAAACGCTTCTTCTATCGAACAGCTTATTTCAGAAACTGTTCCTGCTGATATTCGTCTTAAAAAAACTTTAAATCTACCTTCTGCACTTACAGAAAGTGATTTTATTCATAGCCTTCAAAAAATTGCTTCAAAAAATAAAGTATTTCGTTCTTTTATAGGAATGGGATATTATGAAACGCTTGTGCCAAATGTAATTCTAAGAAATATCTTAGAAAATCCAGCTTGGTACACAGCTTATACACCTTATCAAGCCGAAATTGCACAAGGACGTTTAGAAGCTCTTATCAATTTCCAAACGATGGTCATTGACCTTACAGGAATGGAAATTGCAAATGCTTCTCTTTTAGATGAAGCAACAGCAGCAGCAGAAGCAATGCGCCTTTTGGATGCTACAAAAGCAAAATCTAAGAAAAAAGCAATGAAGTTTTTTGTTTCTGACAAATGCCATCCTCAAACACTTTCTCTTTTAGTAGGACGTGCTGAGCCTTTAGGTATTGAATTAGAAATTGGAGATATTACAAAACTAGATGTTACTGATGAGAATTTATTTGGACTCTTGATTCAATATCCAAATACAGAGGGACATATCAAAAATATAAATTCATTTATTGCTTCGGCAAAAGAAAATGAAGTTTCGGTGGCTGTTGCTTCTGACCTTTTGGCTCTTACAATGCTTACTCCTCCAGGGGAAATGGGTGCAGATGTAGTCTTTGGTTCAGCGCAACGTTTGGGCGTTCCAATGGGTTATGGGGGACCTCACGCTGCATTTTTTGCGATTAATGATAAAGACAAACGTTTTATTCCAGGTCGTGTAATTGGTCTTTCGAAAGATGCTGAGGGAAACCCTGCTTACAGAATGGCTCTTCAAACTCGTGAGCAACATATCAAAAGAGAAAAAGCAACTTCAAATATATGTACAGCACAAGTTTTACTTTCTGTAATGGCAAGTATGTATGGCGTTTATCATGGCGCAGAAGGATTAAAGAATATTGCTCACAGAATTCACGGTTTTGCTAAAATTACCCATAAAGTTGTTGAGAAATTGGGGTATGAAGTGGTTTATAATCAATATTTTGATACACTTAAAATCAATACCACAAGCGAACAAGCACGTATTATTAAAGAATTAGCAGAGAAAAATGAAATAAATCTCCGTTATTTTGAAAATGGAAATATAGGAATTTCGTTTGGCGAGCGTTCAGAATATGAAGACCTTGAAACCTTGTCAGCTATTTTTGCTAAAGCTGCTCACAAAGATTCTTTCAAAGAAGAAATAAAAGAATTTGCTCAAAACTTAGAACTAGACTGGGAAGATGCAGTCATCAGAAAATCTGATTTTATGACACATCCTGTTTTTTCTTTGTATCATACCGAACACGAAATGTTGCGTTACATGAAGCGTTTGGAAAACAAAGATTTATCTTTAGTTCATTCGATGATTTCTTTGGGTTCTTGTACTATGAAACTCAATGCAACAACAGAAATGATTCCTGTTACGTGGTCAGAGTTTGGACAAATTCATCCTTTTGCGCCTCTCAATCAAGCAGAAGGATATAAAGAACTTACTGATAATTTACGCACTTGGTTATGTGAGATTACAGGTTTTGATGATGTTTCTTTACAACCTAACTCAGGAGCGCAAGGCGAATATGCAGGTCTTATGGCAATTCGTGGCTATCACGTAGCAAAAGGAGATACACATAGAAATGTTGCTATTATTCCTTCTTCGGCTCACGGAACAAACCCAGCGAGTGCAGTTTTGGCAGGAATGAAAGTTGTCATTACAAAATGTGATGAGAATGGAAATATTGATGTAACTGACTTAAAAGACAAAGTAGAAAAAAATAAAGAAAATTTATCGTGTTTGATGGTAACCTATCCTTCGACACACGGAGTTTTTGAAGAGTCTATCATAGAAATTTGTGATATTATCCATCAAAATGGTGGTCGTGTTTATATGGATGGCGCAAACATGAACGCACAAGTTGGTTTGACTTCTCCTGCTAATATCGGTGCAGATGTTTGTCACTTGAACTTACACAAAACGTTTTGTATTCCTCACGGTGGTGGAGGTCCTGGAATGGGTCCAATCGGTGTAGTCAAAGATTTAGCTCCTTATTTGCCTTCTCACCCAGTAGTTGAGATTCGTGGAAAAATTGGAGAAAATGGCGCAAGTCATCCTATTTCGGCAGCTCCTTATGGAAGTGCTTCTATTTTGCTTATTTCGTATGCGTATATCGCAATGATGGGAGGCGACGGACTCAAAAGAGCAACAGAAAGAGCTATTTTGAATGCAAATTATGTCAAATCTTTATTGGAAGAACACTATCCAATTTTGTATGTAGGTAAAAATGGTCGTTGCGCTCACGAGTTTATTTTGGATTGTAGAGAATTTAAAAAGACAGTCGGAATTGAAGTTGTCGATATTGCTAAACGTTTGATGGATTATGGTTTCCACGCTCCAACAGTTTCTTTCCCAGTTGCTGGAACGCTTATGATTGAGCCAACTGAAAGCGAAACAAAAGAAGAACTAGACCGTTTTGCACAAGCAATGATTCAGATTCGCAAAGAAATTCAAGAAATTGAAGATAGAGATTCTGATGCAACTGATAATGTCTTGAAAAATGCTCCTCACACAGCAGGAAGACTTTTGGCGAATGAGTGGAATTTCCCTTATTCTCGTCAGAAAGCAGTTTATCCATTAGAATGGGTAAAAGAACGCAAGTTTTGGGTTTCGGTTAGTCGCATAGATGATGCGTATGGCGATAGAAATCTAGTTTGTAGTTGTATTCCTGTTGAAGAATATGAAGAGAGAGAATTGGCAGAAGTGAAGTAGAATAATTTGTGTCGTTGGTGGGAACACCAACAACGGCAAGATATATAATTATGAAAACCTACTGAATTTTCTTTTTTGGAAATTTGGTAGGTTTTTTTATGTGTAATTTATAACTTACAGTATGAATACAAACATTTTTAATCAATATACATTAGACTATATTCTTTCTGTAAAAAGGAATTCTAAAAAAGAAGATATATTTAGTCTTAGCAGAAATTTACATCATATTTTAATAAATGTAGATTTTTCTAAAACAGAAATAGTCGATATATGGAATCATTTTTTCATACAAATGGAACAAGATCTTTCATTTTTTCGGGTGAAAGATGCAATCAAATCATACAGTAGACAAGATGAAAGATGTATAAGTTTACTAGATTATGTAATAAACAATGAAATTGAGAATAAAGATGATTTAATAATTTCTATATTATTAGGCTTATATGAATATAATAAAGATTTAGTATATCAAAGAATTATCTCATTATTGCAAGAACCTAATGACAGCCATTTAGGTTTACATACTTTAGCATTAATGAATTATACCTCTAAAGTTCAATTTGATTATACTTTTAGTTTGATAACAAATTTCAAATCTGTTAACAACAATAGTGTTTTATCTGTCACTCTTTTTTTAATTAAAAATTTAAATAATAAATACATACTTGATTATCAAACAGAAAAAGCTTGGGAACTTATAAATCATTATTCTAATTCTGATTCACAAGTTCAAAATTACATATTGAATATTCTTTACAATGTAAAAGGATATGAAGATAAAAAGCTAGAAATATTACTGTCAATGGATTTTAGAAAAATAGAAACATATCACAGTTTAAACTTCTTACTAGATGATTTTAAAAATGTAGATTACTTTTTTGCAGTATTAAAAAAAGCTATGATAGACTTAAAAGATGATTTTACACCTAAACTATTTCACTCAATAAGCACCTTTCAAAGATCAGAACCAAAAGCATTTTCAAAAGGACTTATACAATTACTAATTGATGAATTAGGTGTGATACGTTTTTTAGCTAATAAAGTTTTAAGCTATTTACAATCTCACAACAAGTTTAATTTCTCAACAGATTTATTACAATACTCAGAACGAGAACAAGAGTGGTTAATAGCATCATTGAGTGGGATGTTTACATATCCGAAAGATACTTTACATTTATTGTTACCTTTAAGAAATAGTAAGTATTCATACATTAAAGATTTATTGAAAGCTAAGATTGAAGTTTTAATAAATGATTATAGTGATAGTATAATCAGTATAATGGAAAATGAGCTTGATTTGAATAATACTAATGATGGCTTCTATTTAGAAGAATTCAAAGCAATTGAACAAGAAAATCAAAACTCCTTTTTAAAGAAAATTAAAGTAAAAGAAATAATTTCAAGTCATAGTCATGCTAGATTATACAATCTATTTAATTCAAAAAATGATAATAAAATGGCAAAAGAAATGGAGGAAGGTAAAAAACAACATGAGGAAAATTCATTTTTAAAATACTTTCCTACTGTGGTACTAGCAAGAGGAAACTCATACAAATTTGCAGAAAATGGACGAGATAAGTTCGTACCTTTAGGTAAAATATCTGCTAGTATGACTTTTCCAAGAAGTATGTTTCTTAATAATGATAAGTATGAATATGATGCTAATAATGAAATTAACCAAAACTGGAAAGTAGATGAGTAATTTAAACAAATTAATAGTTCAAGAATATTTAGAAAGTTTAAAGGAAGACACAGAATTAGATGCTCTGTTTCCTACTCTTCTAACCTTGATGGGATTTAGGGTGATTGCTAATCCAAAAGATTCAAAAGGTCAACCTCAATATGGAAAAGATGTTATAGCTATTGGTAAAAATGAAAGTGGAGTAAAGTGTAAATATTATTTTGAAGTCAAAGGAGGAGGTGATCGTAATATAACTAATTCAGTTTTAACTAAAGAAGATGGAGTTATAGAATCATTAAAAGAAGCAAAATATGCAATATTTAATGATTTTACTGATGGGAATTTTGCTAACCTTCCTGCTATTGTAGTTTTAGTACATAATGGAGAAGTAAGACGTAATGTTAGACTAACATTTGATGGCTTTATATTTAGGGAGTTTAAAGATGGAGAGTTTGAGCATTGGGATATAACTAAACTTACTGAAATGTTTAGTCAATATATGTTTAATGAATATTTACTAACAGACGAAAAAAGTTTAAAGCTATTCAAAAAAACATTGATATTATTAGATGTTCCAGAATATGATTTTACTGATTTTAAACAACTTATAGATATACAAATTGATAAATACACTGATATTCGTGAAAATAGAGTTTTAAAGAAGTTTTTAGCTACTATGAATTTACTAGCAAATATGATTTTTCATTATTCTAAAGAAAACAATAATTTAAACCCTGCTAAAGATTGTGTGAGCTATATTATATTGAAACTTTGGGCTTGGATTTTAAAAAATAAATTAAGCAAAAAGAAACCTGTACTGAAAGAATTTGATAAAATACTGAAAATCCAATATCATGTCTTAAAGGAATATTTTAATAAAACACTACCCTTTGCATTAGAAGAAAACGGTTTATATGGTGAAGGAGGTTTTTATGAAGAGGTAGGATATCCTATTCGCCTTTTTGATTATATTAATTATTTGACTTATTATTTTAAAATAGCACCCAAGTTTGATGATGAGTTCAGTTTAAAAAACTCTAAAAACACTTTGATAAAACTTATAAGTAATAATTTAGAAGGATTAAGACCCTTGTTAGATAATCATTCAATCGCTATTCACAATACATTAAATTACCTTGTTGAAAATAATGAAAACGAACTATTTACTGAAGAAGAAGTAGCTTTTGTGCCAGATTTTTTGAACACTATATACGCTAGTTTATGTATTACCCAAAATCTAAGGAAACGATTTCCAGAATTAAATAATAACATAGAAGTCGTAATAGAGGCTATCGCTACAAGAGAAAAACCTCATAATTATTCTGATAAGTCATCCTTATTAATAACAATGTTATTTGAGTATTTAGTCGTTTTTGCAAGTAAAAACTTATATAATATGTACTCTTCGTTTTTTAAGAATAAAGATATTAATCTTCAAGTATTTTACCCAGATTATGAAAATAACGACATCGAACAGATTCTTTTTGAAAGGGAGATACTTGAAGAGGGTGGAGTAGAAACAAGTGTATTATTAGACGAAAATTTTGAAGATTTTTGTATAAAAATAAAAAATAAGCCTGTCGAAAACATTAAATATATTACTGATGAGGTAGGTTATGACTTTCTTAGAAGTCTAGCTCATTTATATTACAAAACTCCGATTTTTGTAGAGGAGTGGAGAAAATACTTGAAAGAGTAAAAATTCAAACACAACTTTTCAATTTACTTTAAAAAGCTCCAAAACAGAATTAGCAAAAAATAATAATGATAAAAGAAATAGTAATAGAAAATTTCAAATCTATAAAACACTTAGATATTCGCTTACGTCCAATTAATATTTTGATTGGTGCTAATGGTGTAGGAAAAAGTAATAATGTCCTCGTTTTAAAAACTGGTTGGATAAATTGATTATTGAACTACAAAAATCTTAAACCACACTTGTATTTAACCTCTCCAAAAAAAACTATGAACAATGAACAGATTGCAATAAAAGCGACTTACTTTAGTATTATTGGCAACACTAGTTTAGCTTTAATTAAAGGACTAGCAGGTTTTTTTGGAAACTCGTATGCGCTAATTGCTGATGCCATTGAATCTACAACCGATATTTTTGCTTCTTTATTAGTTTTATTTGGACTTAAATATGCACAAAAACCAGCCGATAAAAATCATCCGTATGGTCATGGAAGAATAGAACCTTTGATTACTTTTGCTGTGGTTGTATTTCTTATCATTTCGGCATCCATAATTGCTCATGAGAGCATTCAGAATATTCAAACGCCACACAAAACGCCTGAATCTTGGACTTTAATCGTTTTGGGAATAATTATTTTATGGAAAGAAACTTCTTTTCAAATTGTGATTAAGAAAAGTAAAGAAACAAATAGTTCATCTCTAAAAGCAGATGCTTGGCATCATAGAAGCGACGCTATTACCTCCGTAATGGCATTTATAGGAATTTCAATTGCAATTATTTTTGGAGAAGGATACGAAACAGCAGATGATTGGGCTGCTTTACTGGCTTCTAGTTTTATTCTCTACAATAGCTATTTAATCTTTAGACCTGCACTAGGTGAGATTATGGACGAACATGTATATGATAGTTTAATCTTAGAAATTAGAGAAAAATCTATGCAAGTAGCAGGAATAGAAGGAACAGAAAAATGTTTTGTGCGAAAAGCAGGTATGAAATATCACATTGATTTGCATGCTAGAGTAAATGGAAACATTTCAGTACGAGAAGGACATGCATTAGCTCATAATTTAAAAGATTATCTAAAAGAAAATATTGAAAATTTAGAACATATACTCATTCATATTGAACCAAATGATTGATATACTTAATCAAAAATGGTTTTCGAAAAAATAAAACTGTCAGACACTTTAACTTCGTTGAGGGCTAAAGCCGTTCATAAGTGTCAGTACAGTTCAAAAAACAAATTATCTGACACCTTTGAGGTGTACTGATAAATTTGATTTTTGAAAACCAAAAACGTATGAGTATAAAAAACGTTATCACGGTTATTTACAGGTCTAATAATCAATTAGTTAGAGAAAAGAAAAACACTCTTATTTTTCCATAGCGACAGGTTTGCAAACCTGTCGCTATGGAAGAATGAACATTACTAAATTAACCGTGATAATGTTTAATAAAGAAGTTTAAATTTTTTGTAAAAAAAAACATTTCCTTAAAAATATAATTTTTAAAAAACTATACTTCCAAGGAAATGAAATAAGGAAATGAAAAGGTATGAAATTTTACATAATGCGAATAATGTGAGCAAAAGTAAAATGATTGATATACAAATAAACGTTGTAAATTATCACAAATTATTTTTTAAAATCATTTACTTTCAAATCTATTTTCTCAAAGACAATTTCTTTATCTGTCTTTTTTATAGTTACGGCATGCAGAGGATAAGTAAGTGCCATTGTAAGCATAGCATCTTTTGCTGGATTCATTTCTTTATAGAAAACAGTTATTTTGTCATTTGCTTCGATGATTTTTTCGATTTCTATATCAAAACCACCTGTGTTTTTTATTCCAGACATAACCATTAGAAGTGTGTTTTCTTTCAAATTTACTTCTAAGAGTTCTTTTGGCATATCATTGCCATTAGCTACCTCAAAACTTTTCAAATCAGTTTGTGCTTGAACTAATTTAGTTCCTGCTGTTTCGCTTCCAAAAGTCATTGTTTTTAAGACTGTTTCGAAGGGAATTGATTCATTTTCTTGTTTGTCTTTACTAGATTTACAAGATAAAAAAGTTGAGATTAAAATTGATAAGACAGATAAAAAAATAAGTTTCATAAGATAATTACGAATTAAAAATGAAAAAAAATAGTTGATATTCAGATACCAAAACAACACATAAATAGACTAAAAGGTTACTTTTTTCTTAGCCTCCTGTTTGAAAAGTGATTTATCTATTGGAACAACTCCTAAGGATTCACAAACCAATCCACCACCCAAATTAGCTAATTCGGCTACTGTTTTTAGAGGTAGTTTTAGAGCCATGCAAAGTCCTGCAATGCTTACCACAGTATCACCAGCACCCGAAACATCAGAAATTTCTCGTTTGTGGGCAGCAATTTTATGATTTTCAGATGAGTTGGCAATATAAACACCATATTCAGAAAGTGTAATCAAAACTGATTTGAGTTGCATTTTTTGTGCAAGTTCTTGAACAGCAAGAGCTATTTCACTTTTACTTAAATTATTTAAATCGGTGTTTTTTACATTAATGTCCTTTCCTAAACCTTCTTGAAGTTCTTTCAAATTGGGCTTAAAAAGTGTAGCATTTTTATAGTGCCAAAAGTTACGTTTTTTAGGGTCAATGACAGTAGGAATATCTTTTTGATTGGCAAAATCAATTAGTTCTGAAATTACTCTTTCAGTCAGGACACCTTTATCATAATCTTCAAAAATGATAACATCAGCTTCAAGAGCCAATTCTTTTACTTTATTGATTAACTCTTCGCTTTCATTTTCTGAAATAGGATTTGTAGTTTCTGAATCAATACGAAGAAGATGCTGTGAACCTGCCAAAATACGATGTTTAATAGTAGTCGGACGGGCTTGACTGTGAATAATGCCACGAACATCAATGTTTTGCTGCTCAAACATTTCAATGAGATTTTCGCTTTCTTTATCATTACCCACAACTGAACACATAATCGTTTTTGCTCCTAAAGATTTGAGATTCAAAGCTACATTTGCAGCTCCTCCAAGTCTACTTTCTCTATCTTTCAAACTAACAACAGGAACAGGGGCTTCTGGCGAAATGCGTTCTACTTTTCCCCATAAATAGGAATCTATCATTACATCTCCAATAACGAGAGCTGTAAGGGTATTAAAATTTTCAAAAATGGAATCCAATGACATGTGGCAATAAATAATTAAGTTTCCTTATTGTTTTTATATTTGTTTGATGTTTTTGTTTTTAATCAAACTGATTTGGCAAAGGTCGTAATTATTCAAGTAAATTAATAAAGAATTAGTTAGATAAAAATTATAAATTTGTATTTCCTTTCAATTTTGTAACTGTTTTTTACAGCTAAGTTTTTAAGAATTCCTAAAAAAACGTATATTTAAATACAGCTTAACTTACTCACTCATATCTATTATCTTATTGATTTGCCAGATTCTTCCATTCATATTGATTATTTTGAGGCATTAGCCAAACTTACTCGTAGCCAAAAAGCTGAACTAAAAGACTTTTCGGAAGCTGTAGAGGAAGTAATTCAGACTGCTATTAATATATTAAAAGTAGCTAGTATAAATCTGTGGCTAGTAGATAAGGAACAAAATAAAATAAAATGTGTAGCTCATTCGCAACAGGACAAGACGATAGCTTCGAATAACAATTTGGACAATGAAATAATGCCTATGTACTTTCAAACTATGAAAGAAGGCGAGTTAATTGTTTCAGACGATGTTTATAAAGATGGTCGCTTAAATGAACTAAGAGAAGTCTATTTTCAGCCTAATTCGATTACCTCAATTATTGATATGCCTATTTATATTGAAGGCGAATTAAAAGCGATTCTGTGTGGTAACCATACTGGAAAACCACGTAAATGGCAGATTAGAGAACAACAATTCATGTTAGCTATTGGAAATATCATTGCCCTGCTTTTAGAAATTTGGGAACACAAGCAAACTGAACAGCGTCTTATTCATAATGATAATCTACTCAGAGGAATCAACTCTTGTATCTTTCAACTTTTTACAAACCCTGATTTTGAAGATGGACTAGATACTACAGTTTCGACAATTGGAAAGGCGACAAAGACAGATAGAGTGTTTATTTTTCAAAATTTTTTAAATGATAATAAAGAACAATGTTGTAAAATTATTCATGAGTGGACAAGCCAACCTCAATATAAACAGATTCATAAAAGTGAATGGAAAAATGTGAACTATAGAATAACAGGTTTAGAGCGTTGGAAAAATCAACTAGAAGAAGGAAAAGGAATTAAAAATATAGCTGACAAACTTACTCCTTTAGATGAATATTTTTTGTGGAGCAAGCATGCAAAATCTACACTTATTGTTCCTATTTTTATCAATGAAAAAGAATTTTGGGGTTTTATAGGACTAGAAGACTGTTCTGGAAAGCATATTTGGACACTTACAGAAGAGAGTTTTATTTTTAATCTCGCTATTACCATTGGAGGAATACTGACGACTCAGCACGTTGAAAACTTACTAAAAGAAAAAAATGAACAACTCAAGAAGACTAATGATGAATTAGACCAATTTGTATATAGTGTTTCTCATGACCTGCGTGCGCCTCTGACCTCTGTAATGGGACTTTTACACCTTCTCAAAACAGATATTGCAAGTGTTGCTAACACTCAAATGTACCTTCAACTAATTTCCAAAAGTATTACACGATTAGATAATTATATTCGTGAAGTGTTGAGTATTTCAAGAAATAGTCGTACAAGAGTAGAGCGTGAAGAAATTGATTTTGAAGAAATTATAGAAGAGATAAAAGAAGATTTAGCTTATTTAGATGAATTTAAGGAGGTAAGAATAGAATTAGATATAAATCTACAAACAAAAGAAACTACTTTTAAGAATGATAAAATTCGTATTAAAGCTATTTTTGATAATCTTATCTCCAATGCAATCCGTTATCATAATCCCTATCAGGAAGATAATTTTGTGAAAATAACGATTCACATAAATGAAGAAAAAGCTGAAATAACTGTCCAAGACAATGGCTTAGGAATTAGCAAAAAACATATAGGGCATATTTTTGATATGTTTTATAGAGCCAACGACCAAAAAATGGGTTCAGGATTAGGACTTTATATTGTTAAAGAAACAATTTTGAAACTCAAAGGTACGATGGAAATTGATTCTATACCAAATGTAGGAACTACTTTTACAATTGTTTTGCCAAATAGAAAGTGATTTTTAACTTCTAAAATCTCGTTTGACGGCTGCATTTGAGCCTCAACGACGGTTGATTTTGCTTTATTTTTGAACCGTCAACGAGACTTCGTCGTCGTTGAGGATAAAAATAGGCTTTTTTTATTCTTTTTGTAGTCTTGGGGTGTTTTTTCTTATTGGAGTTGGTTTAGTTTACTTTCTATGATTTGAAGATTATATTGAAATTCAGCATAGTTTGGGAATCTATTTGTAAGCTCTAAATAAACTTCTTTAGCTCCTAAATAATTAGCTTTAGCTCTCTTAATGTCATTTTTACTTTCAAAATAAAAACCTTTTTTTATAAACGAAATAGCGAAACCATTTTTGAAATTAACATTTTCAGGAAAGTCATTATTAAGTTCTTCAATTAACATAAAATATTTATTGAAACATATTAGAGAGATTTGTGAATTTTTTAGTTGTTGATGTACTTCACCTAGCTTAGAGTAAGAAATAGCAAGTCCATTTTTAAAATTTACACTATTAGGAAAATCATTATATAATTGTTTTAACAATTTATTTTGTGTTTCAAAAAATAGTAAAGAAAATTGTAAATTATCTAATTTCTGATTTATCTGACCTAACTTTTCAAAAGACACTGCAAGTCCATTTTTAAAATCTACGTTATTAGGGAAGTCATTATATAGTTGTTTAAATAAAGAAGTTTGATTATCAAAAAAGACTAATGCTTTTCTTAGATTTCCTAATTCTTGATTTACTTGTCCTAAAAATTGACATGAAATAGCAAATGCTTTTTTTAAGTTTATATCATCAGGAAAGTCCTTATACATTTGTGAAGTAAAATCATTATGTAGGCTAAAAAACACTAGTGCGAGAATTAGACTACCTAGTTCTTTATACACCTTTCCTAACATACAATATGAAATAGCTAGTCCATTTTTGAAGTAAATGTTATTAGGAAAATCATTATAAAGTTGTGCTAGTAGTTCAGTTTGTCTCTCAAAAAAATATAATGCCTTTTCTAGTTTTCCTAATTTTTCATGTATTGTTCCTACCTTAGAGTAGGAAGTTGCAAGTTCATATTTAAATTCAGAGTTATTAATATCTCTTTTTGTAAGTATAGTTGATAAATATTGACATTTTTCATATACTTCAAGAGCTTTAATCAATTTACCTTGTTCTGTATAAAAATCTCCAATTCTTTCATATAAAAGAGCTTTCTCATAATTATCTTCTATATAATTCATAATTGATTCAGTATACCTAATATAAAGTGAAGTATATTTATAATTTTCTTTGTGATAATTAAAATTTGTTTCTGGGTTTAGTTTATCAACTAAACTAATCATCATCCCCTCACAATCCCCATCTAGTCTCTCCTCATTCTTATACCTAACTATCTCAGCTAAAAGCGCATGTATTTCAAAGGCTTTTTGATTACGATTTATTAATCCTCTTTCATTGAGCTGGGTAGAAAGTTCTTGCCAATGGTCTTCGGTCTCGCCTAATAGCGTTTTCCATGTTTGTTTGGTAATCGGCTGGTTTGGCAGAACGCTGTATATAGTGAGTAATTTTAGTTCTTCTTCTGTAAGATTTTCTAAAGGAAATAATTGAAGCAAATACTCAAAAATATCTTTTATTTTTTCTTGCGTGTGTGTAGTGGTAAGATTTGTTTTTTCATCAATATTCAATCCTTTTTCGGCTAGTTTTTGATTGGTTTCTTCAAACGTCCAGTCTTTTCGTTTTATATTTTTGGCTACTAATTCTATTGCCAAAGGGTGCAGAGCCAAACGATTTACGAGGCGTTGAATTTGTGTTTTTTCTTTTTGATGTAGAGTTTCGATAGCTTTTCCATAATAGACACAAAAAATAGCGATAGCATCATTTGGAGTAGCTTGTAGCAGTTCGAAGGAATACATAAAATCAATTTTCTGACGAGAAGTAGTCAGTATTTCCCAATCTGATTGTATCAAATCTTTGAGTAAATGAGAGGTTTCAGAAGCATCATCAATGAGTAAAAGTTTTTTTCCTTCCAAATTAGAAAGCGTATTTTTTATAATCTCAAAGACTTTTTCATTGCGATTTGGTGTTTGATAGGGAATAGAATTGATTTTTTCTGCAATTTCTAAATTATCTAAAAGTGTATAATCATTGAACGTATCATAAACAGTTGATTTTCCTTCCAAAAACAACGCAAAATCATATTCTTTATAATTTTCTAATAAAAAGGCTTTTGAAAGTGCTGATTTTCCTATTCCACCAATTCCATTAATACTGATTAGTGAAATATTTTTTTGAGTAGCAATTTTTTCTTTTAGTTCTGCTAATTCTTTTTTGCGTCCTTCAAATGCTTCGTTATAGGGTAATTTTGTAAGAAAACGCTTAATTTTCTTTTCTCCATATTGATAATAATAATTATCTCCAATATGTATTTTATCAGCTGTAATAACATTTCCAATCACTACATTTTTTGAATTTTCAACAAAAATAGAGCTTAGTTTATCAAAATTTGTAGCGAAATGACTTTCATTTATTAGAGAACTATGAAGGTTTTGTAAGGCTTCAAATTCTATTTCTTTATTTGGATTTTCGTTTGCAAACTCTCTAATTCGTTTTATTTGAATTTCAAGCTGTTCAATTCGCTTTTTAAGGTCAAATTTATAAGGAGCATAAAATGTAATCGCATCTTCACTACGATAAAAAGTAAGTTTTTCGACTAGCTCTTCAAGAAGTTGATTTATTTTTTCGGATTTCATATGGTAATGAAGTTGTAGTTTTTTGTAACCGTCATTGAGGCTTCGCCGTCAAACGAGGTTTTTAGTGTCAAAACAAGATACAAATAAAAATAAAAAAAGCAGAATTTAGTCCTTGTTGACGGCAACGCCTCAACGATGGTTAGTAAATAAGTTGCTTTAAAACATTCCCCTTAATCAAGCTATTTCAATTCTCAATCTTTATTTGTATTTTTGTTAATTAATTTAAGCTCAAAATGTAGTTATAATTGTCAGACACTTTCAAAGATTTCAGACAATTGTAAAAAGAGAAATAAAATAATAAAAGACTTCTAGCCCAGTAATTATATAAAGGGAATAATCTATATAGAACAACGTATGAAAAACATCAGAAATTTTTGCATTATTGCACACATTGACCACGGAAAAAGTACGCTTGCCGATCGTCTTCTCCAAACCACAAATACTATTACCGAACGCCAAATGCAGGCGCAAGTTTTGGATGATATGGATTTGGAACGTGAGCGTGGAATTACGATAAAAAGCCATGCTATTCAGATGAATTATATAGACCCTGAAACGAAAGAAGAATATACTTTAAACTTGATTGACACCCCCGGTCACGTAGATTTTTCTTATGAAGTTTCTCGTTCAATTGCTGCTTGTGAAGGTGCTTTACTTATTGTAGATGCAGCGCAAGGTATTGAGGCTCAGACAATTTCAAATCTTTATTTGGCTTTGGGAAATGATTTGACAATTATTCCTGTCATGAACAAAATTGACTTGCCAAGCGCACAGCCAGAAGTTGTGGCAGATGAAATAATGAATTTGATTGACTGTGAGCGTGAGGATATTATTTCTGCTTCAGCAAAAGAAGGAATCGGAATTACAGACATTTTAGATGCGATTGTAAAACGCATTCCTGCGCCAGTTGGAAATCCTGATGAAGAACTTCAAGCACTTATTTTTGATTCTGAATACAATACGTACAGAGGAATTGAGGTAATTTTTAGAGTGATGAACGGCACAATCAAAAAAGGCGATAAAGTAAAATTTATGGCGACAGGAAAAGAATATGAAGCTGATGAAATTGGTATTTTAGGATTAGAGCAAAAGCCACAAAAGGAAATAAAAGCTGGAAATGTAGGCTACCTTATTTCTGGTATCAAACAAGCCAAAGAGGTAAAAGTAGGAGATACAATCACACATATTGCCAAGCCGTGTAAAAAAATGATTGAGGGTTTTGAAAATGTAAAACCAATGGTTTTTGCAGGAATTTACCCAGTAGATACAACAGAGTTTGAAGAGCTTCGTGCCTCTATGGAAAAACTTCAACTCAATGATTCGGCTCTTATTTGGGAACCTGAAACTTCGGCTGCCTTAGGTTTTGGTTTCCGTTGTGGATTCTTAGGAATGCTTCACATGGAAATTGTACAAGAGCGTTTGGAAAGAGAGTTCGATATGACAGTTATTATGACTGTTCCTTCTGTTCGTTTTCAAGTTACAACTAAAAAAGAAGGTGTTTTCAATGTCAGTGCACCTTCTGAAATGCCAGATCCAGGATTTTTGGAGAAAGTAGAAGAGCCATTTATTAGAGCTTCCATTATCACAAAATCGGATTATATCGGACAGGTTATTAAAATTTGTATGGATAATCGTGGAATTTTGATTAATCAATCCTACTTGACACCTGATCGTGTAGAGATGACTTTTGAGATGCCACTTGCCGAAATTGTATTTGATTTTTATGATAGATTAAAAACAGTTTCTCGTGGTTATGCTTCCTTTGATTATGAGTTGATTGGTCTTCGTCAGTCGAATATGGTGAAGCTAGATGTAATGCTCAATGGAGAACCTGTTGATGCACTTTCTGCTATCGTACACCGAGATAAGGCATACGAGTGGGGAAAACGTCTGTGTGAAAATTTAAAAACATTACTTCCTCGTCAGCAGTTTGAAATTGCTATTCAGGCAGCTATTGGAGCAAAAGTAATTGCTAGAGAAACCATTTCAGCACTTCGTAAAAACGTAATTGCAAAATGTTATGGTGGAGATATTTCTCGTAAAAGAAAACTTTTGGATAAGCAGAAAAAAGGTAAAAAACGTATGCGTCAGATTGGTTCAGTAGAAGTTCCTCAAGAAGCATTTATGGCTGTTTTGAAAATTAATAACTAATCTTTTAGTTACCAGTAATCAGTGAAATAGTTACCAGTTTATTTCAATTTTACTAAAAAAAAAGCAATTTCAAAATAATGAAATTGCTTTTTCCTATTTATCTTTTCTTTACTAATCGTATTCCTAGTAATTGATCAAACCACGAATAATTTTTTTCTATATTCTGTTTGATATAAAAAAAATTTGTAATAATAACTGCTAATCCTATAAAGAATAGAGAAAACTCGCCAAATTCATTATGTAAAGCCTTTGCAATTAAAAATACAAGTGCAAAAAGACCATTCATTACCCAATAAAGTAAATTTCTACCTAATGTTTGCCCAACTGTGGCAGGGAGGTTTGTAGTTACATCTATAAAATATATTTCCTGAGCTGCTTTTCCAATACTTGTATTTATTAAAATACTATCTCTAAAAGTAAATAATACAAAACCAAGTAGAAAGTAAAGATAAGGATTACTTATTGATTGACCTTTAAAACTTATTGTAACTATTGCAGCTAGAGAAATACAAAAAAGTATCAGAACAAGTATATCAATAAAAAATGCTGAACTACGTTGGTCAGAACTTACAAAAACAAAAGGTAATTCGATAGGTTTTTGAAGTTTTAATTTTTTAGATTTTGGAAAAATAGGTAATGTTGAACGTTGGTCACAATGTTTATTTCCCATATATGCCCAAGAGTCTTTCAAAAAAGCAGATTTACAGACACTACAAAATACCACTTCATCTCCTTCTGAAAAGCTATCACCTGTAACAGGATCGTTTCTATCTTCCAATAAAAAATGTTGATGACTTTCTTCTCTAATCTGATAAGAATTAACTGACCTAAAACGCATTTTGGAACAAATTGTGAAGTAATAAAGTAATGATTAATTTTTAGGGATGAATTGAAAATTTTATTGTTTCAATACATCCATTTTCTGCCAAATTACATGTTTCTGACTATCTAATAGCTATCTTTCTAATTTTTTCTATGAAAATATACAACTATCCATTCTTAACTGCACTAATCTTCTTCTTATTTACGCAGATTAGCTCTAGCAGTTCTGTTTTTGCTCAAAATTTTTCTTCTAATAATTCTGATAAGATAAAATACTGGGTATTTTTTTCTGAAAAAGACACAACCAACTACAATTATACGGCTGCAATTTCTGCCAAAACCATTGAAAATAGAACGCTGCAAAATCTTCCTGTAAGGCAATATAGTGATATTTCGGTTTCTGAAAAATTTATACAAAAAGTAGAAAATTTTGTAACCGACAAACCAATCATAAAATCAAAATGGCTCAATGCAATTTCTATTTATCTAAATGAAGATGAAGCAAAAAGAGTTCAAAACCTTCCTTTTGTCACCCATCTGCAAGCACTGACTACAAAATGGAAACCTTTATCTTATACAACCAAACAAAAAAGAGAAATGGGAAAAGCTATGGAACAACTAGAACTTTCTGTTTTTCAAAAAGAAAATTTGACAGGAAAAGGAGTTGTTATTGGTGTTATTGATGCAGGTTTTTATGGAAGTGATAAAAGTAATTATTTAAAACACCTAGACAATAGTCGTATTTTGGGAATGCGTGATTTTGTGAATCCAAAACAGAAAGACCTTTTTAGAGAGAAAGAAACTTCTGATGATGCACATGGAAAAACAGTTTTGGAAATGATAGGAGGATACAACGATGATAAAGATGATTTGAGACAAGTGGGTGCAGCTTCAGAAGCTCAATTTTATCTAGCAAGAACTGACCACGGAGTAACTGAAACACGCTCAGAAGAAGATTTTTGGGTGGCTGCTATGGAATGGATGGATAGCTCAGGCGTAAAACTTATCAATACTTCGCTAGGTTATTCGGTTGGCTTTGATGATGATAAAGATAACTATGACATAGAACAAATGGATGGCAAAACGAGTGTTGTCAGTAAGGCTGTAAATATGGCTTTCAATGAAAAAGGTATTTTGATTGTCGTCTCAGCAGGAAATGAAGGTTGGGATACTTGGAAAATCGTATCTACACCAGGGGATAGTCCATTTGCACTTTCTATTGGAGCAACAAATGGAGCAGGTCTGAAAATGGGTTATAGTAGTATAGGAGCAGAATTTGTTGAGTTTTTGAAGCCAAATGTTGCTTGTTATTCGCTCACAGGAACATCTTTTTCTGCACCAAATATCACAGGATTTGCAGCTTGTTTATGGCAAAAAAATCCAAAGGCAACCAACAAAGAAATTTTTGAAACCATAGAAAAATCAGCTTCTTTATATCCTTTTGGTAATAATTTTATAGGATATGGAATTCCAAAAGCATCAAATGCAATCAAAATTTTGGAAGGAAAAACGATAAAGCCAACTATCAAGAAAGTAGAAGAAAAAACAAATTCTTTTAAGTTTGATTTGAAAGCTGGACAACGTTATGTTGTTTTTCATAAGCAAGACAAGCGTATTGCAATAGAACAAGACTCTGAAAAAGCTGCTAGTAAAAAAGACATCAAAATCACTATCAAAAGACCTAAAGATACCAATTTTAGTACAATCTATATAGAGGATATAGGTGGTTTTGAAGTAGAATGGAAATAGAATAAAAATAAATTTAGAGTTTCTAATTCTACATTTATTCTTCTAATCTCTTTATCATTAAAGCTGATTTTCTATAATAATTACTTGTTTCTAGCTGCTGTTGGTTTTTCCAAAAAGCAGCTAGATTTTCGTATCGTTTTGATAAAGGAAGGTTAAGATTTGAGATAATTTTGGCATCACAAACTGGACAAAAATAAGAAGGATGTCCGTCTATTTCTGTCAGGTTATTTGCGCCTTGCATTGCACAACGATAAAAAACACAATGTTGAAGTGAAAAAATATGACCAATTTCATGTACTGCTGTTTTGCATGTTCGTTTTAAAGCCAAATTAAAAATATCAATATCATCTTTCATTGCTTCTACATCTCCAAAACGAGCCATCGACCAAACTCCTACTCGGTTATATAGTCTTGCTTGTCCGAAAACAAAACTCCATTTTTTATTTGGATACAAATCATTTGTAGTAAAACTCACTAGCAAAACTCCATCCTCAGGTAAGTTTTTTTCTAAAGAGTCCAAAATAAAACCTGTTTTTACTTGAAAACCATTTCTACTATGAACTCTCCAATTTGTAGTATCTAAGTTTGTAGAATCAAGCTTTTTCTGTGCTAACCTTTCAATGGGTAACTCATAAAAAATAGATAAAAAACGTTCTACTGAATCCATCAAACGAAGTTGTGTTTTATCAAAATTTCCATAGAGTTGGAGATAGATTTTTCTTCTTTGTTCTGTTGCTCGTATAGGCGAAATATTTGTATTTTTATTCCAGTATTCTGTAAAAGTTTGCCCTCTTTCTTTATTTCTTTCTAGCCATTCTCCCGACTTTGGTTCTTCTATATAAAATTGATTTTTTTGTAAAACAAATTCCATAGAATCAGCTAAGTTATTCAATCCTTGACTTGGAAAAGGTTTGGGTTTGGGCGTACAAGCAACAAAAAGGCAAATTGAAATAAGGAGATACAAAATACTTTTTTTCATAGGAATAATAAATGCTTGATAAAATAATACTTGAGGTAACAAAGTTACTTCATATTTCATTTTCCAAAGCTATAAAAACAAAAAGAGCGATACAAACTGCATCGCTTTTTTTCAGCTATCTTCCAAAACCCGATCACTCGGTTGTCTTTAACATCTCAAATTACTTTAATGGTCTAAAAGGTGTAATTGATACCTTTTTATAATCTTCTTCAAAAGTTCTCCGTAGAGTGGTGAAGTGGCATAACCTACTCCTCCAGTTCGTTCTGAACCAATTTTGTCAGCCCAGTCTTCATAATTTTTCCCTTTTGTAAAGAGTGGTGCATATCTTTTGTTAGTAGATAAAAATTCAGAATGTCCTCTGAATGATTGCCAAGCACTACCGTATTGCGTAAAATAATCTTGTACTTTACATTCATACAAAACATTTCCTTTTTTGATAAATGGCTTTTGAGTAAGTATAATATCCTGATTCATGGATGCTTCTTCGGCTGTAAAATATTCTGTAGTAATCGTTTTTTCGCCTGTTCTATTTTTATCTTTTATGCCAAAATAATTATTATGAATTACTCTTGAACCATACGCCGTTTCTAAAGCAGATTGAGCTAATTTTATCGAAACAGGAACATTGTATTTTACTTGTTCCATAAGTGCCGTTTCTATTTTGCGAAGATGAATTGTATCTGCAAAATAAGTCAAAACATGAGCAGGCGCACCTAAGTTTTTCAAAACCATTTCCATAAACATGCGACTAATATCTCTATTCATTACTAAAAGAATGCTATCATTGAGCTGGTCAAGACGAGAAACTTTATTCTCAATAAGTGCCTTTGTAATGCGAATTTGCTTTTGTATCATAAATTCTTCCATCATATTTTCACTTTTGGCAAGGCTTGCCAAATTATCATAATCAGCTACCGAGTGAACAAAGATAGGAAGACCGTTTTTTGTGTCTTCTTTTAACGATTTTTCATCCTTTAAATTAGATGAAGTAAGTTTTACAAGCTCCATAGTAGCAGATTCTTCATTTTGATTTGAGGAAGGAAAAATACTGGCAGAAGCAGAAGTCATTATACTTTTTTCATCCATTTCCCATAATTCAAAAGGTGTTTCTTGTCCTATCTGTACCCACAAATTTTTGATATACGTATTTTGAGTTTCTCCCCAGCTTCCATAAAGAGCAACCATTCCCAAAAATAAAGCAGCTACAACAAGCATATACTTTTCTATAACAAAAGAAATAGTATACTCAAAATATCTCTTCCCTACCATAAGTTTGATAGGAATTTCTATATTTCTATGGTTTCTTATCTTGTCCAAGCTAATGGAAATAGGTAAGAATTTATTGGTTAATTTATTTTTCATTGTATTTTTCATCTATTGGCTATAAAGTAGTAGAGATTTATCTATATAAGTTCTGTTTGATTGCACATAATTAAATCTTAATGAATACTATTTATGCTAATTTTATTTGTAATTAAATTGAATGTTCAAAATTATTTTCAATAAAATCTACTTTTGTTAGCTAATTGATTTAATTGTGCTATTATTTTTAGCAAAGTTAAGTAATGTAGCAAACATTTCCAATAGTTAAGGGAAAAATAAACTAAAAATTTGAGCAATTTGTCTAAATGCTTAAAAACCAATAGCATAGCGATAAATGAGGACGTATTTTATTTTTTCGCAAAAAATGAACATAAAAATACCTGTAATTCTGAACAACTACAGGTATTTATTTTTTTGAAATTTTTTCTTAAAATCCTTAATTTCTAGCTAACCATTTTTTAAGTTCCATGACCTTTTCAGGATTCTCTTCTATCCATTTAGCAGCCTTTTCATTTGAAATCTGACTAATCCAATAACAAAAAGTATCTATATGTTCGCTTTCTCCAAGCTGATTTAAGAAAGGAGCATAAAGTGTCCACCAAATATTCTCTTTTTTATCTTTTGCATCTAAAAAGCTAAAGAAGGTTTGTGTGTTATCTCTAAAAATTTCTTCTTCTGTTTTAGGTGTATCTTTCATAATTACTACTTTTTCAGTAGTTGTGGTATCTTCGTTTTCCATTTCTTCTTTTACTATTTTTTCTATTTCCTCTTTACTGGGTTTCATAAAATTTGAAGCCTGTGCTAGTGACATAACCATTTCAATAGCTGCAAATTCGTCATCTTTTCCACCAATACTGATTGTGATTTCATTGTTGTCTCCTTTTTTTATGTTAGCCAAAAGTTGTTTTTGCAAAACCTCAAATGCTTTTTCTGACCTTGCTGAATTAGGTTCTAAAAGTAAAAAATAATTAAGAGCCATCATACTAGGTATTTTTCTACCTTTATCGTATTCTATAAAACCAAGCATCAAATGACTACTTGAATGTTCTGGATTTGCTCCAATAGCCTGAATTAGATTGTCTTCTGCCTTGTCTAGCTTTCCAACTTTATAGTAATTTAGAGCTAGATTGTAATGCAATAAATAATTTTTAGGATTTTCTTTGATTACTTTCTCAAAAAATGAAATGGATTTATCTGTTTTTCCCATCATATCTAATGATGAACCTTTTATTATATAAGCAGGAACGGTACTTTTAGATTTTGATTTAATGACTTTATCACTATATTTGACACACATTTTATAATCCTCTTTATGAAAATAAGTCAATGCCATTTCATAATAAATAACTGAAGAATTAGGCATCAATTTGAGTGCTTCTTCATACTTTTCTAATGCTTTTTCGTATTTTCCTGCATCATGAAAAGCAACTCCTTCTTGTAGAAGTTGGTTTGCATCTTGAGCAAAAGAACTAGAAAAATTAGCACAAAATAAAATTAGAAAGACTATAAAAAAAAGTGGTTTTTTTGATAATAATTTCATAGCAAAGTAAAATTTAAGATTAAAAGTAAGTAAAAATTATTTTGAATTGTAAATAGTTAAAACAACAATATTCTATTTTTATTGTAGATTTTTGGTAATTTAAAAAAAATAAAATGAAGTATTACAATTTAGTTGCAGAGTGCAAAGGTTATGAATCGGCTCACGAATTTTGTGCTTATTTTAGAGAAAATGTTCCTGTTTTGTCTAATGGAACACGAATAGCAAGCGAAGCAAATGCAATGCGTAGAGGAGATGGATATTGGATAGCTTGTGTTTCTTTTGAAGGGCTTTTTTCCTTTGATAGTGAAGAAGAATTAGAATATGCTCAAAAAAATGCTGTTTCTGCTACTGTAAACTCTAATTTTTTGGAAGAAGCTGTTTCAGAAATTTTTTCTTTGCTTTCAGTTGCACCTTCTTATATGGCTGCTGCTTTTGGAGTGGATGCTATTGATGCTTTTTCTCAAATGGCAATTGAAGAAATTATTTTGCAAAATGCTTCTTTTGGGTATCTTTTTTTGAATGATACAGCGTGGGAACGTTTGGGCGAACCAAAAGGATTTGAAGTTTTTTCAGAAGGGTATTATTGGAATCCCAATTAGATTTATATGTAACTAAACAATTGATTCTAAGGAAAGTAACATTATTACACGTTTAAAGCATTTTTATTTATTAGAAAGAATAGCTATTTTTAGGTAATCAAAACAAATTTAGAAGTCAGAATTTAAAATTCAGAAGTAGTAAAATTCTTTTTTCATAAATCAAACTTCTTGTTTCAAGCATTTTAAGAATTGTATTTCCATTTCTTACCTCAACAATCTAAATTCTTACTTTATTTATGCCTGATAATCCTAATTTAATTGAAATAAATAATTTATCTGTTATCTTCAAGGGAGAAAATGGACACCATAAGGCTGTACAAAACGTAAATCTCAAGCTAAAAAAAGGAGAAACGGTAGGTATTGTAGGAGAATCAGGTTCTGGAAAAACAGTTACTTCTCTTTCCATGATGCGTCTTTTACCTGATGCTCCATATTGTCAGACAGAGGGTGAAATTTTATTTAATTCAAGAGAATATGGAGAAGTAGATTTACTCAAAATACCGTTTGATAGACTTCGACAACTTAGAGGAAATGAGATTTCTATGATTTTTCAAGAACCCATGACTTCTCTAAATCCTGTTTTTACCTGTGGAAATCAAGTAGTAGAATCTATAATTAGGCATGAAGAAATTACTATAAAAGCTGCAAAACAGCGAGTTATTCAACTTTTCGAAAAGGTTCATCTAAGTAACCCAGAGCGTATTTACAACGCTTATCCCCACGAAATTTCTGGAGGACAAAAACAGCGTGTAATGATAGCGATGGCACTAGCCTGTAATCCGTTATTACTTATTGCAGACGAACCCACCACAGCACTTGATGTAACTGTGCAGGCTGCTATTTTGGAGATTTTGAAAGATCTCAGAGAAACTGAAGATATGTCAGTGGTCTTTATTACACACGATTTGGGTGTTGTGGCAGAGTTTGCCGACCGAATTATTGTCATGTATCAAGGTAAAATAGTGGAAGAAGGTGCTGTTTGGGACATTTTTTCAAACCCTCAACATCCTTATACAAAAGGTCTTTTGGCATGTCGTCCTCGTTTAGATTTGAAATTACGTGTTTTGCCCGTCGTTTCAGATTTTATGGCTACTGATGAGCATGGAAATATTTCAGAAATTACAGAAGCAAAATTTCAATCTGTTGGTCAGGCTTTGATGTTAAACTTTCAAAGTGAAGCCGAACTACGAAAACACCATGAAAAGTTAGTACAACAAACTCCTTTATTACAAATTAAAAATCTTACCAAAGAATTTGTAAAAACAAAAGGATTTTTTTCAAATAAAAAAGAAATAGTAAGAGCTGTAAATGATGTTTCCTTTGATGTTTATCCAGGAGAAATTTTAGGTTTAGTAGGAGAATCAGGGTGTGGAAAATCTACATTAGGAAGAAGTCTTTTAAGATTGGTAGAACCTACTTCTGGAGAAGTAATTTTTGAAGGCAAAAACATATTAGATTTGAATCAGAAAGAAATGCGTGCTATCCGAAAGGATATGCAAATTGTATTTCAAGACCCTTATGGTTCATTAAACCCTAGAATGACTATTGGAGAAATTATCATGGAACCCATGAGAATTCACTCTATTATGAGCAATGATAAGGAAAGAAGAGCGTATGTAATCGAACTTTTAGAGACTGTAAATCTGAATGCATATCATTTTAATCGTTATCCTCATGAGTTTTCGGGTGGACAGCGTCAGCGTATTTGTATTGCTCGTGCGCTTGCCTTACAACCTAAATTTATCATTTGTGATGAGTCAGTTTCTGCACTAGATGTTTCGGTACAAGCACAGGTTTTGAATCTTTTAAATGAATTGAAAGAAAAATTTAATCTTACTTATATTTTTATCTCTCATGATTTGGCTGTTGTTAAGTTTATTGCTGACCGTATTTTGGTAATGAAGGATGGACAAATTGTAGAAACAGGTTTTTCAGAAGATATTTACGACAAACCAAAACGAACGTATACAAGAGAATTAATAAAAGCTATTCCTAGAGGAGATTTGGATACTATCAGAAGAATTATGCTCAAAAGAAAACTGCAAAAGTCTAGTTAAAAACAATTAAATAGAACTATTCCAATAACCACCTATATATTTATAATAATTTTTGGTGATAATAAGCAAAAAAGATGTACATTTGAAAAAAAACACAAATAACTCTTTTTTTTAACTTTATTACATCAAATGAGTCTAGTTGCAAAAATGTATGTAGAAGATAAGGAAATTAATATCCTTGACTTCAAATTTCGTTTTACCCGTTCTACTGACGAACACGGAAAACCGATGGGAAAACCTAGAGGAACTATTTTTGAAATTATCTTCGAAACAACTGCTGACCAAAGTTTTATGTCGTGGTCTATTGCCACTGATATGACTAAACACGTCAAAATTGTAGTTTCTCCAGTTACAGCAATGAGTAAAAGTCGTATCATAGAACTTTATGATGTTCATTGTGTGCATTTTAGGAATAACTTTAATGCCAAAAGTGGTGAACCCATGACAACGCTTATTCATCTTACACCTGCAATTATGGTAGATGATGGCTATAAATTGCTAGACCATTACTGGAAAAAAACAGATTTGAGTACTGAAAATGTTACACCTACCATTATTGAGAGAGACAAAGAATTAGAAATTATTGATATATATTATGAAGATAAGCAAGGAAACAAAATAGAACATATCTATTTAGGAGATGTTGTACTAGTTTTGAAAACCAAAAATGGAGAAGGTAAAAACCTAGATATTGACCTGCAAGACCAAGATCATACGTACATCCATAATGGAGAAAAGCTAGAAGATGGTATATTAACGGATATATCTATTGTGGGAGATACCACTAAAGTAGAACTCAAAGTTATTCCTCTTCTTCTAAGCAAAGATTAATCTCACCTTATTTACCTTAATTATTCAATATTAATTTTACTTTTTATGCCTGTAGTATATGAATCTGGAAACGCTAGTAACTCAGCACATTTTAAACCTTTAGCAGCAGGAGATCCTCCTTTTGTAGTTTCTTTTTATCGCTCTAAAGACCACGCAAATACTGAATTTGGAGAACAAAAGTACGGTGCTGCTGACCCACTATACAGAGGAGAATTTGGATTTGATTTCTTTGATAAACAAGTAATTGCTGAAGGACTTTCGCAACACTATAAAGTACTTTCTGGTATAGAACGAGAAAAAGACGAAGGAAAAAAAACAAAAAAAGAAACTTTTACTGGAAGTTATGCCTATTTGTGTCCTTACTTATCTATTTGGCCTCCCAATGTAGATGGAAATACGGAGGAGAAAAATAAAAAACACATAGTAACACTTTATGCTCGTTTGGAGAAGAGTAGTGAATACAATAATGTCAAAAATCTACCTGATAATTTAGATGTTAAGTTTGTGAGTACCGATGACCAAATAATTACTGTTAAAGGTAAAGTAGATGATAGAAAACCAGAGTATATTGTCAATTTGAAATTAGAAGAAACACTTGTACCTATAACAATAGAGTGTAAGAAACCTTTTGGAGAAGAGAAAGAAGTCGCTATTTTGGCAAAAACAAGATATAAAAAAGAGGGTTCGATGGATATTGTAGGAAAGGTAGTTTTATACCCAAATGCTATTCGGTATAAGACTATTATTCAGCCTGTAAAAGTAAAACTAGATAGGAAAGTAGATCTTAAAATTGATGATATTCCACATATTCCAATGATGGAGAAATTATTAAAAGCCTTCAATACACTTTCGTTTAACCAAGCCTATATGCATGCCAAGCTTGCAGAAAAAACGAAAGTCATTACCTTGAAGAGAAAAGAACTTGCAGATCTAGATATTTTCACTACAGCTTACATAGATGGAAAGGTAGACTCCACACAGACAGCGATGGATTATGATGAGAAAGAAGATACTTACAATGAGGTGGTGGAAAGTGGTTATGCAGCACTAATAGCTCAATCTGCTAATGGCGATAAAGTAGATAAGGCAAAACTAGAAAGAGATCGCAATGAAAAAGCACTTGCTCTAGTAGAAAAGTTCAAAAAACGATGTAATCTCCAAGAAGTCCCCTCTGATGGACTACAAGACCTCTCTCAATTCAAAGCACTAAAAAGAGCGCGTCGTAAAAATAAAGTCACCGATGCTTGGAACCACCCCAAAGTGCAAAAGGCACTTAGAGAGTATGAGCAAGCGCAAGCTGCATGGGAGAACAACAAGACCGAAAAAGCTAAGCTGGACAAGACACATAAGATACATATCTTCTATACAGAAGATATTTATAGTGGGATGCAGGAACGTACCAAAAATGTTTTTGCTTACGGGCCGTCTGATACAGGCGTCTGTCACGTATTTGAGATTGCCTTAAATAACACAGCTATTATTCCTACTCTCATTCACGAAATAGGACACAGCCTGGGGCTGGGTCATCCTTTTGATGAAAAGGCACGTAAACCACTAGAGCTTCGTCAGCCAAACATAGTTTACAAAAAAGATATAGGAGAGAAGATAAAAAAACTTAAAAAAGATATTGAAGATAAAGAAGATGCACTCAAACAAGCAAAGAAATATCAAAGAGCGATAGATTCGGGAGAGCTATCGGTTGATGATATACTGTCGCTCAAAGCACTACAATTTCAGTACTACTTAATCAACCGCTTCTACACCAGATTAGCTGATAACATAAATAATGGGTCAACAGGTTTTGCCTTCATTGAACCCATCTATGAAGCCATGAAACTAGAAAACGAAGCTACCACTACAGAAGGTACTATCATGACACTAGCACAAAAAAGGCAAGAAATTACTAAAATGGAAGGAGAACTACAACGACTGGAAGGGATTTTAGAGAAAGGGATTTTAGATGGCAAGCCTATACCCGAATTGGAGATACTTCCCGCACTACAAAAACAAACTGAGACGCTAGAAAACTATATGGACTACAACAATAAAGAAAAAACCAATGAGGTGGATACGAATGTAGAGCGAAAGGTGTTCTACAAATGGGAGTGGGACAAATTGCGTGAAACAGGTGATAGTATGAACTATTTTGAAGCACAACACTAAACATAAGACTTATGAAGATAACATATATCGCTACTTTTTTGGTAGTACTGTCCTTGTGGAGTTGTAGTAGCATCAAAAAAGAATACTATGCCTATGAGGATAAATCAACTAATTCGTACTGTACTTTTGAGGTGCATCGTCAAAAGAAAAACCCTTATTTACAGCGAGTTTATTATCGAGCTGTATCTGATTATTATCACGGAAAGTATAAAGGTGCATATGATTGGATGTCGCTGTTGAATGACAATCAGGACACACCGTTTCATACCAATGATATACGTGGACGTGACATATTGTATTTCTATATGGAATGTTATGATTTAGACATTGCTTATAAAGAAGACTCTACACTCAGTAGATTCATAAGCCTTAACGCACTTTTTTCTGTAGACTTTATAGAAGCTTTTACAGGCAAAGCATTTAATTATTGTTCACCAAGACGCTTAGACGAAAATGGTGCATATGATAAACGAATTTACAGCGAACCTAGCGAATTTACAGGAATGACTTATGTATCATATTTCAGAGAAAGTAGTGATAGTCTCAGCCTTGTATGGACACCAGATAGAAAAAAGGAGTTCCTCAAAGAGCCTTGCTTTCAGGAAATCACTATTGACTGGTTTCCTCCCTACCTCAAACGTGTCGATAAGATTGATTACGAGAAATTTGATCTTCCCATCAAGAAGAAATACCTTCAATATCCTAAAAAAGGTTCTCGTGTTACAAATGAAAAAGATAGAGAAAAGCTACAAAAGCAAGAAAGAAAAAGGTTAAAGCGCAGAGATAAAGAAAAGAGACGAAAAGCAAAAAAACAGGAACAGTCATCCAAAAAAACAGAGAATTAAACTCATCTCTTTAGATCCGTAATAGTTGTATCTTATGTATAGAAGCTCTAAGTTGGGAGTGGGACAGGACAAATTGTGTGAAACAGGTGATAGTAAGAACTATTTTTTAGAAGACAATTAAACTATGAAAAAAGCACCTTTATACATATTATTACTTCTTTTGTTTTGCTCTTCTTGTAGCAAAAAAATGTATTATGCCTATGAAGATGAGCATAGCTATTGTACTATAGAAGCCACTCCTAAGCAAAAACTTTGGTGGATGTTCGGAAGAAGATTTGACCAAGTAATATATAGAGCTGGTTCAAAGGAACATTATGATACTACGGAAGTAAGTAATAAATATTTGAGTTGGGAAGATAGGTATAGTAAGAAAAAGGATAATATGTATATATACATAAAAAACAGTAATTATAATATTGAAAAAAAAGTGTATATAGATATATCTTTCGATTTTTTTTATATACAAAGAAATTATGTATATAGATATGACTTTTGCTTACCTTCGCATGATAATAGTGCTAACTATGCTACTTATACTAACGCTAAAGATAGCTTAATAGTGGATTATATTCGCTATGATTTAGATACACAGTATTGTTTTTCTCATCAAGGTATTGATTGGTTTCCTCCTTATTTTGTGCGAGTAAAAAAAATAGACTATGCTAAATTCAATGTTCCTGAAGTAAAGTACAAGTATTTAAAAAATCCTGAACATCGTAATGCTCCTTTTTATGATGATAAATGGGAAGATGAACAGAAGAAAAAAGAAAAGAAGGAGGAAAAAAGAAAAGAGAGAGAGACTAAGAGGAGGAGGAAACAAGAATAAATTTATTATGAAAACAATAGTCTTACTATTTCTACTGCTTGTAGTAAGTGCTTGCAGTAGAGGTACATACTATGCTTATGAAGATGAACATAGCTACTGTACAATAGAGCTTAAATCTGAAAGAAATTTTCTAAAATATATTCCACCTTATATAATTTATAGAGCAACCTCAGACTTGCATTATGATACTACTGTACTAGAAAATACATACGTATCAGATACAGATAGATATAAAAAGAAAAAGAATGTCTCATTTTTATTTATAGAAAATGAAAACAGTCACAGAGACAGTTTAGCACTTATAGGAAGCTTTTTCATGATGTACTATATTCCACAAAATATCACTCATCGTTTTCGATTTTGCACTTCTATCAATAAAGATGGTAGTATGACAACAACAAAATATGTACTGTATAAAATTCAAGGTGATTCTTTAATTGCTTTTACTTCGAGTGATTTTGAATTGGAAGATTTAAATAAAGAACATTGTTTTGAACGTAAAGGTATTGATTGGTTTCCTCCTTATCTGATTAAAACAAATAAAATAGAATATGAGAAATTTAAAATCAAAGATGTAAAGAAAAAATTTTTAAGAAATCCCCAACTCCGAAACGCTCCTTTTTATGATTCAGAATGGGAGAAGAAACGTAAAAAACAAGAGAAAAAAGCGAAGAAGAAAGCTGAAAGCAAGAAGAAAAAGAATTAGCTACTCAACAATCAAATACTAAAGAAAACTACATGGATTACAATACACTAAATGGCAAAGTGGATAGTAGTGTGGAGCGAAAAGTATTTTATAAATGGCAATGGGATACAATTAGAAAAATAGGGGTAGATAACACTTACCTTGAAGAACAAAAATAAATAAAATATGAAAATAATAGAGTTCCTTCTACTACTACTGGCATTAAGTGCTTGTAGTAGAAGTACATACTATGCTTACGAAGATGAACAGAGTTACTGTACAATAGAGCTTACCCCTAAAAGACGGTTTCTCAATTCTCATCCTGATTATGTTATTTATCGTGCTATCTCTAAACAACATTATGATACTGTTGGAGTTGTCGATAAATATGTGCAAGAAAGTGAGCGATATAATACAAAAAAAAATGTTGTCTATTTATATATCCAAAATGATAATTTAGGCAATGATAGCACAATATATATTGAAGGCTTTTTTACAATGTTTTATATACCTAGCAATACTATTAATCGATTTCAGTTTTGTACATCTATCCACGAACCAACAGGCAGCACCAATTGGAGGTACACTTATTTTGCAAAAAGAATTGATTCACTGGTTCTTATCGAAACAACAGATTTAGATGAAGACCATTGCTTTAAGCGAACAGGAGTTGACTGGTTTCCTCCTTATTTGGTTGAAGTAAATAAAATAGAGTATGAGAAGTTTCAAGTAAAAAATATAAGTAAAAAATATTTGCATTATCCCAACAGAAAATCTACACCTTTTTATGATTCAGAATGGGAGAAGAAACGTAAAAAACGAGAGGAAAAAGCAAAGAAGAAAAAGAATTAGTTTATCCAACAATCACGTACTAAATGGACTACAATACCTTAAATGGTAAAGTAGATAGAAGTGTAGAACGTAAAATATTCTATAAGTTTCAGTGGGATAAAATGATTGAAACAGGTGATAGTAAGAACTATTTTTTAGAAGACAATTAAACTATGAAAAAAGCACCTTTATACATATTATTACTTCTTTTGTTTTGCTCTTCTTGTAGCAAAAAAATGTATTATGCTTATGAAGATGAGAAAAGCTACTGCACCATAGAAGCTATACCAAAACGTAAACTTTGGTGGTTATTTGGTAATCGTTTTGATCAAGTTATCTATAGAGCTGCTTCTAAGGAACATTATGATACTACAAAAGAAGTAAAAGAGCCTATACATTGGAGAAAAAGAAACGATGCAAAAAAAGATAATATATATATATATAGGCTGTTCAATCAAGGTCAAAAAGTTCCCTAATTTTTTGACCTTGATTTAAGCAACATTTTTCATTATTTTTTTCAACTTTAACTCTTTGCATTTTATGTTTTCTAACGCATTTTGAGTTTCTTCTATTGAAAAAGCTCTTCCAAAAGTAGCTATTGTAAAAATAAATTCAGTTAAACCACTTCTGCTGTTGGGATTTATTTTAGTTTTAAATTTTCCAAAATAACTCTCAATAATATCAGAACTACAAAGAATAAATTCCTCCTTCAAACTCTTACTTTTGTTTTCTAAATTATTCAAATATAATTTAGCGTTCTCCATAAAAACTTTTGCTTTTGGGTTTAATTTGTCTCCTGCTTGAGACTCAATAAGTAGCAATTTATTAAGAATATTTTTCTTTTGTAAAACTCCAAATCCTGTAGTTTTAAGCTCTTGACAAACCATTTTAAATACTTTTTCTACCTGTATTAGTCCTTTTATAAACTCCTCTTTTTCTTTCAAAAAAAGAACTTGTTCTTGAACACATGAGGGTAAATTGTCCCAATTTTGTACTATTTTTTTTGCCCAATTAACACAAGGAAAGATATTTGCAAAACGCATTTTTACCCTCATAGAAGGAGGCATATACTGACTATTATCTTTACTTAAATTCCATTTTTGTCGTAATTGACCGACAAGGTTACTAAATAATTTGAAATCAGCATCTTGATGATAAAGTCGCTTTAAATGATTAGCTAAAATATGAGTACAATCCTCTATATGGGTATAATTCAATGATTTATAAGCCTTTTTTAAGTTAGTACCTTCATCACTAACAATATATTTTATTTTTGTTTCAGAGGCTATTTTACTTAATTCTTTCGCTATTTGTTCGCCTCTCCATTCGTTACCAATTTCTACTGCCAAAACTTCCATATCACTATGAGATAAACTTCGGTTTTTAGGAATAGCATCTACTGAAACACCTAGTAGCAAAAGTATTTTTTCACTACCAAAACTAATACTTTCATCCACATAGACCACATACTCGCTACTTTGGTTTTCTGTGTGTTCAAGACGATAAGCTCCACATTTGCATAACCAATTACGGATACTGCTATGACTTGGTAATTTGCCTTGTAAACCAAAACAAAGATGTAAGCAAACTAACGTATGACGACAACTGCGTAAACTCATACCACCATATTTATATAGTTCTAGTACAAAATTGACTACCTGTAAGCTATACTGGTGTCTTTTTGCTTTTTTAGTAGACAAGTTTAATTTGCCTTGTAATTTTTCTGCTTGATATTTTTTTTTCCAAGAATCTCGGCTATCTAAGAGTTCTTTAATACGACTTTTTAAATAGTCGTTTTCTTTTCTGCGTGCCATAGCTTTGGATTTCCAGTTTTTTATCCTATATTCATACTGTCGTTTAGACATATTCCTCGGTATTTTTTGTTGTGTAGTAACTCAAAAATACGAGGAATTTTTTTTATAGTTTGTACAGCCTAATATATATATATCAAGAATGATGGTTATGATTTATATTCTAAACTAGGCATAGAACCTAATTTTGAAATGTATTATATAGAGCGAAATAGTTTTTATAGATATACTTTTTGTAATGCTGCCAATAATGATATTGCTTATTATGCTGTTTATAATGTGATTGAAGATAGTTTATTAGTCCGTAATATTTATTCTTTAGAAAAGGAATTTTGCTTTGTAGAACAGGGTATTGACTGGTTTCCTCCTTATTTTGTAAGAGTGAAAAAGATAAACTATGCTAAATTTAATGTTCCAGAAGTAAAACACAAGTATCTTAGAGACCCATTGCATCCTAATTCTCCTCGCTATGATAAAAAATGGGAAGACAAACAAAAAAAGAAAGCTAAAAAGGAGGAAAGACGAAAAGAAAGAGAGCAAAGTAAAAATAGTGGATAAGGCGCAAAATATTTTATAAGTTTCAGTGGGAAATTATGCAGGAAGAAACTCAAAATTATTACAATTAAACTATGAGAAAAATATATATTCTTTTTCTTACTCTACTTTGCATAGCCTGTCAACACAAAAATACTAAGGTACTCACTAAAAATATGCCTTCGCCTCCGTCTTATAACCTAGAAGAACAGAAAGATATTTCTCTTTTTGTGAAACGTTTTTATATAAATAAAAAAGAACAAATCATTAAAAAACAAGAAAGAATAGAACTAACTGATACTATTCTAACTTACTCAGAGTATGCTCTAAATACCTCTTCTTTATCTATGTACTACAGAAAAAATAATGACATAGGTTCAGAACATATCGAATTAATAAATGGGTATCCAATAGGAAACTATGAAGTAGCTTATGGCAAACAAATAGTTAGAATAGTACCCTATCAAAACAAGCAGTTAGAAGGTTTTTTAGAAGTTTATACTACTAATGATAGTTTATTATATAAGAGCATTTTTTTGAAAGGCGAAGGATATTGGAAAGACTATTACTATAAACAAGGCACAATAAAGGAAGAAGGTTTGATAAGAAATAATTATAAATATGAGACATGGAAGTATTATAACAAGACAGGAGAAGTAGATAGTATCAAAGTATATTCTCTTCAAGATGCAGTAGATATTCGGTATCCATATTGTCTTTTTAATAAAAATGAGCCTTGTTTTTAGCTTGAAAGATCAGAAATAAAAAATATTGAATGTGAAAGTATAAATCATATTTTCAAGCAACAGTTTTCTCTTTCATAGAGAGATTTGCAAAACATTTATTCAAAGTTGTAATATTGCCACAGTAAACGCTACATATCTAGTATGTATTTTTGTGTTTAAAATAATAATCTATATTATTTAGTATAAATATTTATGAACTTCTCTCTGTGGTTAGAAAGTCTTTCAATGGCATTGGGAGCATTGAAAAGTAATTTGTTACGAACTCTGCTTTCTCTTTTAGGTGTAACAATTGGCATTTTTGCCATTATTGGTGTGCTTACTTTTGTGGATGCTTTAGAAAAAGGAATTAAAGGCAGTTTGTCTTTTTTGGGAGAAAGTGTTATTTATGTACAAAAAATGCCTTGGATTTTTGCTTCAGATTATCCGTGGTGGAAATATATAAATCGTCCAGATCCAAGTATGGATGAGTTTCGGTTCTTAGAAAAAAATCTAACACAAGCACAAGCTGTTTCTGTCTTTGCTATTCGTTCAGGTTTTACAGCTAAATACAAAAAAAATAGTCTTTCGGGTTTAGTGGTTCAAGGAATTACGTTTCAACATAATATTGTAAGTGATATTCCTATTGAATATGGTCGTTATTTTACGCAAATTGAAGTAGATAGAGCTGTTGAAGTGGTTATTTTGGGAAATACAGTTGCAAAAGATTTGTTTGGAAATGAAAACGTAGAAAGTGCTATTGATAAAATAATTAAACTAAAGGGCAGAAAGTTTAGAGTTATAGGAATTCTCAAAAAACAAGGTGATAATCTACTAGATGCTCCCAGTAATGATAATATTACCCTAATGCCTTATTATACACTAACCAAAATGATTCCTGAAGGAAAAACAGGAATAAAACCCTCTATTTCTATAAAAGGATTTGATGACGATAAAGATTTACAGAATGTAGAAGGAGAAATTACAGGACTTTTACGAATAAAACGAGGATTACGACCCAAACAAGAAGAAAACTTTGCTTTAAATAGACCAGAACAGTTTGCCGTTTTCTTAGATGGTGTAATTGGCATTCTTACGCTTGCAGGTTGGGCTATTGGTTTCTTTTCAATTTTAGTAGGAGGTTTTGGAATTGCAAATATTATGTTTGTTTCTGTAAAAGAACGCACCTCTCTTATTGGCGTTCAGAAAGCCTTAGGAGCAAAAAAAGGATTTATTCTATGGCAATTTTTATTAGAAGCCATTTTACTCTGTATTATTGGAGGAATTGGAGGACTTATTTTGGTTTCTTTTCTTTCTTTGTTTTCTAGTGATACTTTCATAATTTCTCTATCTATCAAAAATATGATTTTGGGAGTCAGTGTAGCTACTATAATCGGAATCATTGCTGGAATTATCCCTGCTATTTTGGCTGCTCGTTTAGATCCTGTTGAAGCCATGCGCTCAGTTTAGGGTTAATTATAAACAAAAAAAGACTTTTCTACCAAGAATTTTAAGGTTTATTGAACCTATGCTAAAAGTAATAGCATTTTTTTTTTACCTTTGTAAATTATTCATATTCAAAACTACTGATTTCTTTTTTAGTAAAAAATCAAATACATAATTTATATTCATTCCCTTATCTTAAAAATTAAACACACATAATGTACAAACCTAATTTAAAAATTAGTCTACAAATTTCCACTTTCATTTTAGCATTTGTTATGCTGGCAGGTTATACTCGTGCTGATGAAGGTATGTGGTTGCCTATGCTTGTAAAACGCTTGAATGAAGCTGATATGAAAGCAAATGGACTAAAATTGACAGCCGAAGAAATTTATAGTGTAAATAATTCAAGTCTAAAAGATGCTATTTTTGGATTGGGTTATGGTGATCCTTCTTGGAACTTCTGTACTTCAGAAGCAATCTCTTCAAAAGGACTTTTGCTTACAAATCATCACTGTGCTTTTGATATGATTCAGAATCATAGTACAGTAGATAATGATTATTTGACAGATGGTTTTTGGGCAAAATCTCTTGCTGAAGAACTTCCAAACCCAGGAATTACAGCTTCTGTTTTAGTAAAAATGGAAGATGTAACAGAACGTGTAAAAAAAGCTCTTGATGGACTTAGTTTAGATGACCAAGCTCAAAAATTAGAAGAAATCAAAGCTGAAATTATTGCAGAACATACAAAAGACACACATTATAAAGGATACATCAAAGACTTTTTCTATGGAAATGAGTATTATCTTTTTGTGTCAGAAGTATTTTTAGATGTTCGTTTGGTAGGTGCGCCTCCTTCATCAATTGGAAAGTTTGGTGGTGATACAGATAACTGGATGTGGCCTCGTCACACAGGTGATTTTTCTTTACTTCGTGTGTATGCTGGTAAAGATGGAAAACCTGCTGAATATTCTACTGAAAATGTTCCTTTGCAACCAAAACATTCTTTACCTGTCTCTATGAAAGGAGTAGAACAAGGTGATTTTGCTATGGTATTTGGTTTCCCAGGTAGTACACAGCGTTTCAAAACTTCTTATGGTCTTGATGTGGATTATGCTGTTACAAACCCAGCTCGTATAAAATTACGTGAAAGCAGACTTTCACTCATGAAAGAGCAAATGGACGTAGATGCAGCTACACGTATTGCCTATGCTTCAAAATATGCTTCAATCAGTAATTATTACAAATATTTTATCGGACAAAATGCAGGATTAAAACGTCTCAAAACTATCGATAAAAAACGTAAAGAAGAAAAAGAATATCAAACTTGGGCAGATGCTTCTGGTAATGAGGCCTATAGCACAGCTCTTTCTCGTTTAGATAAAGCATATAGTAGTGCTGTTGATTATTCGCTTTGGTCAGCTTATTGGCAGGAAGCTTTCTTCGGAAGTGAAATCATTGAGTTTGGAGCAAGTTTTCTTCAATTACAAAGAACTCTAGCAACAGGAGTAAATGAAGAAAATCAAGAACAAGTAGATGAAATGATTGCAAAATTGAAAGAAGCAACAAAAGAACATTTCAAAGAATACAATGCAACTGTGGATAAAAATGTTACTGGAGCTTTATTGGGAATGTTTTATAAAGATATAGACAAAAAATATCACCCAGAAATATTTGCAAGAATAGCTGGCGAAAATGGAGAAGACTTCAATAAATATGCTAATGTGATTTTTGAAAACTCTGCTTTTGCAACAGAAGAAAAAACAATGAAGTTTTTGGAAAATCCAAATGGAGAAGTTTTGGAAAAAGATCCAGTTATGCAGCTTATTACTTCAGTGGTAGAAACATATTATACAAAGGTAAGACCACAACTAATGGTTTCAAATGAAGAGATTGCTTCTGCTATGAAAGATTATGTAGCTGGTCTTTTGGTTAAAAATAAAGACAAAACATATTACCCTGATGCAAATTCATCTCTTCGTCTTTCTTATGGAAATGTAAAAGATTATTCTCCAAAAGATGGAGTAAAATATCAGTATTTTACAACATTAGAAGGAGTTGCTGAAAAGTATGTCCCTAATGATGATGAGTTTGATGCTCCTAAAGCTCTATTAGAAATGCAAATGTCTAAAGAATATGGAAAATATGCAGATAAAGATGGAACACTTCATGTTGGTTTTATTACAAACAATGACATCACAGGAGGAAACTCTGGAAGTCCTGTAATTAATGGAAATGGAGAACTTATCGGTCTTGCTTTTGATGGAAACTGGGAAGCCATGACAGGTGATTTAGTTTTTGATGAGCAGTATAAACGTTGTATCAATGTAGATATTCGTTATGTACTTTTTTGTATTGATAAATTAGCTGGTGCTTCTCGTCTTATTGATGAAATGAATCTAGTTACTAAAAAAAGTAAATAAATGAGCTTAGATTTTTTCCTAAATCTTTTTTAGATTTACTTATTTACAAAAAAAGACGATGCTAATTTTGGCATCGTCTTTTTTGTTTTCTAGCATTATAAAATGCTATCTAATTTTCAATTGGGTTAAAAATACTTGCTTAGTTTTAAAACTTAAAACGTAGAAAGCCGAGTGCAAATGAAATATTGTTTCCACCACCTTCTATATCTCCAATAAAGGATGAAATATCTTGTGTACTAAATCCTGCCTCATAATGTCCTCTTCGTGCATGATAGGTTAAGCCAAAAGGAATATTAAGATTAAAATCTTGATTTCCTCCTGTACTTAGTCCTGAAGAAATTGTCAGTAATTTGTTTATACGAAGATCGCCACCAATAGCATATAAATTACTCGCTAAACTACCAGGAGCATCTATATTAAGAGGTACAACTACATCAAAGCCTAAATGAGCTGTTTTGAAAAATTCATAACTTCCTCCTACACGCAACATAGCAGGCAATTCATCATCAAATTTTTCGCTGCCTTCCCAAGATAAAGCAGAACCTTCTCCTCCAAGTTGAAATGTTTCAGGAGAGTAGGCAATAAAATTGTAGTTATCAAAACCTGTTCCTTGTGTTTGTGCTAAGATTCCGTCAGTAATATTATATACATTTCCTGTCCAAGACATTTTTCCATAATTAATAAGAGAAGCACCTAGATATAAATTTCTTTTAATAACTATATTAAGACCTAAATCAATTCCGTAACCATTGCCAATAGGTTTGGGTAAAGCAAAACGAGCAAAACCATTTTTAGGTTGATAGCCAACATTAGTTGGGCTAGGAATATCAAAACCTTCTATCGGAAAAGAAGGCGATAAAGCAATGGTTTCACCAATAAAGACATTATTTTGTGACTCCAAATCTATAAGTGTAATACCACTAATATAACGTACTCCCAAACCAGCAAACACTTGGACATTATAACTATCCACTATTTTTTTTCCGTACGCAAAGTTATACTCTCTTGTCCAAAGCATCTGAATAGTAGAATTATTCATAACTTCACCATAGGTTTGTGATTCGCTTTCTGGACGAAAACCAAAAACAACTTGATCTCTTATATCTTGAGATAAATCTTGGCTATTGGAAATAGTTTGTCCATTTGATAGCAAAAGATTCGTAAAATAAGAAGCATTTTGCCCCAAAAATAAAATTTCACTAAGCGTAGAATTAGTTTTACTATAAAAATCTAATCGATCACGGATGCTAAATGCAAAACCACCTAGTTTTTCAGAACTAACATGCATTCCAAATAAAGTAGCATTGATAGTAGTTGAAAGAGAAGCATCGGGCAAATCTTTTGCAGCTTTTTGTTTCTCAGCATAAGTAAGTTGATAGTTGTTTCCATTATTAAAAGCTTTAGGAAAATAGCTCTTCAAAATCTGACTAAATGTTACGTTTTCTGTATAAAAACCAATATTCCCCTCTAAAAAGCCAAATGTAATTTTGGGATCTCTAAAACTTTTACGAATAGCTAAATTAGCAGGATTAACGCCAATAGCTTGATAGTCAGTTGCAAAAGTAGTAGCTACTCCTCCTCGTCCTGTTACTCCATAGGAAGTGAGTTCTTGTCCAAAAAGAGTTGTATTTGCCAGAAAAAATAAAATAAGTATAAAAAATACTTGTTTTACTACAACTGTATGGAATAAATTATTAAAATTTAAAATTTTAGAAAATCTTTGTAGTAGATAAGTTGATTTCATTTATTTGTTGATTAAAATCTTTAACTAAAATCCTAAATGCTATATTAAGATTGATAGACAGAAGTACAGATAAAAGATATTAAGACAGAAAATAGCATCTTGTTTTGCAATTAGTACCAAAAATTACTTAGATTCTCTCAAACAAACAACTTTATTGAAATTTTAATTTTTTATTTTAGAATATACTATAATTTTACTGTCATTAAATAGACTTATTCCTATGTCAAAACTAATTATGAAAAATATTTATCATAGTATCGGACTTATGTCTGGTACTTCATTAGATGGACTTGATATTGCACTTTGCCAGTTTGAAAATCAGATAAAAAATAACCTTTCCTTATGGAACTACAAAATTATCAAAACAGAATTTATAGAATATGACCAAATTTGGAAACAAAAATTACAAAATGCACATCTTCTCTCAGCCTTAGAACTTAAAAGATTAGAAACAGAATGGACACATTTTTTAATAGAAAATATAAATAAATTTGTTTTGCAAAGTGAGGGTTTTGATTTGTCTTCTTTAGATTGTATTTCTTCACACGGACATACTATTTTTCATCAGCCATTGATAAAGAATGATAGAAGAAATCAAGTGAGTGAAGAATTTGGTTTTACATTTCAAATAGGAAATGGAGCTATGTTAGCAGCAAAAACTGGTTTCACAATAGTCTGTGATTTTCGCCAAACAGATGTTGCTTTAGGTGGACAAGGTGCGCCACTTGTTCCGATAGGTGATGAGCTTCTTTTTTCTGATTATGATTTTTGTCTGAATTTGGGAGGAATAGCAAATGTTTCTTTTAATAAGAATAGCAATGAGCATGAAAAGAGTATAAATTCTCGTTTTGCTTTCGATATCTGTCCTTGTAATATGGTGCTAAATTATCTTTCGAACAAAATAGGTTTTGAGTATGATAAAGGAGGAAATTTAGCAAAAGAAGGAAAAATCAATGAAAAAGCACTTCAAAAGTTAAATGCGTTAGATTTTTATAAAGAGGATTATCCTAAATCTTTGGGTAGAGAGTGGGTAGAAGAGTTTGTCTTTCCTTTATTAGAATCACAAATTTCAAATACAAACAAAATAGAAGAGATAATAATTAAAGATTTATTACATACTTGTACCTATCATTCAGCTTTCCAAATTGCAGAAAGCATCAAAAAAATTGAGTTAAACAGCCTATCAAAATCAAAAAAGAAAGTATTGATTACAGGAGGAGGAGCTTATAATGATTTATTAATCAGTTATTTGGAGCAATTATTACCAAAAATTGAAATAGTGAAAGGAGATAAAACACTTATCGCTTACAAAGAAGCTCTAATTTTTGCCTTTTTGGGAGTTTTGAGGTTGAGAGAAGAAACAAATACATTAGCCTCAGTTACAGGAGCAACAAAAAATAGTTGTGGAGGAAGTATTTATTTAGGAGAATCAGAACTACCTATGCTTTCTGGAGTATGAATAACAGGCTGAGAAACAGTTTGAATCATATAGTTTTTCGGTTCAGAATTTTTGGTATGAATAAGTTTATCAGAAGAATTTTCAGTTTCTTGTCTTTCTTGTACCTTCATAAAAAGAGCAAAAATAAACAAAGGTAATATTACAAGAGCTGACCATTGCAAAGCTGTAAGTTTGAATTTTCTTTTGATATTAGAATGATTCATTATAATTATTTTTTGTGTTAGTTGTGTATTTTGTTTTAACAATCAACAGTTTTAAAATCTTTTTTGTTAAAAATTACTCAAAAAAATAGATTTCAAGCAAAATAATAATCAATAAGTTTTATTTGTGTGGTAGGTTGTTAATACAAATTTAAGTGTTTTATTTGAGAATAAAAATTACATTGTGTTTTTTGAGTGGTTTTTCGGTCAAATTAATTTTCTGACTGATGAAATTTTTAATTTAGGTTTGAATCTATTACTCTAAGCACGAAATTTTTTATGAAAAGTAGTTGTCTTAAATTGGTTTTCTACATAAAAGGTCATCACGGTTATTTTTGTATAACAGTCTGGAAGACTGTTGAATTTGATAAAATACTGTTTCTGATGTTCAGACTGGAAGTCTGAACTACCTTAATATAAACCGTGATAAGTTCTATGGAATAAAAATTATAAGACCATTTTTATTTGAATTTGTTTTTGTATAGACAAGTAGAATCAGTCTAAAACTTATTACTAAATAAATTAAATTTGCTTTTTGCTAAATTAATTAGCATTTTTGTAAAGGAATTTAAGAATATTTTTTTTAAATCTGATTTTACTCAAAAATTAATCATCTTTGCAAAGTATTTGATTTATTAAGTAAAAAAGAGATTTTATTCTCTTCTAACAAGAATAAATATAACAAACTAAAGATAAAATATAGAAATTTATATATAAATATGGCTCAAAATACACCTTCTACTGGAAATTCGACTTATAATGAAGACAGTATACGTTCACTAGATTGGCGTGAACACATTCGTCTTCGCCCAGGTATGTATATCGGAAAATTGGGTGATGGTTCGGCACAAGATGATGGAATCTATGTTCTTGTAAAAGAAGTAGTCGATAACTGTATTGACGAATTTGTGATGGGACATGGAAAGCGCATCGAAATCAAAATTGAAGATCATAGAGTTTCAGTTCGTGATTTTGGGCGTGGAATTCCACTCGGAAAAGTCATTGATTGTGTCTCCAAAATTAATACAGGTGCAAAATATGATTCAGAAGCATTTAAAAAATCTGTTGGTCTGAATGGGGTTGGTACAAAGGCTGTCAATGCCCTTTCTACGCATTTTAGTGTAAAATCTACCCGAGAAGGAAAGTCAAAAGTGGCTGAATTTCATCAAGGAGTTTTGAAAAATGATTTGCCTATTGTAGATGAAGATGCAAAAAATGGAACATTTGTAGTTTTTGAACCTGATAATTCTATTTTCAAAAATTATCGTTTTATTCCTGAATATTTGGAAGAACAAATTTGGAATTATGCCTTTCTGAATGCAGGATTGACAATAAACTATAACGGCAAAAATTTCTATTCTAACAAAGGTTTGTATGACCTTTTGATGAGAAAAGTAAATGAAGAGTCATTACGTTATCCAATTATTCATTTAAAAGGAGAAGACATTGAAGTTGCCTTTAGTCATACCAACGATTATGGAGAAGATTATTATTCGTTTGTAAACGGACAATATACTACACAAGGAGGAACGCATTTAGCAGCTTTTAGAGAGGCGATGGTAAAGACAATTCGTGATTTTTATGGTAAAAGTTTTGATGCGTCAGATATTCGTCAGTCAATAGCTGGTGCAATTGCAATAAAAGTTCAAGAACCTGTTTTTGAATCTCAAACTAAGACAAAATTAGGCTCTCAAAATATTTCTCCAGATTCAAATTCACCTAGTGTACGTCATTTCATTAATGATTTTCTTAGAAAAGAACTAGATAATTATCTACATAAAAATCCAACGGTTGCAGATGCTATTTTGAAGCGAATTTTGCAATCTGAAAGAGAACGCAAAGAAATTTCAGGTATTAAGAAAATTGCTAATGAAAGAGCAAAGAAAGCAAGTGTTCACAATAAAAAATTGCGTGATTGTCGTGTTCATTTTGACGACAACAAAGGCGATGAGGAAATAAAAAGACAGACAACTATTTTTATTACCGAGGGAGATTCGGCAAGTGGAAGTCTTACCAAGGCTAGAAATGTACAAACACAAGCTGTTTTTTCACTTCGTGGAAAGCCATTGAATTGTTTTAGTCAAACCAAAAAAGTAGTTTATGAAAATGAAGAATTTAATCTTCTTTTCCACGCTTTAAATATTGAAGATGGATTAGATGGACTTCGTTTTAATAGAATTGTTTTAGCAACGGATGCCGATATTGATGGAATGCACATTCGACTACTTATGATGACTTTCTTTTTACATTTCTTCCCTGATTTAGTAAAAAAAGGACATTTACATATTTTAGAAACACCATTATTTAGAGTTCGAAATAAAAAGGAAACTATCTATTGTTATTCAGAAGAAGAAAAACAAACGGCTATAAATAAATTAGGCAAACAAGCCGAAATTACACGATTCAAAGGTTTGGGAGAGATTTCACCTGACGAATTTGGACAGTTTATAGATGAAAATATGAGACTCCAGCCTGTAATTTTGAATAAATCGACTTCTATTTCAGATCTTCTGACTTATTATATGGGCAAAAATACTCGTGAACGTCAAGAGTTTATTATCGATAACTTGAAAGTAGAAAAAGATGCAGTCGAAGATGAAGAGGGAAATAAAATTGAAGTTATTGTTCAAGGTGATTTAGAAACTGTTTAAATTTTCTGTAATTCATAATATCAAACCCTAAGGGACTTCGAAGACCCTTAGGGTTTTTGATGCAATCTTTTTGATTAAACTAAAATTCATTTTATCTTTAATCCTTCAATAATTTCAAAAACACACATATTTCAAAAAAAATGTACACCAACTACGAAGTCAAAAACCGAATTGCTTTTATTACACTCAATCGTCCAGAAAAAAGAAATGCCTTTAGTGATGAATTGGTAGAAGAACTAAAAACCAACTTTTCGAAAGCTGAAAATGACTCAACTGTAAAAGTTATAGTTTTGAAGGCAAATGGTGATGTTTTTTGTGCAGGTGCAGATTTGGGGTATTTACAGACACTCCAAACAAATTCTTATCAAGAAAATTTAGGTGACTCTTCTTCTTTGAAAGATTTGTATGAGCAGATTTATATGCTTTCAAAACCTACTGTTGCACAAGTACAAGGTCATGCACTGGCTGGTGGTTGTGGTTTGGTGTCAGTTTGTGATTTTGTTTTTTCTGTTCCGAAGGCAAAATATGGCTATACAGAAGTAAAAATCGGTTTTGTTCCTGCGATTGTGATGTATTTTCTGATTCGCAAAATTGGAGAAGCTCGTGCAAGACATTTACTCATTTCTGGAAATCTTATCAAAGCCGAAAAAGCCGAGCAGTATGGAATTGTTACCGAAATTGTAGAAGCTGAAGACTTAGAACAAACCGTTTTAGATTTTTGTCAGAATATCTGTGATACAAATTCTGCGCAAGCGATGGCACTTACAAAACAAGCTATTTTGGATGTACAGGAAAAAACGATTCCAGATGCGCTTCGTTATGCTGCCGAACTTAATGCAAAAGCAAGAATGACAGAAGATTGTAAAAAAGGAATTGGTGCTTTTTTGAATAAAGAAAAAATTAGTTGGTAAATCATTATGTAGCATACTCTTTAGAGTGTGAAATTGTAATATAAAACAAAAAGGAATTTGATAAAATCTATCAAATTTCTTTTTTATTGAATTTATTTTACTCAAAAAAAGGAAAAACATGTTCATTCATAAATTTGTGTAATTCTTTTCTTTTTTTCTTTGAACTTAACTTTTCTATTTGACTTTGATAATCTCGTCTTAGATTTACTTGATAATCAGATTTTCGTTTTTCTAAATAAGGAATCCAAGCAGAATGTAAAGTAAAAAAATAGATAAGTGAAGGGTGATGTAAAATACAAATAGCTCCTTTTTTCAGATTAGCAGCATCAAAAATCCAAATTTCACGTTCATAATTTGTATCTGGTTTTTGTCCTTTGCCATTTACCATCATACAAAAAATATAGCCATCAATAGAAGGTGATATTGATTTGTCAGAATTTGCTTTTGTTTCTTTGCGAGGTATAAATTGTAAAGAACGAATTTCATAGTTTTTAGGGAATTCATAAAAATCTATTATTTCCATCTTTTCAGTATCCAAACAAGTAAGCGTTGCAGGAATTTCTTGTAAGGTATAATTTTCTATGTCTTTTAAAGGAACAATTCTATTTGGATAATTTTTATAAGAATTATAGACAAAACGGGTAAGTCGGCGATGTTCTATTCCAGAACATTGCCAATAAATATGTTGTATTTTGGAATGAGGAACAGACTCAGAAATAATATCTCTATGGGTATATAAACCTACTCCCCAAGTATGTGCGCCTACTTTTTGAGGTTGTTCTGTATCTTTTTCTTGTTTGATATTTCCAATATTGTGATAGAGTTCTTTTTTGATAAATTTTTCATTTTCTACATCAATCACAAACTTTCCCATTCTTGCTATATCCATTTCTCCAACAGCTAAAATACCTGCTGTTCCTTCTTCAATAGGAGTATCTTTTGGAAAGTTTACAATTTTATCATAATAACGAACCCATTCAGACAAGCATGCCCCTGCATTATTTGCAGTATAAAAGGTTATTTGTCCATTTGGATTTTCATAATTAGTTGTGAAATGTATGGTTTCAAGTGGAATGTGAAATTGTTTTACTTTTACAGTATCAATATCTTCTGTCAAATCTTGCCTTCTGACAATATACATTTTGGTATAAGGAAGTTGTTTGCTGGCGACAAGTTCACGCAATATTTTATTAAAATTTGGATTTTGAGGAAATGGATTATTCATCAGAACATCCAATCCTACCTTAAAAGAAGCATCAATCAATAAAATATAATCTTTACTTAGACTAGTTTGGTGCATACATTGAAGAATATTAATAGGTGTTCCGTCTTCTTGTGTAAGTTTCCAAGTGTGTATTGCTTCATCTCCTTCCCATTTCATAAGGTATAAAATCGGTTCTGTTGTTGTTTTTAAATTTGTTAGATTTTTGAATCTATTTTTAATCCAAGTGGAAGTCTTTTGAACAAAGCTAATTTCGTCATCTATATTTACTCTACTTTGGTTATAATCAGCTTTGCTATGAAGTTTAGTAAAATAACTATAAATTTCATTTTTTGAAACTTCATTTGCTCTCAAAACAGCATGTTTAAAATGATTTTTGATAGATGTTCTTTTTTGAATCAAGCCTTCACCAATCCGAATTAGGGAAGCTACATTTTTCGAACCTTTTACATAATTGACTGTAAATATTTCTTTTGTAATTGGGTCAAAACTAGGATGTGCGCTAGTTTGATGAATAGGGAAAATCCAATCTATAAAAGGAACATTTTTGGCTTGCCATTGCTCATTTGTACCAATAGGAGTAATGACTTTTAATGTATTTATATCAATTTCAAAAGGTCGTCCCAAATCTGAAGTGGCAAGCATTCTAATACAATCGTCATTTTTTGTTTTGAAAGGTGTAAGAGCTGTACTTAATAAATTTCTTGCACCTAATTCGAAGGAAATACGAGAAATACCCATATTTGAGAAGCCATATTTTTTATTTCGTGCCGAACCTTGTTTTGAAGCTATATCAGCATAATAGGAAGGAGGTTTTAACAAACGAGATTTGAGATTTACTTTTCCTGTTTTATCAAAATCAAAACGAAAAACCATACTATCTCCATTCAGAATAGGACTTCCATATTCTGAATTTGCTTTTCCATCAGAAGTAGTTTTTGGATAGGGCAGACCATTAGAGTTTACTGAACCAACAGAAGAATTGACAAATATATGTCCAAAAATATCAGTAGGAATGTTTCCTTCTTTGACTAAAAGTTCGATATCTAATTCTTCTCTACTTGCAGAAACTAATGGTTGCATAAATGATGTAAGGTATATAGATAGTTGTTTAAAATTTTTATTTTTAAAATAGAAATAAAAATGTAAAATTCGGACTATTTTCGAATAAAAAAAAGGAATTTGATATTTTTTATCAAATTCCTTTTTTTGTCTCTTACTCTGAATGTAGATATTTAAAAACACATAAACAAAGAGTTACCTCACAAACAAAAGTTCACGATATTTAGGAAGTTGCCACATTTCATCATCGACAAACTGCTCTAATTTATCAGTTTCATAACGAATTTTATCAAAATAAGGCTTTATTTTGTTGCAATAAGCATCTGCTCCTTCTGTTGGCTCTAGTAGGTTTGCTTTCTTGCGTTCGTTTATCATTTCTTTAACGAGGTTGGTAGCTTTATTGACATGTTTAGCAATTCTACGAGCTGTATCAGTTATCATTTCCAAATCATCATCCAAACCAATTTTTTGCATTTTATGGATTGTTTCGGTAAGTTCTCCCAAATATTTCATAGCAGAAGGAATAACATGATTTATTGTCAAGTCGCCTATCAAACGAGATTCAATCTGAACTTGGTGCAAGTAATTTTCTAAATGAATTTCTTGACGTGCTTCAATTTCTTGTTCTGTCAAGATAGCATTATCTGTAAATAATTTTCTTCCTTTTTTAGTAAGATTAGCTGTAAGAGCTTCCGGAGTCGTTCTTAAATTAGAAAGACCTCGTTTTTTAGCTTCTTCTGCCCACTCATCACTATAATTATTGCCTTCAAAACGAATTGCTTTTGATTCTTTGATATAACGACGAAGAACATTAACGATAGCTAATTCTCTTTTTTCTCCATTTGCTTCTGCTTTTTCTACTTCATCATGGAATTTTACAAGTTGATCAGCAACTGCCGTATTCAAAACCATCATAGGAAGTGAACAGTTGGCAGTAGAACCAACAGCACGGAATTCGAATTTATTTCCTGTAAAAGCAAAAGGTGAAGTACGATTTCTGTCTGTATTGTCTAACAAAATTGGTGGAATTTTATCAATTCCTAACTTGATATACATATTGTCTCCTTTACCAACTTCTACTTTTGCATTTTCTTCTAATTCGTTCAATACTTTATCAAGTTGTGAACCTACAAAAACAGAAATAATTGCTGGAGGTGCTTCATTTGCACCCAAACGATAATCATTTGAGTCAGAAGCAATACTTGCACGAAGCAAATCGGCATGTTCGTGAACAGCTTTAATTGTATTTACAAAGAAGGCTAAAAACTGTAAATTTTCTTTTGGCTTATTAGAAGGAGCTAATAAATTCTTACCTGTATCTGTACTTAAAGCCCAGTTGTTGTGTTTTCCACTTCCATTTACACCTTGAAATGGCTTTTCATGGAAAAGAACTTTCAAGTTATGACGTTCTGCCACTCTGCTCATTACATCCATCAAAACCATGTTGTGATCGACAGCTACGTTTACTTCCTCAAATTGTGGCGCACATTCAAACTGTGCAGGTGCAACTTCATTATGACGAGTAGTAATTGGAATACCTAATTTCAATGATTCAATTTCGAAGTCTTGCATAAATGCTTTTACTCTTGAAGGAATCGAACCAAAATAATGATCATCTAACTGTTGACCACGAGCTGGTGCATGACTCAAAACAGTACGACCACCCAACATTAAATCATGACGAGCATAGAATAGTGCTTTATCCACTACAAAAAATTCTTGCTCAACACCCAAAGTAATTGTAACCTTGTTTACATTTCTATCAAAAAGACGACAAACATTAGTGGCAGCACGATTCAGTAAGTCAATAGAACGAATCAAAGGTGTTTTGTGGTCTAGTGCCTCGCCTGTATAAGATACAAAAAGCGAAGGAATACAAAGTGTTTTTCCTCCTCCACTCTCTACAATAAAAGCAGGAGAAGAAGGATCCCAAGCTGTATAACCACGAGCTTCGAAAGTTACACGAAGTCCACCACTAGGAAAAGAAGAAGCATCAGGTTCTTGCTGAACAAGTGTAGAACCTTTAAATTCTTCTAAAGGAGTTCCTTCTGCATTCGGACGGAAAAAAGAATCATGTTTTTCTGCACTTGTGCCACGCAATGGCTGAAACCAGTGCGTATAATGCGTAACACCATTTTCGATTGCCCATGCTTTCATTCCAGAAGCTACAGCATCAGCAAGACGAGTGTCTATTTTTTGACTTTTTTCGACGGCTGTTTTTAGGTTTTTGTATGTTGTAGAAGACAAATAGCGTTGCATTGCTTTGTCATTAAAAACATTTACTCCAAAGTAATCAGAGATACGATTAGATGGTGGAGTTACTTTTACTTCTGGGCGATTTTTGGCATCTTTTAATGCTTCAAAACGAATATGTGACATAAATAGAAATTTTGAGAGAATAAGGTGTTAAATTAAAACTATTGTTGAATTGGTTTTTTGTATCAATTCTATAAATAAAGTTGATTTTCTGAAAAAATGACCTTTAAATATAAGGCAAATATAAATAAAGTTTATCAATTTATAATTAATGCCCTCAAATATTAACCCTTTAATTCTATTTATGTTTTATATTTTTTTAAATCCATTCTATTGGCGCAGCAATATTTTTATATGCAATGTAGTTTTGAAGAGAAGAATCAATTTTAAAAACTACTTTTGTTTTCTTTGAAAGCTCAGATATTAATTTTATAAATCCTTGTTGCTCATTAAAATCAATATAATTTATAGAAATAAATATTGGTTCTAAAACTGTCTCAGGCAAATCATCTCCTATAATATGGAAATTAGAATGAAGGTTGTCGTTATTTTCGCTAATTTTTTTTACTAAAAATATAATTTGTGTAATATTCTTATAAGGAATATCATCTTTTAAATCCCAACCTTTTACTAGTCTTAATTCAGAATATCCTATAATTATTTCATTTAAGGAAAAAAATGAAGATGATAAATATATTAATGTTATTAGTATGGCAAACACAATACAAATGTATTTAAAGTAGCCACTAAATAAAAAATCCAATGTATAGACAGATAAAATCGCTAAAATGATAGCTATAATTATACTAGACTTAGGTTCTTTTTCTTTTATTTTAAAATAGTTTGGTGCATCATAATTTAATACTAAAGTTTTATTTTTAGGAATAACTGTTAAAGTCTGATTTTGCTCACAATGTCTGTTTCCTATATACTCCCAACTTTCTTTCAAAAAAGCAGATTTACAAGAAGCACAAAAAACAACTTTATCATTTTCTTTTATCAAATCCCCTGTAATTGGGTCTTTTCGTTCTTGATTGAGAAAATCAAAGTGTTCTTGAAGTGTTAGTGTATGTATATTATATTTCATAATTTGAAACAGTGTACTTAAAGCCATTCTATTTTTACAGGAATATCTTTTCCTTTGATTGCATTTTTATAACGAGAATCTATTTTCAAAACAACTTGTGTATAACGAGATAAATAGTTTGCAAAATATAATAACTCTTCGTTTTTGTGAAACTCAAGATACTTTTTCTCTAATGGTATTTTTGTACTAGTACCATTAGTTTGTTTTATGTAAATATAACTTGATGTAGATTTTGAGTGATTGCAGTTAATAGTTATGTATTTTATTTCTCTGTACTCTATTTTTATTTCACTTATTATTTTCTTTATGCTCAAATAGGAACTGTATAAATTTATCTTAGTAGTAGGCATAACTAGAATTCCTATGGTAACAGGAATAAGAAAAGCAATGAGACCAATTACAAGCAGAGCTAACGAATCATCTGAACTAATAGAAACAAAGCTAAAAGCTACTATTTCAAGTATCAAGACACCTAAAAACTTTGTGAAAATATCTTCTTTAGGAACTAGAGCTAGAAAAGTTAGTAAACCTATTTTAAGCTCCAAGTTACTCTGTTTTGGAATAATTTCTAAGGTTTGATTTTGCTCACAATGTCTATTTCCCAAATACTCCCAACTCTCCTTCAAAAAAGCAGATTTACAAGAACTACAAATCACGACTTCATCATTTTCCTTTATCAGATCGCCTGTAATTGGGTCTTTGCGTTCTTGATTGAGAAAATCAAAGTAATTTTGAGTAGATAATTTGTGAATATGTATCATTTTTTTTGATAAATAAAGCAGAATAAAAAAAAGAGTGCAGACTATAATTTACGTAAAAATAATTATTTAGGTTAAAGTATTTTTTATCAAAAAATAACCCACACACGCCATAAAAAACGTATGTGGGAATTGTATATATCTTTTTATATTAAAAAATTACTTCAAAGAACCTGTCATTTCAGCAGGAACAACCCACTTATCAAATTCTTCTGAAGTTAAATATTCTAATTCGACAGCAGCCTGACGAAGAGTTTTGTTTTCTTGATGCGCTTTTTTAGCAATTTTGGCAGATTTTTCGTAACCAATATGCGTATTGAGAGCAGTAACAAGCATTAATGAATTTTCTAAATGTTGTTGAATAATTTCATTGTTTGGCTTGATACCAGCAGCACAATTATCTGTGAAAGAAACACAAGCATCACCAATCAAACGAGCAGATTGAAGTACATTTGCAGCAATCAGAGGTTTAAAGACATTGAGTTCGAAGTGTCCGTTTGAACCACCCACCGAAACGGCAACGTCATTTCCCATTACTTGAGCGCAAACCATTGTCAATGCTTCTGGCTGTGTAGGATTTACTTTCCCAGGCATAATAGAAGAGCCTGGTTCGTTGTCTGGAATAATAATTTCTCCAATTCCACAACGAGGTCCCGAACTGAGCATACGAATATCATTTGCAATTTTCATAAGCGAAACAGCAGTGCGTTTCAATGCTCCTGAAAGCTCCACCATTGCATCGTGAGCAGCTAATGCCTCAAATTTATTTGGTGCTGTTACGAAAGGCAAACCTGTAAGATTTGCAATTTTTTGAGCCACCAAAACATCATATCCTTTTGGTGTATTTAGTCCAGTTCCTACGGCAGTTCCTCCTAAAGCTAATTCTTTTACCATTTCTAGCGCATTTTTGATGCAACGCAAAGAATTATTTAACTGCTGAACATAGCCAGAAAATTCTTGTCCTAATGTAAGTGGAGTAGCATCCATAAAGTGAGTACGACCTGTTTTTACGATGTCTTTAAACTCTTCTACTTTGCTTTGAAGTGCATCACGTAATTTCTCAATTCCTTTAATGGTATTTTCTGTTACCAATTTATAGGCTGCAATGTGCATTGCTGTAGGAAAAGTGTCGTTTGAAGACTGTGATTTGTTTACATCATCATTTGGATGCAATGCTTTTTTCTCATCTGTCAGTGTACCACCCTGTAAAACATGTCCACGATAAGCAACTACTTCGTTTACGTTCATATTTGACTGCGTTCCTGAACCTGTTTGCCAAATTACTAAAGGAAATTCTTTATCTAATTTTCCTTCCAAAATTTCATCACAGGCTTTTCCGATAAGGTCACTTTTTTCTTTCGCCAAAACACCTAGTTCTGTGTTGGCTTGTGCAGCAGCTTTTTTGAGATATGCAAAGGCATAAATAATTTCTTTTGGCATAGAAGCTTCATCACCTATTTTGAAATTGTTACGACTACGCTCTGTTTGTGCACCCCAGTATTTGTCGGCAGGAACTTTTACCTCCCCCATTGTATCACGCTCAATACGAAAATCTGACATATATTTTTTTATTATTAAGTCGTCGGTGAGCACACCGACAACGGCAAGTGAAGAATTAAAATGATAGTAAAATTACTCACTTTGTTTTGGCATTGCAAATTTTGAGATTCGTTTTGAACAGATTTGAAATTAATCTTCTATAAAAGGCTCTTCATATTGGTAGCAAACTATATTTCCTAACTTATGATTGATTTCAATTCCGATAGATTTAGCGATACGAATAATATTGGATAATTGTTCACGTTTTATTATATTTTCTTCTTCCAATGGAATACCTTCTTCAAATACTGTTGTTTCAGAACTTGTTCCGTCAAGCTCTATAGCTTCATATTTACGCCTAAGTTTTCCATTTTTATAATAGACAAAATCAAATGAGTAATCAGAGTCTCCCCATGAGGCATGAAGTAAATCATACTTTTTCCCTAGTTGTTTTAGTATCTCTGTTATACCAGTACATTTCCATAGGTTATAATACCAATTATCCATAATGTGAACCCATTCTTTGTCCCTCGTTATGCGAAGATAACACTCTGTTTCTTTTTCAAAATCTCTTTTTTCAATGTTTTTAAGCTCCAATAATTTTAGAATTTCTATATCTGATAAATGATTTAGACCTTTTATAAAAATAAAAAATGGACTGTGAAAACTACCTGTGTATTTATCTATCATTTTAGTATAATTTATTTGATGCAAATTTCGAAAGTGTTCAATGGAACAAATCATATCTAAAAAATAGCTAAATCTAGTACAATCAGACTAATAATTTATGTATTTTTTATATAGTCCTCAAAAAATACGTATTTTTGTGATTCATTTCCGATTATTATTTATCAAATAATGGTCTTATCTAACATTCAATCACTAATCACTAACAAGACTTTGAATCAGAAAAAAACATTTTGGCAATGGTTTACGCATCATTATTTGATGGTATTTCGTGATGAAGAAAATTTTGAAAAACTAAGAACTATTCGTTTCAACTTTGCAAAAGTTGTGGTTATTTTGACTGGTTTTGTTTTGCTTATTTTTATACCTTCTTATTTTTTAGCAAAAGCCATTACTGATTATCAAATTTCTACTTCTGAAAATCCACAAGCTAGACTTTTTAAACTAATGGAAAAGTCGGATTCTTTAGAAGCCATTGTGGCAGGACAAAATGAATATTATGAAAATCTAAGGCAAATTTTGGGTGGAAATATTCCAAAAGATGAAATTTCAGAAGATTCTACTGAAAGTACTATCAATACACAAGATTTGGATTTAGAGCAAATAGATTCTATTGATTTAGCTTTCAGAAAACAATTTGAAAAAGAAGATTCTAAAACAAAAGGATTACGAACTTCAAAAAGTGAGCTACAACAAGTTTTATTTTTCTCTCCTATTTCAGGAATAGTAACTAACCAATATAATTCAGCTAGTTCGCATTTTGGAGTTGATGTAGTTGCACCAAAAAATGAAGTTATTAAAGCTGCTGCTGACGGAACAGTTATTTTGTCGTCTTGGACACAAGATTCTGGACATACATTAGCTATTCAACATAAACATCAATTGGTTTCTTTTTACAAACATAATTCTGTTTTACTCAAAAAAGTAGGTGAGATAGTAAAAGCTGGAGATCCAGTTGCTGTTATTGGAAACTCTGGCGAACTTACAGATGGTCCACATTTGCATTTTGAGCTTTGGTATGAAGGAAATCCTGTTAATCCACAAGATTTTATTTCTTTTTAATTTCGTTTGATTCGTTAGTAGGATACTGACAACGATAAAAAAGAATCGTCGGTAAGGAGACCGACAATAGTAAAACACAAATAAACTTATGTTACACTGTATTCAATTGAAAACAGCTAAATTCTATTTTTTATAAATCTATCCTTGTTTATAAAAATTTCAGAACTATTTTTATCAATAAAAAACAAAAGCCTTTTATCATTTTTTGATAAAAGGCTTTTGTTATAAATACTATGTTTTGGAGATTACTCTACTACAAATTTCTTTGTAATGGATTCTGTTGCAGTGACAAAACGCAAGAGATATGCTCCTGCTGGTAATACTCGCATAGGAGTAATTACTATGTCTGCTCCTCCTTTTTGTACATCTTGTTGGTGAACAATTCTACCAGTCATATCTACAATTTGAATTTGTGCGTCTATAGTAAGTTTTCCATCTAGATTTAGATAAAAACGAGCACCACCATTTGGATTTGGATATAGACTAACTTCTCCTTTTATTCCACTTATTACTTTTTCAAATAATACGCTTCTTACAGGAGAATATTCAAAAGACCCATTTTTATCAACTTGTTGTAAGCGATAGTATGAAAGTCCTGTGAATGGTTCTGCATCCCAGAATTGATAATTAAAAGTTCCTTCTAATCCAGTTCCTTTTGCGTCTACACGTCCCAAAGAGCTGAATGAATTACCATCTTGACTACACTCTACCATAAAGTGAGAATTGTTTTGTTCATTAATAGTCTCCCAAGTTACTTTTACAGATTCTCCTTCTAGTTT